>NZ_JAKRFY010000025.1:0-101743 GCF_022347805.1 Pseudoalteromonas sp. Of7M-16 | reverse complement strand
CTAAAAACGTCACTGAACTTGGTTTCTTCTTACAAAGCAGGTGAAGAGCGTCGTTTTGCATAAGATAACTACGTATCGGTTATAAGCTTTACATGGATCTCGGAGCCAGTCCGGGATGACGGTATGGTGCAACGGGGTAATGACGGCGAACGCAGTGAGTACGTATCGGTTATAAGCTTTACATGGATCCCGGAGCCAGTCCGGGATGACGGTATGGTGCAACAGGGTAGTGACAGCGAACGCAGTGAATACACTTTTTGAGAACTTCTGTCACCCTGAACTTGGTTTCTTCTTACAAAGCAAGGTGAAGAGCGTTGTTTTGCATAAGATAACTACGTATCGGGTATAAGCTTTACATGGATCCCGGAGCCAGTCCGGGATGACGATATGGTGCAACGGGTTAATTACAGCGAACGCAGTGAGTACGTATCGGTTATAAGTTTTACATGGATCCCGGAGCTAGTCCGGGGTGGCGGTATGGTGCAAAGGGGTAGTGACGGCGAACGCAGTGAGTACATTTTTTGAGAACTTATGTCACCCTGAACTTGCTTCAGGGCCCAGTATTTATGGACGAAAATACCAAAAAACGGAACTGAACTTGGTTTCTTCTTACAAAGCAAGGTGAAGAGCGTCGTGCTGCATAAGATAACTACGTATCGGTTATAAGCTTTACATGTATCCCGAAGCCAGTCCGGGATGACGGTATGGTGCAACGGGGTTAATGACAGCGAATGGTGTGAGTACATTCCCTTTGTGCTAGGTGGAATAAGCCGTTTTAGCTGGTACTGAGTAATGTTTTTGCACAAGGTGAAACTTTATTGTTAATTAGAGAACTTCTGTCACCCTGAACTTGCTTCAGGGTCCAGTTTTTATGGTTTTACTCCAAAAACTAACACAGAACTTCTTTATATAAGCCAGATAAATAATCATGTAATTAGCTATATTTTTATGCTTATCCCATCCAATAAACATAAAGGTACTCACAACTATAACAATGACATAAGGTACTGTGCTGAATCATGCCGGTTTTCATTTCTTATAGTGTCAACTTCGTCAAATATCGGCTCCAAATTTATCGGGTGATCGGTGATCAATAGTAAATGCACAGTTGTTGCAATTTGTACGGATAGGATGAAGATCTAAATACAGTAGTAGCGTTTTATTCTCAGGAGCTAAAAAGGATTTTAAAATAAGAGAGGGAGCTTAGAACTTGGTACGACCGAGTGGATTCGAACCACCGACCCCTACCATGTCAAGGTAGTGCTCTAACCAACTGAGCTACGGTCGTACAATAAAACTATATAACTTAACGATGTTAAGTTGGTACGACCGAGTGGATTCGAACCACCGACCCCCACCATGTCAAGGTGGTGCTCTAACCAACTGAGCTACGGTCGTACTATAAAATGTTACTTAATTTAGTTAACGTTGGTACGACCGAGTGGATTCGAACCACCGACCCCTACCATGTCAAGGTAGTGCTCTAACCAACTGAGCTACGGTCGTATCATAAAACTGTTATATAACTTAACTAAATTAAGTTGGTACGACCGAGTGGATTCGAACCACCGACCCCCACCATGTCAAGGTGGTGCTCTAACCAACTGAGCTACGGTCGTACAATGTGCCGTGTTTCTTGGCAACGGCGGCTAATATATAGTGCTCTGCGAAATGGATCAAGTAACTTTGCTAAATTTTTGTTTGTCTGCGGTTTTTTCGATCACAACGGACTAACTTTGCACACTTTGTAGAAGTTTTGCCACCAGTAAACGTGGCTTTTGGCGGATTGCTTTAGCTCGGCTATTAATGGTGTGACGACATTAGGGTAGTCTTGTCCGCCAAATTTATCTGTAAAAGTTTGAAAGTGAGGCTCAATGTCGTGTAAGCGTTTGGCAAGCTGTGATTGATAAGCCTGAATATCTTGGATATAGAACTTTTGAAATACGTTGTTGAGTACCTGAGCGCGCTTTTTGTTTTTACCAGCCGGGCAGACTTTGCGCTCTAACGCCAAAGAGCTAAGCCATGCCGTGGTTGTTTTGTTCCAAGCTATTTGGACTCTGGTACTGGTGATCAAACTTTGCACATAACTATTGTTATTAAGCTTCTCAAGTGCATCTGTCAGCATAGTGCCATTGGCTTTGTTTGGTTCGTTTAAATCCTTTATTAAGCTTGTCAGCGTATTTAACGCTTCTAGGGCATGTATTTCCCCTTGGCTGGTTTCACGCTGGACTTCACTGAAAGTGAGCGTAAAAAACTGGGTAAGTTCTTTTTCATGGGTAAATACATAAGCGAGCATAGGGTAGAGCTGCGCAAGTTTTTCTTGTCTTGCAAGCTCCAAGGCTTGTTGCACATCTTTTGGTGTTCTATCGTCATCGATGCATGCTTGCGCGTATGCAATGAAGTTAAGTGCATACTTAAATTGTTCGCTAGGTTTAGCAAGCTTGCCTAGTTGATTGTTGTGATTTGCAATGTGTGTAGAAACGCGGCAATGCCCGAGTTTGGCAAGATCTATCACAGATATTGTATAACTAGATTTCGGCTTGTCGATGGCTGAGTGTGGCAACACACTCAGCGCTTCAATAGATAACCCATCAGTATCGAATACCTTTCCTAGGCGTTCGGTATATGTTTGATTCGTGTCGCTGGGCGCAGGTGTGCACCCTAACAAAACCGTGCTAAGTGCTATAAGTAGCAGTTTGCATTTCAACGAGTTTTCTCCTCACAAAATATATCAGCATCACAGCAGCTACTGTAAGACCAACTATAATGCCGACCCAAAAGCCAGTCGGTCCCATCGCAGGCACTATTAGGTCTGTTTTTGCCAATACGTATCCAAGGGTAAAACCGATTACCCAATATGAGATAAAGGTAACGCCAGTAATAGGCTTGGTATATCTTAGGCCCCGTAAAACACCATTTGCAGCAACTTGCAGCGCATCGGGTAATTGGTAGACACAGGCGAGTATAATTATACTCGATGCGAGCATGGCGACTTCTTTTTCTTGTGTATAAAGCCAGCTAATATCATATCTAACCAAGTAGGTACCGAGTGCCACAATAGCAGCAACACCAACGGCCAGTATAAAGCTGGTGTAGGTTGCATTGACCAGTCGTTCAATATTGTTTTGTCCACTGATATTGCCAATTCTTATACCTATTGCCATGGATAAACTTAGCGGTAGCATAAATAAGATCATGGTTACACTTGCTGCAACCTGATGTCCAGAAACGGCTACTGCACCTAAATCGGCAATAAAGAGTGGGATACACGCAAATAAAGTCACCTCAAAAAAAGTGGCAAACGAGATAGGCAAGCCGAGTTTAGTTATTTGCAAAATGGTCTCTTTGTGCGGCTTCATAAAGTCACTGAGCAACCATTTGCCTTTTAGTTGTTTGCTTCTTAGGCTGTAGCAAATTTGTGCAATAGCCATAGTCCAAATAACGATGCTGGTGGCAACACCGCACCCGGCACCTCCCAGTGCTGGCATACCCAATTTGCCGTATATAAAAATGTAGTTAGCGATAACGTTAATCCCTAAACCAAGTAAGCCAATATAAAAAGCAACCTTGGTGTTACCCATGCCTTCAGTAACATTTCGGTACACAGAGAAGATCAAAAACGCTACCAGTCCATATTTAACATAATCGATATAATCTTGTGCCATTTGCGCAATCTCAGGACTTGCGCCTGTACTGGCAAATAAATACGGTGTGAAATAGCTGGCTATAAACCCTAAAGACGACAGCATGACAGCTAAATATAAGCCTTGCTGGAAGTAACGTTTAATGCTGTCATGATCATTGGCCCCGACACTATGGGCAACCATACTAGTGAGTGCCAATAAAATAGCCTGCAACGAAAACATCAGTGGGTTGAGTGCCCCAGTAGCAATGGAAAGTGCTGCCAAGTCGTTTGGACTAACTTGTCCTGCCATCATGGTATCGACTACAGACATCATCACGAGAGTAACTTGGGCTAATAGAACGGGTGTGGCAAGTCTAATTAACTTTTTGGCTTCCCAGAGTTCAAACTTCATCCTAAAACTCAGTAATTTCAAAAAGTGCATTCTATTGAAGTTTGTGATGTTTATCTACGAAATAAGTGTGTAAATATGTTTCGACAGGGCTGGGCATCAGGTAGAATGGCGGCATAATTTTTACCTCGGAAAAAACATGTTTACTGGAATTGTTCAAACTCAGGCATCTGTTGTCAGTGCAATATTAAATGATGGCGTCATGCGCTTGGTGTTATCTGTTGGCAATGAGCATTTGCAACAACTCACAATAGGTGCCAGCATTGCTGTGAATGGATGTTGCTTAACCGTTGTGCAATTTGAAACGAGTCAATCCGATGTAGTTGGACAAGTAAGCTTTGATGTCATTGATGAGTCTTTGAAATTAACCAATTTGGGCGAACTTAAGTGTGGCAATAAAGTGAATTTTGAGCGTTCGGTGACGTTTGGTACTGAACTGGGCGGGCATATTGTATCCGGGCATATTCATGATATAGCCACGGTAGACTGTGTCGTTAAAACGGCTGAAAATGTGAAAATAAAACTGCTGTTGGATGCAAGCTGGGCCAAGTATGTTTTTTACAAAGGGTTTATTGCAGTAAATGGCGCTAGCCTCACTGTCGGTGAAGTTGATGAAGACGGATTTTGGCTTCACCTCATCCCTGAAACTCTATCTATTACAAATATTGGTAAAGTACAAGACGGTGACAAGCTCAACATTGAAGTCGATCAGCAAACTTACACTATCGTCAACACGGTTGAGCACTACCTGCGAAAAAATACGTTGAACCCAATAGGCTAAAAGATTTGTTCGTCGTCACTGTCGATTCTTAACTCCAATTTATTGATGGCTTCATCAATGTGCATGTTTAAATGAATTGGATTGCAACATGCGGCACAATCTTCGTAGAAATCTTGGTCGCCCTCACTGATATCTAAGTCTACAAATATATGATGACCACAGTGGGGGCAGCTGATCCGTTGGTTATACAGCTGCTTCATAATATGGCTCCAACAACCGCCTGAACTCCTTTTCTTACTATAGCAGTTATTGCAATTATTACCGCAATGTTGCGGCTATTTTAGGATGTGCTCGATCTGTTGTTTTGATTGAATGACGTAGTCACCAGCAAAGACGTTAGCATGACAGAGTAAACTATATAACTGGTAGATCGGCTTACGTTGTTGATATCCTTTGTCAATTTGGTACGCTTCATTGTATCCAGTGTAAAAAGCGTCAGGTAACTGAGCAAATAATTCGCTGTTGGCGATGTCGACTTCTCTATCCCCGTAATAACAAGCCGGGCAATATACACTGGGTTTATCATTCGAAAACGCGATATTACCGCGCCAAAAATAACCGTGTAAGAGAGAAGGTTGTACAGGATGGTTGACTAAGGGCTTGATGTATTCGACAAAGCTATCGATATCCACAAGCTCTATGTTCTTTTCATGTAATAATTGCAATTGCCAGGCAATGCGCTCTTCTGCGAAAAATACTGACCATTTCTTATGCCATTGATTTGGTTGTGAAAGGCCCAAGATATAATTGTCTTGTTCGAATCCAAACATTTCCTGCTCGTGGCGGCTGTGCATTTTACCAAGCGTGCTGCCACACAGGTACCAGTCTTGTTTGTCTGTTTGCGACGGTAGCCACTCAAACACGCTAAAGCAATACTCAAGGCTAGAGCCAATCGTCACAGGGTCGGCCACTAAAAAATCACTATCACGAGTAAGCAATGTATGATTGTCCGCTTCGCACTCATAGCGCTCTAATGCACTAATGTGGTCAACCTTTACCAGAAAGCTGTGCCTGTCATTTTCAATTTTATAGTTTTTGGACTTGTGGTTGCTGGGGAGCTGGGTTTTTCGAGTAAATTCAAAATTGTCGTGAATCGCTTCACTGATGTACTGGTTTACTAGGTTCCACATAGTTAGCCCGGTGGCGAGTGAGCACTTGATCTAACTATGATCGATTTTCGCTATAACACAAATACTTGAGTGCAAATTTAAATCTAATAGAATAGCCACCAGTTTTGAAATGTTTTGGATGTTCACATTGAATAAAAGTGTTATCACCAACCTGATGGCTGCAATGTTAGTTGCTGTTGGCTATGGTTTAAATCATGATCTGCTGTTCACCATGGGACTGTTTGCGCTTTCAGGCGCTGTTACCAACTGGCTTGCAGTACATATGTTATTTGAAAAAGTCCCCGGATTGTATGGTTCAGGCGTTATTACCATTAAATTCAAAGAGTTTAAAATTGCCATTAAAGAGCTCATTTTAGATGAGTTTTTTAATCAAGATAAGTTAAAGAGCTTTGCTGAAAAAAACCAGGTCGATATTGATTTGAATCCAGTGATAGAACATGCAGATCTATCGATTGCCTTTAACAAACTTGTTCAAGTGATAGAAGGCTCTCAGTTTGGCGCAATGCTAGCGATGGTAGGGGGTAAAGAAGCCATTGAACCAATGCGAGATACTTTTACCGATAAAATGAAAGAGGCTTTGTTAGAAATGAGCGAGCAGCCAGATTTTAAAGACAAAATATCTGGAGTGTTAACGAATGGACAATCTCTTGAATCAATTCGTACGGCAATTGAGCATGCGGTAGATGAAAGGCTCAACGAGTTAACACCGGTGATGGTTAAAAATATCGTACAAAACATGATCCATACTCATTTGGGATGGCTTGTTGTATGGGGTGGTGTATTTGGCGGGTTATTCGGATTGATCGCCAGTATCCTCTAACTTGACTCAACTAGGTGTGCATAGATAACGAATTTATGCACACCATTTGATCAGTCATTATTTAGAGCCAGATAAAACGACAGGCAGTGTTGACTCAGTTTGTGCAATATCTTTGATAGATGTTTCAGTTTCTATATCAATTTTCATAAATTTGGCGGTACGCGTTAAACTGTACATATGAGCAAATTCACTTAAATTCATGTCGTTGCATTCGAGTTTATTGGTAATACGTACTTTGGCGGTGTGTTGTCCGCGCATCGCTTTAAGCATGATATGAGGGCGATCAGAGGCGAAAGCCATACATAGTTCAGTAGCATGGCTGTCATCAGCCGCAACAAATTCAACGGCGTGAGCGTTTGATACAGATACAAGCGCAGTCAGTGCAGCAGCGGTCATTAGTACTTTCATCGTTATTCTCCAAACAGATTTTTAGGTGCGATTCCACTAGAGTATTGTTCTGAACGACTCAAAATGCTGTAAGGGAAGATTGTACGAATGTAAGGAATTATGTATTTGTATTTTTGCTTGTGTAAGTACATCTAATTAAAATAAAAAAGCCGTACTAACTTGTTTCAAGCTGACAAAAAAAAACTTCAGATATTATTTTGTTAACAGACCGGTAGCGTGATGTTTCGACGTATTTAGCAGCTTTTTCTCCTTCTATTAAAACCTATTTCAAAAGTATGTCGAAGTATGTAAAAGTGTGTCTAAAAAACAACCTGAGCAATCATAAGTCGTGCCTGATTGTTATACAATATTGCAATTTCTCACGTAATTTATCGTAATTTATGGCATTTTGAGGTTTTTGCATCGAAATTTTTGTGAATTTTCGCTACAGTCTCTTTGATAACTACAGTCACAAAAACTACAGAGATGAAAATATGAATATGTTCAAACCCTCTGTGATCGTGCTTGCTCTAAGCACAGCTCTTTTAGGTTGCCAGCAAGACACTGGTCCTCAAAAAGATAAAGTCACAATCGAGAAAAACCCTTACCCAAGTACTTATAAGCCTCATTCAACTTCAAGTACCTTAATCACAAATGCAACAGTTCTGACCGGTACTGGTGAAAGAATCAATGATGCTGATGTTTACATCGTTGACGGTAAAATTAGCCAGGTTGGCAAAGATTTGTCTGTGAGTGCAGACACGACCATCGATGCGGCAGGTAAGTGGGTAACACCAGGCATCATCGACAACCATTCACACTTGGGCGCATACCCAAGCCCTGGCGTTGAGTCTCACCAAGATGGTAATGAGATGATCAACCCGAATACAGCTCAAGTTTGGGTAGAGCATTCGGTATGGCCGCAAGATCCAGGTTTTAACCGTGCGCGTGAAGGCGGTATTACGTCATTACAAATCTTACCAGGCTCTGCAAACTTATTCGGTGGTCGTGCAGTTACACTAAAAAATGTTCCGTCTGAAACCATGCAAGGCATGAAATTCCCAGATGCACCGTATGGCCTAAAAATGGCGTGTGGTGAAAACCCTAAACGTGTATACGGCGGCCAAGGCGTTGCACCTACAACACGTATGGGTAACATGGCAGGTTACCGTGAAGCGTGGATCGAAGCGTCAGAATACAAGCGCGCTTGGGAGCAATATGAAGCTGAGTATGCAGCTGGCTTAAACCCTGATGCACCTCATCGTGACATCAAGCTAGATACGCTACGTGGTGTACTAGATGGCGAAATCTTAATCCATAACCACTGCTACAAAGCAGAGGAAATGGCCATGATGATCGACCTTTCTAAAGAGTTTGGTTACCACGCGGGTACTTTCCACCACGGTATTGAAGCATACAAGGTTGCTGATCTTCTGGGTGAAAATGGCAACTGTGCGGCACTTTGGCCAGATTGGTGGGGCTTCAAAATGGAAGCATATGACATGTCTCTTGAAAACGTCGCCATTGTTGACGCTGCTAAGAACTCGTGTGCTGTGATCCACTCTGATTCTGATACAACAATTCAGCGTCTGAATCACGAAGCTGCAAAAGTTATGTACTCAGCCAATGAAGTTGGTTTTGACATTAAAGAAGAAGATGCCATTAAATGGATCACCTACAATGCAGCTAAGTCTCTAGGTGTCGAAGAGCTTACAGGTTCTATTGCAGCAGGCAAACAAGCTGATGTGGTTATTTGGGACCAAAGCCCATTTAGCGTTTATTCAAAAGCTGAGAAAGTATTTATCGATGGCGCAAAAGTTTATGATCGCCAAGACAGTAAATACCAAGCAGTAAGTGATTTTATGTTAGGTCAGCGCTAGGGGAGCAACAATGAACAAGTTTAAATTATCTATCCTAACTGGCGCGTTGCTTAGCTCTTCGGCGGTATTCGCTCAAGTAACAGCAATTACCAACGCCACGGTGCATACACTAACCAGTCAAGGCGTGCTTGAAAACGCAACTGTTGTTATCGAGAACGGCAAAATTAAAGCGGTGAATCCTCAGTCATTTAATGCTGATGTTACAGTGGATGCACAAGGGAAAATTTTAACGCCTGGCCTTATCGGGTCAATGAACCATCTAGGTTTGGTTGAAGTGGGTGCTGTATCTCGTTCTGTAGATGCATATGACAAGTCAGGTCTTGAGTTTGATCCAAGCTCTGCGTTTAACCCCCGTTCAAGCCTTATCCCATATGCGAGAAAAGGTGGAGTAACACAGAATGTAAGCGTGCCTTCTTTACCTTGGGGTGAAAGTGGTGTGTTCTCAGGTCTTGCTTTTGTCGCAGACTTATCTGGTGAATTTGGCAGTGTGACAGATCGCAAAACAGCGCTTATTGTCGACTTAGGCGCAGTGAGCGACGATGGCTCTCGTGCTGCGTCTGTTCAAGCTTTCTCTAAAAAGTTATCTGAGCAAAAAGCAAAGTTAACCGCTAAAAAAGATAAGAAAAAAGACAAAGATCCTTCAGCGGAAGAAAAGTTACTGATCCAAGTTCTTAATGGCAAACTACCGGTAGTGGCTTCTGCATCACGCGCCTCTCAGCTACTAGAACTTATCAAACTGAAAAAACAGTTTGGCTTGAATCTTATCATTGAAGGTGCAGACGATGCGGTACTTGTAAAAGATGAGTTAGCTAAAGCTGAAGTACCTGTGATTGTGAGCTCAGTATCAAACCTACCAACTGGTTTTGACGCGCTACATGCACATCTTGGTAATGCTGGCGAGCTTGAAAAAGCGGGTGTAAAAGTCATTTTGAATGTTGCTGGTGACGGTAGCCACAATGTATATCAAATGCGCTACAATGCTGGTATTGCTGTTGCAAATGGCATGACACATCAAGGCGCCCTTAAAGCGATGACAGTAAATGTTGCTGATGCTTTTGGCATCGAAGGCGGCAAAATAGCAAAAGGTGAGCGTGCAGACGTTGTTCTTTGGACTGCGGATCCGTTCGAGTTTAGCACTCGAGTTGATAAAATTTGGATCAACGGCGAGCAGGTAACAACTGAATCACGTCATGATAAATTGCGTGAGCGCTACACTACAGACTCATCAATGCCACGTGGTTACACGAAATAACCTGGCATAGATTCATTAAGGCGCCTTATATGGCGCCTTTTTTATTGAATGGTAAATTAAATTATAGGTGTGCATTCTGAACTCACTTCCCGGCGTGAATACACATGGCTTTCGTAATCGCAAAAACAAGTAACTTAGGTAAGTCGGAAGGGACTGCTGAGTAAAGTAGGTGTTAGAAGCCAAAAAAGAGAGAAAAGGCCTCTCTTTGATAATTATTAATACGTGATTAGCATTAAGCCCTGTGGTGGTGAGCTTTAAAGGGCCAGTCGAGTCATTTAAAGCTCGACCGGCTCAATGCATTACTTGTAAACAGTGTAATCAACTTCTAGGTTGATATCGTTTTCACCGGATACAACCCATACTTGAGTACGCTGAACTTCACCTACTGGGCTGTGACAAGTCACAGTTTGTCTAAACGCAGGACCAGAGTAGTTATATACTGCATTTTCTAGCGCATAATGGTTTGTGTGGAATAGTGGTGTGCTATCGTAGCCATTGAATACGCGTGACTCGAAACCGTCATTCATTGTTGAAGAACAGTAAGTGTCTTTGTTTTTGTTGTCGATGTGTAGTGATGATGTATAGCTCACCTGCTCATACCATCCGCGGCCGCCACAGTGTGAGCTTGCACCTGTACAATCTGGTCTTTTGTACTCACCAACGCCAGCTAGGTTTGTATCCCATGTGATAACAGGCAGCGCTGAGAATTTATGGTATACCTTGAATTGCTCACCTTCTAAGTTTTGGCAATTCAAAGCAAGAACGCGGTTGCGTTTGAGTTGTTCGTCAGTGAAACCGTTATTGAAATGAACAGTATCAACCATGGTCGCACCAATGCCGCCTGTGCCGATATTGACAGTCCCATATTGCTGACCAGTTAGTTCATCGAAAATATAGCCACTGGTACACTCAGAGCCAGCTTCCTTATAGTACACCCAAGCTTCAAATGTACGTGCACTTAAAGAATCAGTGACAATACGATCAACAGCGCCATTTGCGTATGTCGTCGTTCTGTTGTAGCCATCAATATCTTGAACAGAAGTTTGAGCAAATGCTGAAGTTGCTAAAAAGCCAGTTGTAAGCGCTGCGAGTAATTTTAGTTTCATTGGAACTCCATTGTTTTTTTAAATACAGGACTTTATTCGCCCTGGACTACGGTCTGGCGCAGAAGTTAATTGCCTTATTACTTAACATTTAACACTCTGATATATGAATATATTCATGCGCCGAATTCTATTTAATCTGCAAAATAGATATACACGCCTAAATGAATAGTTTGATATGTACTCTCCCGGTTAACATCATTACTTGGCATTAGCTGGGCTCTAAAACCTTAAGTTATATGTTCAACCGTTGCTGATTGACAAATAACCTAGCGGCTAATTTTTATTGTGTAAACCCCCTGAAAATTCAAGCGCTTTGATAATTATTTTCATATCTGAAACTTCTAATTTAAGAATTTTTTATGCTTAACTTTTTGATTTTGTTTACTTATATATTTCAATAATGAGGTTTTTTGTTGTTATGAAACAGTTTTTAAATTATGTAAGCTTATGAAATATAATGATTGAACTTTATTAACTAAAATAATTGAGGGAATAGTGATTAAATGCCTTAAAAAAACAAGGTTGAAATAGGTGTGCGAATTTTGTTCTTTTGGATGTGAAGAGGATATGAATTTGGAATTTTAAACAATGGCGAGTTGACAATTGATGCAAAAAAACAAATTTAAAAAATATAAAAATATTTTTAACTTTTGATCTGAATCTATTTTTGCGTAGTGCAACGTTCCAAAATGATTTGCATCACCTCACTGAAATGGTACAACAAGGGATTGCAATACTGAGTAAATAGCATATGTTCTTGGCCCCCGAAATTCTGACGAGCATTAAACAACACCGCGCCTTGTTTCGCCTAGTGGAAAGTGGATCATAGACTATGTGCTGCGAATACACTTAATGCTAATGACACGCATTTAAATTCCTAGTAAAGTGGCTTTGTATTGTGCTCATAACAAAGAAAGATGGCACCTGAACTGGTGCGGCAATTGAAAAATGGTATTTAAAGGCTACATTGAACAGGTTGTTGAACAAGGCTGTTGGTAAAAAAGTAAAGTTGAGGTTTTAAAGTGTGTTAATTGATGTATTACAAATCAGCTATTTATCGAGTGTCGTTGTGGTTTTTTTGATAACAGTGTCACTAATATCCATACAACAAGGGCTACCAAAATTACAACGACTAGAACTTGCATTATGTTGGGTGATGATCCTTTCGCCAGCAGTTGAGTTTATGAGTTTACTCGATTTTGAAATCCCTTGGCTCGTGGTTGCATTTATTCATGCATCTCCTCTACTATTGGGCCCTTTGATAGAGCGCTATCGAAATGAAACAGATAGTAGCTACGTTGCACACTGGCGATCAGTTATTCATTTTGTCCCGTTTGTGGCTTTTTTCACGTACCGTCTATTTGATTCCACAGAAGTAACACCTGCAGTCGGCGTTCTTTATTTGACCCAAATCATTTACTATCAAATAAGCTTAATTAAAGTAAAGGGGCTTTTCCAAAGTTCAGTAGCACCGCAAAATAAAACGAGCTCAATGCTTATTCCGCAAAAACTTTTGATGTCATTTTACTTTTTGTTTTCCGCTGCTGGTGTCATTCAAATGGCTGGCTACTTCTTTAATTTTGAGCAATTATGGTTGTTGTTACACATAACAAATACATTTGTGTTTATTTATGTAGTGTTGTTATGCCGCGGATATATAAATTTGCTATTAAAAAAGTTAGAGAGCCTAAATCAGTCGTCATATTGATGTAGTATAGATATCCAATTAAGGTATTTGAGGTAATACAGTGACGCATAATAAAGTGTATGTACTGCCTGGCACCATGTGTAATCAAAGGCTTTGGGAAGCGCTAAGTCGTGAGCTGAACCACCAAATTAAATTAGTGCACTGCGAGATCCCTAATGCCAATAATCTGGATGAACTGTGCGAGAAACTTTTTAACGATATCGTCGCTGATCTCGTAAGCTCTAACCCAGAACCAAATGCGCCGATTTATCTTTTGGGCTTTTCAATGGGGGGCTATCTTGCAGCATATATTGCGAGTAAGCACCCTCAGCAGGTCAAGCGTCTTTTTGTCGTTGCTAACAGTCCAACACAGTTGCTCGCTGACGAATTGTCATCTCGACAAGCCATGCTTTCATTTATAGAAAAAAATGGATATGCCGGGATCAGCGTTAAAAAAGCGTATGGGCTCATTGATCGAACTAGTGAGCTTGGTAGTACAAGTATTGTTGATACAATTCAGTTAATGGATAGGGAACTAGGCGAAATCGCGTTAATTAACCAGTACCGATGCACCAACGAGCGTATAAACTTGCTACCTCAATTGCTTACACTAAACATACCTATCTACTTTTATTACAGTAAAGCGGATAAAATAATAAATCACCATTGGTTTCAGAAATTGGCACAAACACACCTGAATGAGCATGTTTATGAAGCCTGTGGCAGCGGTCACATGCTTCCTCTTGAAAAGCCAAAAGAGCTTGCTGCACTTGTCAGCTCGTGGTTAACGTGCTCCATAAATAATTAGCGCCCAGAGCTAGGGGACCTTTGCTCCTAAAAAGCCCAATATTTACTGTCCAAAATTGCGAGTCGATAAAGGCTGTTAATTCGTTTCTTTAAATATAAAAATATATACTATGGCGCCAGTGGATTTGGAAAAGCACCGCGTATATGAATTCAATACCACAGGCCTATTGTCAAACAACTTTTCAGAGGTAGATCTGAGAGCGTGGTTACTTGTCGACAACCAAACTTAGGAGGGGCGCGAGATGATATTGAGAATATTGGCAGCAGTGCTAGGAGGATTTTTGGGAATAATATGTGTTTTGCTATCTGTTATTAAGAGTGAGCCAGTGTCAAGTCTGGTAATAGAGGTCAGCTCTTGTCTCATATTAGCGCTAATTTTCATCTATTACGCTGTCACTGGAAAGGAGCTTGTTTCAGAATCCTTTAAGAAATATTGGTAAACTATAGGGCTAAATCTATACCTTAATCAGCTCAAAGGTAAAAAGGGCTACGCAGGTTATAAATACTGCAGTACTCTATTGAAATTTATACCATAGTCCGTCATGGTAATAACAGGTAGACATGTAATATTTTAAGGAAGTTATGTATAAAACACTCGCTGTTTCAGCCCTTTTTTTGAGCAGTAGCAGTTTTGCTAGCATGCTAGAAGAAATAAATTGCGAAACACATGACCCATCATTACAGCCCTATAAAACAAAGTTTACTTGGAGTATCGAAAGAGAGACCCTCGATATGTCAATGGAGGAGTTCATTGTCAAATTAGCAGCTGCGCACCCTGACGTAGAGCCGATACACAGGCGCTGGATATTGAAATTACTCGATAAAAAAACAGGGAAATATAGTAAAACTCAGGTTGTCAGGTCATATCATGATAAGGGAGGGAAAAACTATAAAATCGAAAAGGTTACGGTCCAACCTCCGTGGGTTGTTAATTTCGACGGCGAAGTTTTGATTGGCACTGACAATGGTGAATTTGGCGGAGAGCTGCTAAGAGTTGATAAAGCCAACAACATGATTTTACTAGAAGAAATGAACGTTGAGGATGTTTATAAAATGCCTTTTGGTGTGGTAGTGACATCGGGTCTGGCTCATCTATCGTCAAACTCTGGAAAAATTAGCCTGCTCACGCCCGATTTCAAAATGGAAACACTATTTGGCCTAATTGGCAGCCCTCAGTCTTCTTGGTTACTAAGTAATGGTGATCTTCTTATAAATAGTTATCCAAAAGGCAGCCAAGTTTTAACCCAAAAAGGTTACCTAAAGCGCGTAAAATGCGCCACAAGCCAATAAACTTAGTTATCATCTAAAAAGACTAAGTTTTAAATTAAAAGGTAGTGATTGAAAATAAGGTCAGTATTTGGCCACCGAGAGAACTCTAAGAGTATTATAAGGATGAAATATGATTAAATATGTTTATGGCGTTTTGTGTATTTTAGGCATAGTTTTGCCGTTTAGCATGTTGATCCCTTGGGTATCTGAAAACGGGTTAAGTGTAGTGAAACTTTATACCCAAATAAGTGAAGACCAGATTTCATCATTTGCATGGTTAGACGTGCTGATCTCCGCCTTTACCCTAATCGCTTTTATATTGTATGAAGGTAAGCTGCTCAAAATGACTAAGTTATGGTTGCCTGTCATGGGCACTATGGCGGTTGGTGTTTCATTTGGTTTGCCATTATTTCTATTGATGAGACAGTGCCACTTAGAGCGAATCGAGTTAGCTGTAGGGCATAATAATCGCGTTATAAATTGATTTATGCGTATTGCGTCGGCATTTTTGTGATGCCTCTTCACTAATTGAACATCGTAATTTACGATGACACTTACTCATCAAATATGTATTCATTTTGACTTTTTAAAGCGTCTATAAATATAACTCTGTTCAAACTAAAAAGGATATTTTTAATGCAATTTAAAACACTTAGTGTTGTTACGGCAACAATTGCTGGTTTTCTATTTGTAGCATTGCTGCTTTTCCCAGAGTTCATGTATTCTTTATTTCAAATTCCTCAAACCGAATCAGCCTCTTTCATGGCTCGTCGGGCTGCCATTCTATTTTTAACACTTGGTATCTTGTCTTGGTTGATGCGCAATGCAGAGCACTCTGAGTCAAGGCAAATGGTATGTTTAAGTTTTATTATCATGATGTTTGGCTTAGCTATTTTAGGGACGTTTGAATATGTTCGAGAGTATGCGGGAGTGGGGATTGGGTTGGCGATTGTTACTGAGCTGGCACTTGGATTTGCATACCTCAAAGTATACTTTAATACTCGGCATAGATTAAATAGACAGAATCAATGCGCGCAATGAGTGAGATCGCATTAGAGCCAATTACCAATATATTTATGGCGGATTGGCGTAACTGAAAGCCCGATTTACACCTCCCTGTTAACGAGGCGCCTGTAAACTAGAACTTTATAATTTAGCTTGATAAGAGGTAGGCTCCGGATCCCCAAGGCTTTCACGTGAAGCTTTTCGTTTTAATTAAAATGCCAGAGCCACACCATTTATTTCACTTGTTTGAGAGATTCAAACAAATATGCATCCAAAAATTCTTGTCTAAATGAACCATTAAAACGTCCTACAAACCGGTCTTGGAAGATTTAAACAAGTGGACTCCGTTAAAGCGCTTTATCGTTTATAAAGGCAAGTTGTTCATTAATTACTCACACCCTTTATTATTAAATAAATTAGTCATTGTATTGTGCCATTTTAATAAATAATTATTGACTTAACATTTTGTGGTACTTTATTATTAGCACCCGGTAAAGTTGGAGTGATTCGTTGAATGACGCTGAATCAGCTTATTCTTCTCGACAACGCATTATCACTAATGGGTGATGTGTTTTTTTGTCTGCTTCTTCCTAAAAAATATTCACTTCAAATTTATTTTTTCTGTATAAAATCACATGGAGAAGTTGTGAAAAATAACGAGCAAGATATATTCTTATCTGGCCTGCAGTGCATTGCCGTAATCGGTAAATTTCATCGTATCAATGTTAATATTGAAGACTTATACGCTCAATATAACCATCAAAAAATAACCGAACTTGCTTTAACTGAGACTCAGTTGCTTCGAGCTGCTAAATCAACGGGGTTTAAAGCAAAGTTCATCTCAATAGATTTAGACAATATCAATGAGCATAGTTTGCCAGCGATTGCTAAGAAAGCAGATGGTCGTTATGCGATTGTTGCAAAGATCAATGACAAAGGTGTGTTGATACATGATTTATCGAAAGGAAATGCACCAGAAGTAATGAGCTTTGCTGATTTTAATAAATTTTTCATTAATGACTTTTTATTTTTATCACCAAGAGAGCAAGTTATTTCCGAAAAAGCCAAATTTGGTATTAAATGGTTTATACCGGCAATTAAAAAGTATAAAAAACTTTTTATTGAAGTATTAGTCGCGTCATTTTTTATACAACTGTTTGGCTTAGCATCTCCAATATTCTTTCAAGTAGCCATTGACAAAGTAATGGTACACAACGGTCTTACAACATTAAATGTATTAGCCATTGGCTTTTTCTGTGTCATATTTTTTGAAGTACTGCTTTGTGCAATGCGAGCCTTCTTATTTAGCCATACAACCAATCGAATTGATGTCGGGCTCGGCAGTGAAATTTATCAGCATATGTTAAAGTTGCCATTAGCCTATTTTAAATCGCGAAGAGTGGGCGATACTGTTGCGAGAATCAAAGAGCTCGATAGTATTCGAGAGTTTATGACAGGCACTTCTCTCACCCTGATCCTAGACTTGTTTTTCACATTCGTATTTTTTGCGGTCATGTTTTATTACTCAAGTGACCTTACATGGATTGTTGTTGCAAGCCTCCCGTTTTATTTTTTCATCGCATATCTGCTGGGTCCATCTATTCGTGCCACTTTAGAGAAAAAGTTTAGACATAGCGCTGAAAATCACTCTTATTTAGTCGAGTCTGTTCATGGTGTTGAGACCATTAAATCGATGGCCGTTGAGTCTGCGATGAGTAACAAGTGGGACGAAAAATTAGCACAGTATACAAGCGTATCTTTTAAAGCGTTTCAGTTGAACAACTTATATAGTCAATCTTCAAACTTTATAACTAAAACTGTTGGCTTATTAATTTTATATTTTGGATCATTGGCCGTGACTGAGGGAACTTTAACCATTGGCCAGTTCATCGCCTTTAACATTCTAGCACAAAGAATTGCCGCACCAATCATGCGATTTGCCAATGTATGGCAAGACTTTCAGCAGGCAAAAATCTCTATTGAACGTTTAGGTGATGTGCTCAACACGCCGACTGAATCAGGCACAAATAGCAAGCTAGAACTACCAAAATTACGAGGAGAAGTAATTTTTGAGCATACTTCTTTTAGCTACTCGCCTGAAAGAGCCAATGTATTAAATGATATCAATCTAAAAGTTTCAGCAGGTGAAGTAATAGGGTTAGTAGGGCGCTCAGGCTCTGGAAAAAGCTCACTGACTAAACTGGTGCAAAGACTATATTTACCGAACTCGGGCAGAATTTATATCGATGGTGTTGATATCAATTTGATCAACCCTGCTTGGTTAAGGCCTAGAGTTGGCGTTGTGCTACAAGAAAACTTTTTATTTAGCGGCACGATTCGTGAAAATATTGCACTCTCTGATCCCTCGGCTTCCATTGAGAGAGTGATTGAAGCTGCGCAATTAGCAGGGGCTGAGGAATTTATTTTAAAACTGCCTGAAGCTTATGATACTCAAGTTGGTGAGCAAGGTTCAGCCTTATCGGGCGGACAGCGTCAGCGCTTAGCCATCGCAAGGGCGCTGTTGTCAGATCCAGCAATACTAATTTTTGATGAAGCCACTAGTGCTCTTGACTATGAGTCTGAGCGCATCATTCAACAAAATATGCAAAAGATAGCCAAAGGCAGAACCGTTTTTATTGTGGCGCATCGCTTGTCAGCGGTTAGAGACGCAGATCGTATCTTAGTACTAGACAATGGCCGTATCGTTGAGCAGGGTGATCATAAACATCTACTTAAATTAGAAGGTATTTATGCACATTTAGCGAGCCTGCAAGATAACAAGGTCGCGCAATCTAAAGCGCCCAAAAGAGCGATTGTATAATGAGCAAATTGATTGTAAATACCAAGCTCATCGAGTTCTTACCCCCAGTATTAGAAGTTCAAACTGCACCGCCGCCTAAACTGGTGCGTGGAGTACTTTGGACACTCGTTAGCTTTTTTAGCTTGGCAATTATTTGGGCCATAGTTGGGCGTATTGATATTGTTGCAAAGGCACAAGGTCAGTTAATACCGCTACAAAAAGTCAAAGTGATCCAGCCATTAGAAACTGGCTCAGTACAGAAAATACATGTTGAGGATGGTGACAAAGTTACTAAAGGTCAGGTACTCGTATCATTAGAGCCTGTACTGGCTGAGTCAAATTATAGACAAACCCAGCAGTCGTTAGCTAATTTTGAGCAGCAACGGTTAAGAAGGTTACAGCTATTACAGCTGGTACAAAATGCACAAATATTTGATGATGTGAGCCCTGCGTTAACTACTGAACACAAACAACTACTAAACGCAGAGTTTATACAATATCAAAATGAGCAAGCTGTGTATGATGCGAAATTGTCGCAGTTAGAAGCTCAACTTGCAGGCGCAAAAGCCAAGCTTGTGCAGCTAGATAAAATTTTGCCTTTGCTCAATGAGCGAGTTGACTCGCTAGAATCATTACAAGACCAAAAACTTGTCGCTCGAGCGACTTACTTAGAGCTTAAACAGCAAGCCGTACAGCAACAAGAGCAACGTCTAATTGAACTAACCAATGTGAGTTCAATTAACCATGCCATTAAAACAAACGCCCAAGAGCAAAGAACCCACTCAACTGAGCTTCAAAAGTTGCTTCACTCAGAAATTAGTCAAATCAACGAAGAGATATTAACGCTGCAGCAAGAGCTTGAAAAGCAACAATATCTCACAGAAAAAAATCTATTGTTAGCGCCTGTAAACGGTATTGTTGAGGCGTTACAGCTATCGACCATAGGAGAAGTGGTCACCCCGGCGCAACAATTATTAACCGTAGTGCCTGACGATGATGAGCTTATAGTGAATGCACAACTACTAAACAAAGATATTGGTTTTACCTTTGTGGGGCAAGACGTTGTGGTCAAAGTAGACAGTTTTCCGTTTACCCGTTATGGCTCAATCACGGGTGAAGTGACTGAAGTATCAACCGATGCAGTTAAAGACGAGCGGCTCGGTTTATATTTTCCGATTAAAGTGCGTCTTCACAGTCAGCACATTAATGTGGAAAACCGGAGTGTCCCCTTAAGTGCAGGTATGAGCGTCAATGTTGAAATTAAAACCGGCAATCGCCGCATTATAGAGTTTTTACTTTCGCCCATTATTCAGCACTTAGATGAAGGGGCAAGAGAGCGTTAAATCAGAATAAACAGGAAGTAGAGGTTACGATGTTTAAAAAGTTCAGTTTGGCATTAGTCAGTAACCAATATGTCTATACACTTTTTCAAAAAAAGCAAAATCAAATTTATATTATCGTAGGATTAACATGTATAAATTTAAAAAAATTATGGGGTTAATTACAGGGGTTTTTAGTTTGAGTTTATATGCTCAAGCTAATGATTTCCCTGAATCAAAACGTGCTTTAAATGATCTTTGTATTACATTATATAGTCAAAAGGATTACCTTAAAGCGCAAGCTTGTTTTATGGAACAAGTTAATCGCAATGCGAAAAACTACCATGCGTTAGGTAATTTAGCCCTTGTTAAAATAAAAAATGGTGATTTTAAAGGGGCTATAGAGACAGCTGATATTGTTTTGCAGCAAAGTAGCAACAGTAAACAGCAGGCTAGTGCTGCCTATAACCAAGGGCTTGCTTATGAGCGTTTGAAAAATTATGAGGCAGCGCTCGGCGCTTACAAAAAATCTAATCAGCTTTTTTCGACCAAAGCCAGAGCTAGCAGCGTTCAGAGACTAGCGCACGCCATAGCTGATCACAAACAGGGCACTGTAGTTGCTAGTAACTCTGTGGCCAAAACACACACACCACCCCATACGGGTAATGAGCAGCATCAGCCTCGTTTTAAACTCTCCAGAAATCATTTAGATAATGGATTGTGTGAAGCCTTTTTAGCAGAGCTTAACCAAAGCCCTTGGGATGAATTACTTAAATGTAAATTACCTACCATACATAACCCGGATATTAAAGAATTGGTGTTTACACCAATTCAAGGGGAAAGAATTAAAGAAATTGATCAACTGATATACCGCGGTAGACAGACTTGGGAGCAAGCTTGGCCAGATAGAGAAAAAGATTATCAGCTAGGCTACTTCCGACTAGGTGAAGCATTTTTTGATGCCAATAATGATGGTAAGAAAGAACACGTCATTCGAAGGTTAATGCCTTTACAAACTTGTAGACCGCTTGAAAAAGGTGAGGCTGGTAATGATGTGGATGTTGTTAGCATGTCAAGGAACCGAGTTAAGCAATGGGAGGCCATGACAAAACAACAACAAATACAGCAAGCCCAAATTAACGGGTTTTACAGTAGTTACACCATCTTAGAAAAGAATTTTAAAAAAGGCACTTTTAGTGCTAAAGGTCGATTTTTAATATATCAGGATAAAATATACCCGACTTACCCTAGTGGGATGAGCTTTAAGAATATACCAGACCTTAATCATAGCACCTGGTTTTCAATTGCTGAATTTTCAGGGCATATCAGTTCAAAAAATACCTACGGCGCCACTCCGGTATGTTCCTATAAGTTAAATGATAAAAAATAGAGAGTTAAAATGAGTTTATTCACCGAAATTAAAAGCCATGAAGACGCGGTCAAAGCTATTTATCTTGATTCAAAAGGCATTCCGACCATTGGCGTAGGTTTTAACCTCAGAGAAGAAGAAGTACTAGAGGCCATACTCGAACAGTTTAATTACTCTACAACGTCGCTATCAGAGACTGACTTTAATGCCTTAAAAATAAGTTTGGAAGCTATATTTAGAAAGGAATGGACAGAGTCGAATAAAGATGATCGAATAAAAGAAGTTAACGATGTTTTAAAAATCTACCAGGCGGATGACAAACGGCTTGATAACTCCATTCCAGAGGAAACCTTTGTTTTTCCTGATGACACCAGCAGTATGGAAGCTGTATTCAATGACATCCTACCTACTTACCAAAAGTTAGCAATTGACGGACTAGATAATAACCTGGATGGAGATAGAGCTGCTGCACAAGCAGTATTTGATGGTTTATCAGATAGGAGAAAGGCAGCGCTGATTTCTTTGACCTTTAATGGTGGCTCTCCTATGGTGGGACCGAGTTTATCAAAGGCTTTGAAAGATAAGGATTGGGCTGAAGCATACTACGAAATAGCCTATTCAAGTAACTCAAATACCGTTAATGGTGAAAAAGTACGCATAAATGGTTTGCACAACCGCAGATTAAAAGAAGCGTCAGCCATGATTGAAGGGATCTCGATTGCAGACAAGCAGAAACTTTACGAAAAGCTATATGAAAAAAGAGCAGAAATCACAAAATATATTGATGAGTTACACGCTGATAAAACAAATAATGTTTATGAGCCAATAACTAAAACCAGACGTGACGAATTATTTGCTGCCCTTAATGATCAAATGACGACTTTAGCTGCTGAACTTGCGGCAGAAAATATAGAGGTTACAGCATACACCTTTAAAAGTGCAATTGATGATTCGGGTAATCCAGGAGATGGTGGTTCGGGTGACAATGGCTCGGGTGACAATGGCTCGGGTGACAATGGCTCGGGTGACAATGGCTCAGGTGACAATGGCTCGGGTGACAATGGCTCAGGAGACAATGGCTCAGGAGACACTGGTTCAGGTGACAATGGCTCAGGTGACAATGGCTCAGGTGACACCGGCTCAGGAGATACTGGCTCAGGTGAGGAGCCAAATCCAACGATTACCACAGAAGTATTTTCTGGTGGCATAGATAAGAATAATGGCGGTGATGGAGACGGTATTGACGACAACTTGATAGCGAGCGACGATGCCGTATTTAATGAATTTACAGGCTTAATGACTTTTACCAGTAATGGGGTAGGAAAGCTGGTGATTGACACGCAAAAAAGCGATGTTTCTTATACTTCCCAAAATGGGTATATCGACTACATTAAGATTACGGATCAAAATAGAAATACAACCGAGTTTACATTCAACACGGTAACAGGAGAAGTAACGCGATTAACAACTGTTTTTGACAATTCATCTAAAGAAGATTTATTGGCTCCTATTTCGATTCAAACCCCAGCACCTAACCCAGCTAGCCCTATTATTCTCGATTTAGATGGTGATGGCGTAGAAACCGTTGGTTTGATGGCAAATATACACTTTGACCATAATGGAGATGGCTTCAAAGAGTTAACTGGTTTTGTGGCGGCGGATGATGGGCTATTGGTCCGTGACCTAAATGGTGACGGCGTTATTAATTCTGGTAAAGAACTATTTGGTGATCAGACTTTATTAGCCAGTGGCTTAAAGGCGAGCAATGGCTTTGAGGCGCTTGCAGAGTTAGATTCAAATGGTGATGGTGTTATTGATGTAAATGATGAATCTTTTGGTGAGCTAAGAATCTTTCAGGATCTTGATCAAGATGGCGAAACCGACGAAGGCGAGCTGTTGTCCCTTACGGAAGCGGGTGTCGAGTCATTGAGCATTTCATATACCAATCAAACATTCATTGATGAGTTTGGTAATGAACATCGCCAAGTAGGTAGTTATACCAATAACGCCGGCATAAAGATTACAATGACAGATGTTTGGTTCAACCAGAACCCAGCCGAATCCGAGTATAGTACTATTGAAACCTCCTATACTATTGCCAGCCTGCCCGACGCCTTAGGCTCAGGAAAAGCTCGCTCCCTTCATCAAGCTATGGCGCAAGATGAGACTGGTGAGTTACAAAGCTTAGTAACCCAATTTGTAACAGCCTCTTCACGAGCTGAACGTGAGCCATTATTAGAGAAAATTATATTTGCTTGGACAGGGCAGACTGGTGAGCAACGACCATATTACCCTTCCCATATTGATGCTAGAAAAATTGGCGCGCTAGAGACCTTTTATGGCTTTGATCTTCCTCGACCAGGAGGGACAGGTCATAATTATGGTTTGGCTTATGAAGAGGTTTTTAGAAATTGGTCAGATACAGTCTTTTATCAGCTTGCAGCCCAAAGCCATTTAAAACCGTTTTTTAAAGAAATAGATTGGAGCAAGAATGCTGTAACGGGTGTATGGGAGGGCGATTTTAACCGAGTGGTTAATAATTTATTCGACTATGTGGAAGCAAATCATGCTACAAACTTGTCAACAGTAAACACTCTATTGGACTTTGTTCAGGCTACTCGTGGAGTAAACCCATACAATAAGGTCAGCATAGAACAACTTCACGATGCAGTTGAGCAATTTATACGAACAGAAGACATATCGGGTTATTCCCCAGAGACCCTTGGTATTGTCTACGACTTGACGTCTGGAAGGGCTATTCCCACTGAAGGAAACGACAAAATACAGGGTAATGAAAATAACAATTACTTGTTTGGTTTAGGTGGTGACGACTGGATTTTTGCCGGGGCCGGCAATGACTTTCTTGGTGGCGGTTTAGGTAATGATGAACTAAATGCTGGCTCTGGGAATGATATTTTAGACGGCGGGTCTGGAAATGATCGCTTAGAAGGTGGCCTAGGTAGTGACACATACATCTGGGGTTATGGTTCTGGAAATGATCAAATTTGGAACTTTGGCTATAGTTTGTCCGAAGATAATAGCGATATAGACAAGCTTGTATTTAAACAAGGAGTTACTGCGAGTGACTTAACTTGGGTACGTGACGGCGATGACTTAAAAATAACGCTTAACTCAAGTGGTGAAACGCTGAGAATCAAATTTCATTTTAATGAAGAGTACATTGATTATAAGTTAAAAGTTGTTGAGTTAGCAGATGGCACAGTGCTAGACCTTGATTCTATAGAGAAAGAAATTCATACAATAACGGGCACTGAAGGGAATGAGTGGCTACATGGAGGAGAGTTCAGTGAGTTTTTATTCGGTTTAGGTGGTGGCGATAATTTATATGCGAAAGAAGGCGACGACGTTCTTGATGGAGGGGCCGGTAGTGATCGCTTATACGGAGGAGAAGGCGACGACTTACTTGATGGCGGAACCGGGAGTGATTACCTGCAAGGAGATGAGGGCAATGATAGCTACTTTTGGGGAATAGGTTCGGGGAATGACACCATTAATGACTATAGCAGTGCTGATCAAAGTAACTCTCGCCATATCGACAAGCTAATTTTTAAAGCTGGTATTACCGCGAATGACTTAATTTGGACACGCGGAATAGACGATCTACTAGTGACAATTAAGTCGACAGGTGAAACCTTGTCGATAAAAAACCACGTGACATATGACGGATATCAGATTGAATCAGTAGAACTGGCGGATGGTACAGTGCTAGATCTAGCATCCATTGAAAAAGGACTAAATACTCCTAAAGGTACAGAAGGTGCAGACTATCTTCATGGCCATCGAAATGATGATGTGTTAAAGGGCTTGGGAGGCGATGACCATCTGATAGGTTACGGTGGCGACGACATACTTGATGGCGGGGCTGGCGATGACGAGTTAGAAGGAAGAGGTGGCAGCGATACCTACCTTTGGGGCGCTGGTTCGGGTAATGATACTATTACAAATTTCAGTATCGATTCACACAGCTCCACTGATGATTTTGATAAGCTCTTGTTTACAGAAGGGATCTCACATAATGATTTAACTTGGTCACGAGATGGTGATGACTTAAAAGTGATGCTGAACTCAAGTGGTGAAACACTCAGAGTTGTGTTTTATTTTGCTCGTGGCGCTTGGGAGTTAGACGCGTTCGTGCTCGCAGATGGCACGATACTAGATCGGGCGGCGATAGAGGAAGCCGCGGTAGAGAATATCAATCTCGTGAAGGGTACTGGGGACGATGACTCTATTTACACTACAGAATCCGACGAAGTTATATTAGGCCTACACGGCAATGACAGGTTATACGGCAGAGCTGGTGACGATATACTCGATGGTGGTGCTGGTAATGATAGGCTAAAAGGACAAATTGGTAATGACAAACTAGATGGTGGCGTGGGTAACGATGACTTATATGGCGGCGCTGGCAATGACATTTATTACTGGGGGCTAGGCTCAGGTAATGACCGAATTTATAACCATGATAAGTGGAGTCCAGGTGACGCGAGTGATATCGACAAATTGGTATTTAAAGCGGGCATTTCAGCGAGCGATTTAGTTTGGTCACAAGATGGAAATGATTTGAGAGTGACGCTGGTCTCAAGTGGGGAAACATTGAGCATCAAAAATCACTTTGACCCCGAATTTGGTGACTCCAAGATAAAAGTGGTTGAGCTTGCAGATGGGACTGTGCTTGACCTTGCGTCGATAGAAGGGTCAGTCACAGACGCATCGAACGTTGTGATGGGCACTGAGGCCGGTGAATCTATTTATACGTCTGATCCTGATGAAGTTTTATTGGGTTTAGATGGCAATGATAGGCTATACGGTAGAGCCGGAGACGACAGACTTCATGGCGGTGCTGGTGATGATAGACTCAAAGGGCAAATAGGCAACGACATACTAGATGGCGGAGCTGGCAACGATGCATTGTATGGTGGTGCGGGCAACGACATTTATTACTGGGGACTTGGTTCAGGTAATGACCTTATATACAACCATGACAAATGGAGCCCTGGCGATGCAAACGATATTGATAAGTTAGTATTTAAAGCGGGGATCTCTGCTAGCGACCTAACTTGGGCACGCGACGGGGTTGATTTAAAAGCGACTCTGATCACCAGTAGGGAAACTCTGAGTATCAAAAACTATTTTGATATCGAATATAGTGACTCTAAGTTAAAAGTCGTTGAATTGTCTGACGGAATCGAGCTCGATTTATCAGCTATAGACGGATCTATACCAGAAGGCATAAATGTTGTTTTAGGTACACAAAGCAACGAATCGCTTTATAGTTCTGAATTAGGTGAGATACAGTTGGGCTTGGATGGCAACGATAGCTTATATGGTAGAGCTGGTGACGACACACTCCAAGGCGGCGCTGGAGATGACATACTGAAAGGGCAAGTTGGTAACGACATACTCGATGGCGGCGCAGGTGACGACATACTCGATGGTGGTGCAGGCAACGATACGTATTATTGGGGCGTGGGGTCAGGTAATGACCAAATTTACAATGTTGATCCTTGGGGAGCGCTTCCATTTGACAAAGGTGATCATGACAGCTGGAGCCAAAGAAACGCAAATGACGTTGACAAGCTGGTATTTAAAAAAGGTGTTTCGGCAGGCGATTTAGTTTGGTCGCGTGATGGCGATGATTTAAAAGTGACGCTCAGTTCTAGTGGTGAAACGCTCAGTATCAAACATCATTTCGACTACTACACTGACGACAATTTAAAGTTAAAAGTAGCTGAACTGTCTGATGGCAGCGTGCTCGACCTGGCGATAATATCAGATTCAATCGCAGAAGGCGGAAATATAGTTATAGGCACCCAAGGTGATGAGTCACTTTATACTTCTGATCTAGATGAGACGCTATTGGGCTTAGATGGCAATGACAGGTTATATGGTAGGGCCGGTAACGACATACTCCATGGTGGCACAGGAGATGACAGGCTTAAAGGTCAAACAGGCGATGACAAACTCGATGGTGGCGAAGGTGATGATGCCTTGTATGGTGGTTCGGGCAATGATATTTATTACTGGGGCGAAGGTTCTGGCAATGACAGCATTTACAATCATGATAAGTATAACCCTGGTCAAGACGGAGATATCGATAGGTTAGTGTTCAAAGCTGGTATTTCTTTTGAAGACTTAAGCTGGTCGCGTAATGATGATGATTTACAAGTCCAATTGAAATCAACACGAGAAATATTGACTATCAAAAATTACTATCAAAGTGGCTACGACAAAGTTGATAGAGCAGAACTCGCTAATGGAGCAGTAATTAACTTAGATGATGTCATCAACAACCAGCTGCCTCATGCTCAAGATAAATTCAATGCCTTAAATGATAGCTTTGAACTTCTTGTGCAGTCTATTTCAGGCTTTTCAGATAACTCTGATGACAGCGCGAGTGACAAAACACAATATGTAGGGAGCTACTTAGAAAAAATGACTTCTTATGTAGATTAAAACAAGATGGCTGGGATGAATTAATTGTCCCAGCTGTTTTATAGGTCATACCGTAAAATAGAGTTGCCCAATATACGAACCTCTGAATGGCGAATTCAAAGTTTATTTGGGCATCTAAACTCGCTATTTTTTATAAGTTTAATAGTAGTTCGACAACTTCTTTTTTCGACGAAATTCGAGCGGTGGCAAAAAGCCCTCTGGCATTTATCTCAGAAATGTTTGCGATATTGCTAGGTAGTTTGCCTACAACGTTAAATTGTTCGTTGCTGAGATCGTAAGACCAAAGCTCAAGTTCGTTGCTCACTCCATAAATTGTACTGCCATTGACTAAAAAGTGTTTTCTATCGCCACCGTGCCCATCTAGTGCCGGGATGTGCTCAGCCTCCACGGCTCCGGAGCGCCAAAATCTATCCAAATGGTCCGAGTAAATCAGATCTCCACTTTCAGTTCTACTTGCCCAATTAACCCGTCTGTCAGTTAAAATACGAACTTCATCGGTTATTAGGTTGAATTCTGTCAACTTACTAACACCTTGGAAGCTAGCCAGAGTTAGCGCGGTGTTTTTTACGCTGTCCCAGTGCAACAGCTCTAGTATTATGTACTCATCTGAATAGCTGGTTTGACGTGCATCTAGTTGTAATTGGACCAGTTTATTATTCACATTAACTAGAAGGCTAGCGCCATCGACAGACCACTTTATGCCAGATATATAGCTGTCTAAGGGAAATTGACTTAGTTGCTTCACACCTTGCTTATTACTTAGCCAAACCTGATCTTCTCCAGAGCGTGCAGAGACAAACGCGACGGTTTCACCATTTGGTTGTAAAACTGCACTGTCATCTGCAACCGTTGATCGATTAAGCGTTATCGAACTTTGGTCATCATTAATGCTGTTCTGAGTAAGGTCCGCCAATGGAATAGACAGTATATCGCTGTCGTACTGGCCTTTTATAATTAACGCCCGATCGCCGTCAGGGTGAAAGCTTGGCGAGAATGCCGGTTGATCGAGTGGAATACTGACATTGTTTATTTGTCCATCAAAAGACAAGGTAAACATTTGTCGTCCGGTACTAAACACAAGGTGGTTTTCAATTGGAGAGAAGTTTGCGACAAAAAGTCGCTGACGACCGGTGTCTGGTGGAAATACGATTTTATTGCTTGAAATAAGTTCGCCGCTGGGGGTTAGTAGTTCAATATAATGCTGGTTATCTTTATGAATACTAATAACTGCCAAAAGATCGTCTTTGGTAGAGTAATCATAATAGACGATATTGCCATCATTCACTTTATGTATAACTTGGCTTTCATTATCGCTGATCGAATAACTGATCAGTTGCCACTGGGATTCATCTTTTTGTAGCAAAGCAATGTTGTTATTATTTAACCAGTGCGGTCTAGTAATTTCTGAGTTTTTACATTCAAGTAAGAGCTGCATAGGCTGGGGGGCCTTGAGAGCCTTGGCAAAATCAATACTCATGAGCTGAAAGCATTTTTTTTGTGTGATAGGTTCGTCACAGTCGACCGTACGTATAAAAACCAGTTGTTTTCCATCTTTTGAAAAACTATGACGGCCATAGCTGTCTATGTTGTCTGTAAGTTTATATTCCTGCTTAGTCGCGAGATCTTTTGCCCAAATATTGTTGACACATGCTTCTTCAGAGTAACGATGAAAGATAATGTACTTACCATCTGGAGAATAGATGCTGGCAAACTCCCGTCCATCCGATGAGGTTAACGCGCGTAATTCGCCAACAGAAAACATCGGGGTGTCACTAGAGGCTGAAAAGTGCGCCCCAATAAAACCACTTACAAAAATAAAGGAGAACAGCAAAAGGAGTTTTGAGCGCCATTGAGTGAGCTTTTCAGTAATGGTTGGTGCTTTTTGAGTTGTTGGCTGCGGGCCAGAATTTACAGTTACCGATGCACAAGAGTCCGTGTTTTTAGTTTTTACGTTTGCTTGCCAATTAACTTCACATTCTAAACTGTAACCTTGTTTAGAGTGTGTTTTGATATAAACTTGGCCTTTTCCATCATCACCGAGGGCTTTGCGAAGTTGTGCAATGCTGCGTTGTAAGCTGTTAGGTGAAACAATCGTATCGGGCCAAACTGTTGAAAGCAGTGTTTCTTGGCTAACTACTTCACCTTGATTTTTGGCTAGCAGTGTTAAAACGGCTAATGCTTTTGGCGCGACTACTTGCGGCTGTTTGTTTTGCGTGATTTGGTTTCTGGATAAATCGATGAAGAAATCACCGATCCAATATTGCTTTACCATAGAGCGTCCGTCCCGTTTATCGGGGTAACTAGTTATTATTCTTTTATCAACTGACTTTAGCACACCTTCAGTGAGTAAAAAAACAAACTTGTAACTGGCTGATTATTTTATTTTTTATTTCATAAGAATGATATTCTTAGTACATGATTTGGAAAGTGCAGAGGCCGCATGAGGTTGAGCCTGAATGTGAAGTGAAGGCCTAAACACTAATTTAGTTGTTATATTCAGGTAAGCTTTTCCAAAGAATTGGGTTGCTGAAAATGCCTAGACTAAGTCAAATCCCCAGCTGCGGTGTCAACCAGTAGGTTTAATGAACTCGTGAATGGTTCACAGTAAGCCGGAAAGTGGTACATATGCAGTGTTGAACGAGTAAAACAGGTTTTTTACTTATATAACAGATTGTATTTTTGTTTATTTTTCAGGTTTAATAAATAAAGGTTGTTTATCGGCCTGAACTCGTTTAGTAAACCTTATAATAACAATGAAAACGGACTAAATATGTATAAAATAGGCGTGTGCCTCACTTTTCTATTTTCGACTCATTTTACAGCAGCAAATGAAAATAATGGTATGGCAGCTTGCCTATCTTTGTATCAAATTGCGGCGTCTGCGATTGACTATAAAGCAAAGGGAAAAAGTAAGCAGGAAATGTTGGCGCCGTTGCCTGATAAACAAAAAATAGAAAATGATGATCAAACTGTTCCGAGTGCCATTATTGCATTGAACATGTACGATATTATTGATGAAATCTATGACTACGACACGTTACCTATAGCTGTTTACGCACCATACGCATCAGAAAAGTGTCTTCGGCGTGTGGATGGAAAACCAATTAAACCATATCGCAAAGCACACCCTCAATTGCAGCAATGCGCAAAGTTAACTCGCAGCAAAGCTATGTTAGAGTGCGCCTTTGCAGTCGTAAATCAAGTATAGCCGTCATCGCAGTAGAGATAATGTGAAAGACAGTTATTGTATATTGTAAATTTAAGTTGTTGGAATATTTATGAAGCATATTGTTATTCTATTCATCGTACTATTATCTGGTTGTACTAGTGGGCCTAAATATCTGTATAACGATCTTGATTTGTCAGCGGATCAGCGTGTATTGTTGACAAATCAATGCGATGCTGAATGCGAAAATAAAATTAAAAGCGCGCTCGAGCTTGACAATAAATATGTTGCAGCAGAATCAAGGTTATTAGAGGTTAACGGTATAAAAGGCGGCTATAACAGAAATATATCAGTCGGGAAAATGTTTAATTCAACGCTTGATGGTAGTCTTGAAATATACACAGTTCAAGGTTTGCACGAATTACTTGCTCATCATGCACTAAGAACAAGTCATAGTTTTCCTGAGCGATTTAAGGTTAATCTATTAGCTGGTCATACATATCATATTGGCGGTTTTGTCGTTAAGCAAGGCGAAGAAAACACATTATATCGTTGGTTTCCTGTGGTATATGATCTCACAGACAATAAAGTAGTTTATGCGGGCGATTCAGCATTTCAAGTTCGTATGAACTTGCTTTGCCGCAGCGGTCATCCTCAATATGGTCCGTTTTGTAAGTGTATGGTTGGAGAGATAAATAGCAAGATGTCGTTTAAGGAAAAAGAAGACTACATCTTAGGCCTAAAAGCAGGTGAAAACCAAATCAACGAAAAGCTTTTAAAACGACTTACAGCAGGTATTGTTCAATGTTTACCTAAGTAAGCTAATTAGTGTATGAAAGTTGTCAGCGTCGGCTTTAATCTACACCTATCAAAGCAATGTATTTGACACTGTGGATGGGGGGTGACCACCATTTATTATGAATTTAAAAGGCTGTATAAAACTTGTTGGTGTTTTAGCAGCCTTTAATATTTACGCAATACCGCAAAAACCACAATTTAAAATGCGTTTAAGATGCATCTTTAAGGTGTATATCAGTAAATGTGTTATGCGCAGTGAATTGGGTGTGTATCTGGGCACGCACAGCCTGTCTCGTAAGGCATATGAGAAGGGCAGGTACCAAGGTGATATGTGTTAGGTCCACACCCAAACGAACGAATAAAGCCACCGGCAATATTTGGTGTTTGCTGTTGCACTAACTCTTTTTGTTGGCTTAGGTTTTTTAGTTTCTTTTTATTAAGTCTCATCTTTCTTCCTTAATGTTTATTTTATTGATTTTTGTTGTGTTTTAAAGTGATACAAGTACTAACATCGCCAAGTATCATTTAGGGCTTTTTGTCGCCATAAAAATATTGAGTATCCTGTCTCATTAAGAATCTTTACTAATCACAGTGGGTAAATGCCGACGTTGAGATAAAGATACGTTATTTACAGTATGTTAACTTTTGTGTCGTTTTTTATCAAGCCTAAATACTTAGTAAGCTTTTACAGTATTAATAAAAAGGTGAGAGTGCTTAATAATTTATGCGTCTATAAACGATAGTTATAACGGTTTTGATAAACGACATAAATAGAATAGGATAGTCAAATAAGTGGTTAAATTTCAGCAATAAGTATTAAAGATACCGTTATTCTTGCCGATATGTTGTTGTACTTAATATAAGGAGATTAAGATGCAAATTAAGTCAGGGCAAAGTGTTGATTCGTTGGCTATGCGTCAACTTGCGTCAAACGCTAAAGTTTCTAAATCTGAAAGGGAAGAACTTGACGAGGTGCTGCGCAGTAGAGAGGTTGCCACAATTGAGCAAGAGCCAGATCTGATGTCATTCCCATTTCGCGCAAAGCGTTACCAAGTTATTAATTTGTCATCTCCAAACGAACCACCCCAATACCAATATGGCGAATTGACCAACCCTCACGATATTGAAGCATTTCTGACCCATCAGGATAGGTTAAGCAAGGAACAAAGTGATATTCTTAGAACCTATATTCCCTCAAAAGATTTACTGGCTGTAATGGATAAAATGGATGACGAGACACTGACGGCGTTTGTTGATGTGTTATCCGCTTCATTTGGGTTAGACAGTCTTTTTGGTCATAACAAAGAGAAATCACAACAGTTGATTTCATTAATGAGCGACATGTCTGAAGAACAAATTAAGGATACTGTCGATACGTTAGCACATTTGTCAGATAAAGAAATAAACGATAAACCAGACTCACCAATTCTCGCGTTTGGGTATCGTGGACCCGCTGAAATCCAGTTGCATAGCTTTTCGCAGACTGCGGATCATCGTTCTCACTTACAGCAAAGTATTCATTTTAGTAAATTGACTCACCAATACGTTGATCTACTAGCGGAAAATCGTTATTCAGAAGGAGATCTGATGTCTATTAATCAACATTTACAGGAAAGTTCGTTTGAGCAAAGCCGAGGTATAATTGATATGGCGATAAACGTCAAAAATAATGACAGGGTTTCGTTTTTGAACATGCTTGATGAAGTAGACAAAGACAGTGAAAACAACATCTTTGAATACGTAGGCAAGCAGGTAGATGTCAGTCAGTATACCAGTGCATACGAGAGCTCGTACGGAGGATATGTCTTATTTACTGAAAAAATGGCCAGTGAATCACAGCGTACGGAGCTATATAGTAATTTAATTGATTCTTATGAAAATCAAGGTGTTGGTTTGATGGAAGATGTGGTGGGACACTTGAAAGATACACCTCCCCAGATCCAATCAAACATTTGGGAAGCGTTGAACGAGACTATCGAAAACAATCCTGCCCTATTTGATAAGTCTGATTCCATTGAAAGCTGGATGAAGTTGCGACTCGGTTCTTTTCAGCGAGATTTTGAAAATAAACAGGTTGACCAAATCTATGATATCGCAGAAGAATTAGACGTTCCAAGAGATGTAGGGCAGCTTGAGTGGGTAAAATTAAGCACTTTATATTAAAGGGGCTAAAAAGGCTGGCAAAAAATTACTGGTCCGGTTTGGCAACTAATTAACCAATTTACATATATGCATTTATAACAAATGGGTATGATTAAATCGGAAGACATACCGGACAAAGCAATCAGGTTAGCTCAATGACTAGTCGAGGCTCAGAATAAAGATTTCATTATTTTTCCCTGTCGTAACAACCAATTGTTTTTCGTCTTCCGATAGCCTCAATGATGAAACGCCCATAAGCTGGTGGCGATTAAATTCAGTTATATGCTGCCTAAACTTAAGCTTCCCCGTGCTCGGTGTGAAATCAAAAATGAGTATGCCTTTATCCGTTTCACCAGCAACAAAAAGGGCATTCTGATTGTCAGAAAACGCCATACAACATGCGCCTGATAACCCCTGAGTTTGTTCATTTGTAATAACTTGATGAAGGTTAAGGTGCCCTGATGTATCTTTTTTGAATACGTTTATGGCGTTACTTTTAGATGCAGCGACAAACAAATAGTGATTGTCAGGTGTCACGATAAGTTGCTGTGGGTTGAGCATGGATTTAACCCCGTTCTTATCATGCTGTATTGTCTGTGTGACAGCGAATTTTCCTTCTGATGTTTTAGATAGAACAGAAATTTTGCTCTGTTCGAAACCGTTGATATACAACCAATCAGTATTTTTGGATTGGGTTATAGATGTTGGTCGGCCCCAATCGTATTTTGGAAGCAATCTACCCAACGCGCTTAATTGGCCTGTCTCACGTACTTTAAACTCGCTCACAGAGTTACTTTGGTAGCTTGCAACATATAAGTGCTGATTATCTCGATTGAGATGCGTACCCCATGCTCCAACAAGGCCGAACACATCCCGGTCTTTCAAGTCTTGATATGCAGTGAAAGCTTGCTTTATATCTAGGTGATCACTGACTGTTTCAATGTGATTAAATTGGCCTTTATCATCCAGCTTGAATGTTGACAGTGAACCACTGTAAAAAGCCGATACAATAGCAATGTCAGAATCTTTTAAAAAAGAAATACTAGAAGCACCTTCTAGCGATGCTGATTTATCATGTTGTTTAGAAAAGCTCTGTGAATAAGTGAAAGCGTGATCTTTACTCGAATTAAAGATTGAGAGTGAATTACTGTCTCCGCTCACTATTAGTAGAGCATTTTCATCGGTTAACCATGCATCTCTTGGGTTGGCGACTTCAAAGTCTTGATTGTCTGCATGACGTATAACCTGTTTTAATTTTATAGAGGTTGAGTTTGCAGGAAGTTGTGTACTAGCATAAGGTTGACTAGCAAAGCTGGCAAAGCAAAAAGCCGTCAAAAACTGTAAATTCATATAGTTGTATTTTCTAGAGATTGAAACAGAGATGGGTTTAATATGAACATGTACGCGGAAGTAAATCAACTCATTATCGAGAACGGTTAATCCTAGCAATTATTTTAGTAGTCAATCAAGAATACCAAGGGAAAAGAGGCACACCATTAATCGTGCATTTTACCTTTATATAGATGAGTATTCATTTCACGACAGTTTTAAAGGTAAATATAGAGTGAGAGGTGCAATAAATGGAGTTTAGTTCTATATATGTGTTTGTTTTGGCCTGTTTGGCGATTAACTTGATCCCAGGACCAGATGTTATTTATATCGTAACAAATACCATGAGAGGAAAAGTCACAAGTGGCGTAAAGGCTGCATCGGGGCTTGGTGCCGGTTATGTTTGTCATACTATTGCGGCATGTTTGGGGTTGTCTGCTGTTATTTTAAGTTCGGCTCTGTTATTTAACATAGTAAAAATACTGGGTGCACTATATCTTGGCTACCTAGGAGTAAAATGTCTGATTTCAGTGTATAAAGGGACATCACAACTAGACTTAACACATAAAGGAACGCAAGCAAACAATATCTTTATGCAAGGTGTCATCGTCAGTGTTTTAAATCCAAAAGTTGCGTTATTTTTCCTATCTTTTTTACCTCAGTTTATCGACCCCCATAGCGAAAACGCCGCATTGCATCTATTAATTTATGGCTTGATTTTTAGCTCATTAGCAACAATTTGCAATTTAGTGTATGCAATCGCTGGGAGTTGGATGTTTAGCAGTGATAAAGCCAAGCAGTACACACAGGTGCTTGAAGGTCTTTCGGGTTTATTGCTTATCGGGCTTGCAAGCAAAATAGTGCTTGATGATAAGTAGTGGCGTTTACAAATAGAAACAGAATAATGCAAGATAATATGCAATTCTTCTTTATATGTTTCAATATAAGGAAGAATAATATGAAACGCATTTTATTATGTGTTCTATCAATCGGTTTAGCAGCTTGCGGGTCATCTAGTGAAAACACAAATATAGACTCAAGCATAAAAGAGTCGGCTCAAAATAATATCAACAAAGGATATACCGAAACAATAAAGCTATCGCCTTACCGCTCGCCCTGCACAAGTGTTACGCAGCAACTGTGCTTGAGAGTGGAGGGAGATGAAGAACAGGAGTTTGAACTATTTTATGGGGACATTGAAAATTTTGACTATCGTTGGGGCACACGCTACGAACTCATAGTCGAGGTTAAGGACATTGAAAACCCCCCAGCGGATAGTAGCAGTAAGCGATATCAATTAAGCGAAATATCTTCACAACAAGAAGATTCAATCAATACTGTTTACGAATACCAAAATGTTGATTTGCTGGACAGCACCTTTGTATCGAACAATGGATCTTTTGAATTTTTGGGCCAAGTATTTGAATGCGCAAATCAGGTTGATTGTGATAAGTTGGTTGAAATCAATAATACTGCTGGGGCGGTTAATCTGACTTTTGTTTATATTGGAAATGGCCGAATAAAGCTATCGCACTGGAATTAAATACGCTGAATATCAAGGAAAGATAATGAAATATAAGAGCTTTATTCTAAGATTTTACTATTGGTTGTTAGTCGTCTTTTCTTTTCTTCTCTATGCTCCTAGCTTCGTACCTGGTGCGATGTCTGTAATTGCATACTATATGTCTATGCTTGTGCTGCTATTGTCTGTGAATACCATTAAACATGGTGGGTTTTGGTGCTTTAGATTAATAGCAGTGATTGTTGGCTTAGGCATATTTATTGTAAATGACTATTTAAGGTTGTTTTACTCTCTGCCTTCATCTACATGGATTGGAAAAATAGTTATGTATGGTGTGTTTACTTTGATAACTGCAATTGGCATTAGAAAGTGCAATCAATTCGTGAAACAAGATTAAGGGCTAGGTAAATGAAACCGCTAGATGGCTAGTTGTGGCATATCCAAATGTTTGATTTAACGCGTATCTAAGAATTGCAATGTCCGCTTTAAAACGACTAATTCAGATGCTTTTATTTGGGTTGCATTGGTTGTTGTCTCATAAATACTCGATATTATTAACATCGGACGCGTTTACAATCTTAGGGGGAGAGCAGGTGGCTGCAAACCGCCGAAAAGTATCTTATAACTACTGCGGCATAACTCAGCACTTTCTGTTAGTAATACCTCTCTTTAGCAGAGACTTTGTTTTTAGAGTATGTTTACTTAATTTTAAAAACATGGTCTCACCAACCGCATTTAACGGCTAATTGCACTTTAGCTGACTATCATTAGTTTTACTATCACCTAACAGTAATTGAACATGCTGATCTTTGAATTAAATGCTCATTTATTTTTGGCTAGGGTGTTAGGGTTAGATCAAAATTGTGTTTTTAAGTGATGTGAGATTAAGCTAGTTAGCCATTTATTTTATCAGGTTTTTGTAATTTATTTTCGATGTTATTTTATGTAATAATTCATATATTTTATAATGTGCTACTCTATTTTTAATGTGTATGTTGAGTTTGTTAAAATCTTTGCTTATTATTGTTTTGATATTAACTAAAGGAAATGATAATGAAAAAGATAATCGCTTTTGCCCTTTTATGTGCTCCATTTATATCTAGTGCTAATACAGGTGCATTCTTAATAAAACATATCCAAGTAGAGCATGGGCATGTGTACATGTGGGGAGATGGAATGCAAAACCCTAAAAATTGCGATATCTCAGGAGTTGTGAAGCTTGATAAAACAAAAGAGGGCTTTGACCAGATGTACAGTTTAGCTTTGACAGCAATGGCCAGTGGTAAAAAAATAGGATTTTGGGCAAGTCATTGTGGCGCGACACCTTGGGGTGGAAAAAATACAAATACAGCGTATGCGGCTTATATTAAACAATAATTATTGATAATAGGGGCTAGCAATAGCCCTACATTATTTTTAATACCAATAAATTAAGCTTTTACAGTGCGTTTTCGCTTACCTATTTGCAAAGCCTAGCTTTCCATGAACTTTTATTCTTAGCTACTTATTCTTCTCTTCTACGACTAGCCAACTCAAGAATCAAATTTTATCTCTCTAATATTAGAAGCTAGGAGGGGAAATTAACAAAGCACTGTATAAATAAACAGTTCCGTGTATAATCGTCCCAATATTACCGAGGAAAGATTATGAATTATACAGTTGAAGAACAAACTCCTACACCACAAGAATATTGTGATTTGCGGGTGACAGCAGGGCTTTCTGCTAAGTCTTTGCAGGCCGCTGAAATTGGCTTACCTAATTCATTATACGGCGTATCAATTCGTGAAGAAGGGCTGTTAATAGGAATGGGGCGAGTTGTTGGTGATGGTGCTTGTAACTTTGAAATCGTTGACGTTGCAGTCGACCCAAAGTATCAGGGGCGGGGGCTTGGCCGTGAAGTGATGACGTTTATTGACCGATATTTAGCATCAGTGGCTTTAGAAGGATCATACGTATCGATGATAGCCGATGAACCAGCGTTTTATGAAAAGCTAGGGTATCGTTTGGTTTCACCTAAAAGTCAAGGTATGACCAAAAAGTTTTATCAAAAACAATAAATTTGCGTAAGGGAAACGGGAAGGTTTCCCTCAAGTATTGCTTTAATAGGTATGGCTGCGCTTTAGCTCTTCAATAATGGCATTTGCAAGCGGGGAAGCTGAGTAGTTTTTTGCTGTTATCAATGAGACAGGAATAGTATAAGCGTATTTTTGTGGAGATATTGCTTTAAAGAGCCCTTTATCAACCCAATAGCTCGCGTAATGTTCCGGTAAGTAGCCAATAAAAGCACCGGAAAGGATTAAGTGAGCAATGCCCTCATCATGGTAAGCGATAGCGCTGTTCATGTAGTTAAGTCCATCATTTCTAACTTCTTTATCTCTCATATAGTTACTAGAAACAACCTCTGCACTATTAAGTTGCTTGCTTACCTGAGAAGCCTTGCAGTCAAACAATGGGTGACCCTTTGCACAGTACAAGTAGTTTTTTTCGTCATAAAGTGGAATGTACTCTAAGCCGCGTAAGTGGTGGCGACTAACTCCAAGTCCAACTAATGAGCGACCATTTATCACTGAGGTTTCAACCTCTTTTGCTTCACATACATTAATATCAAACTGAATGTTGTCACTTTGTGCTTTAAGAGAAGCGATGGCGTTTGCAATACCGCATCGAGGATCACTGGCCATGGTATCAATGACTGCGATAGTGACACGCCCAGAGAGCTCATTTTTAGAGCTGGCGACGGTAGTTGCAAAAGCTTCACATTGCTGCAAAAGTTCAAGAGATGCTTGATAAGTTACTCTGCCCGGTTCGGTTAACTCAAACCCGCCACGTCCTCGTTTACACAGTTTGATTCCGAGTCGTACTTCAAGATCTGATAGGTGGGAGCTGATGGTTGATCGCCCTATGTTGAGGCGAGACTCTGCGGCAGACAGCCCGCCAGACTCAACAATAGCGACAAAAATTCTCAGTAGACGTAAGTCAACGTCATGAACTTGCACAGGTTTATCTCCAAAAAGCCGCGCATATTTACGCTTAGAAAAGGCCTTAAAACATCATTACGGCTATTGTAGAGGAATGTTCAGCAAAGTGAAAACTTAAAGTTTGATAAAATCGGAATGAAATACGATTATCTACAATTTATAAAACATCAATTGAGGAGTAATATTGCGTCATCAAGCACACAGTTGCTTAGGAAAAGCATATATTTAGGAGAATAAGATGACGTTTAGATATGGTGTAGATCGTCTGAACCTTGATATTGTGAACGGCATAGCCGATGGCAGTATTGAAGCAGAGCTTTGTCAGGAAGCATTAGATAAAATTAACAATAGCCGTCAACGTGTAGACAAGATGGCAGCATCTGACAAAGCCGTTTATGGTATTAATACTGGTTTTGGCCCGCTGTGCGACACCCAAGTTTCCCCTGAAGAGACAAAGTTACTTCAAAAAAATCTTCTTATTACCCACGCAGTAGGTGTAGGTAACCCGATCGCAAAGTCTATTTCTAAGCTGATGCTTATCACCAAAGTTCACGCGTTGAGCCAAGGTTTCTCGGGCATTCGTCTGGAAGTTGTTGAGCGCATGCTGAAGTTTATCGAACTCGATATTATCCCAGTTGTACCGGAGCAGGGTTCTGTTGGTGCGTCAGGTGATTTAGCACCACTTTCACATTTATTTTTACCACTTTTAGGTGAAGGTGAGTTTTGGGTAGGTGATGAGATCCAGCCTGCGGCGAAAGTACTTGCTGACAATAATTTAGAAGCAATGGACCTTGACTCAAAAGAAGGTTTGGCACTTATCAATGGTACACAGTTTATCTTATCTCACGCCATCACTGGTTTGACAAAGATGCGTTACCTCTTGGATCTTGCAGATGTTGCTGGTGCGATGAGCATTGAAGGTATGCAGGGCAGTGAGCAGCCGTTCCGCGAAGAGTTACATGCAATTCGTGCATTTGAAGGTAACATCGCTGTTGCAAAACGTATGCGCCGTCTATTTAAAGACTCACAGAATATGGCAGACCACGAAGAGTGCGATCGCGTACAAGACCCATACTCACTGAGATGTATCCCACAGGTTCATGGTGCATCTCGCAATGCATTTAACCACTTAAAAGAACTTGCTGAAACTGAAATGAACTCAGTGACAGATAACCCAATTGTGATCAGTGAAGAAGAAGCCATTTCAGGCGGTAGTTTCCATGGTCAGCCTTTGGCAATGGTACTTGATTACGCGTCGATTGCCGCAGCTGAACTTGGTAATATTTCAGACCGTCGCTGTTATTTGCTACTAGAAGGCTTACACGGCCTACCTCGTTTGTTGACTACTTCTGGTGGTTTGAATTCAGGCATGATGATCCCGCAATATACTACAGCGGCTTTGGTTACAGAGAATAAATCACTGTGTTTCCCACCGTCTGCGGATAGTGTACCAACGTCTATGGGCCAAGAAGACCATGTGTCTATGGGTAGTATTTCAGGTCGTAAATTTAATCAAATCTTAGGCAACTTAGAAAAAATCTTCGCGATTGAATTGATGTATGCTGCGCAAGCTGTTGATTTTAGACGTCCAAATACGTGTTCAGATATTATTGAACAAAATCATGCCTTGATCCGTACAAAGGTCGCGAAGCTTGAAGAAGACAGACTACTTAAACCAGACATTGATGCTATGGTTGAGTTTGTTAAGTCACAAGCATTTACGGTTACAGTGAACTAAGGAAATCCGAGATGAACTTTCAAGAACAAATTAAGCAGGGTATCCCTAGCGTATTGCCAGAAGCAAAGCCGTATCCTGCTGGAGCAAACCGTGCGCCAAAGCGTAAGGACATTTTAAGCCCTGAAGATAAGCAGCTGGCGGTTAGAAACGCGCTGCGTTATTTCCCTAAAGAATGGCACCAAGAGCTTGCTGCAGAATTTGCACAAGAACTTAAGGATTTTGGTCGTATCTATATGTACCGCTTTAAGCCTAACTATGAGTTAAAAGCGCGTTCAATTTCAGATTACCCAGCTAAATGCGAGCAAGCAGCTGCAATCATGCTGATGATTGACAACAACCTAGATCCAGCTGTAGCACAGCACCCAGAAGAGCTGATCACTTACGGTGGTAACGGTGCTGTATTCCAAAACTGGGCGCAATACCTACTTGCGATGAAGTACTTGAGCGAAATGGAAGAAGATCAAACACTTCATATGTACTCAGGTCACCCTATGGGTTTATTCCCATCATCAAAAGATGCGCCTCGCGTTGTCGTTACCAACGGTATGATGATCCCTAACTACTCTCAGCCAGATGACTGGGAAAAGTTCAACGCACTTGGCGTAACACAATACGGCCAGATGACTGCGGGCTCATTCATGTACATTGGTCCGCAAGGTATCGTACACGGTACTACTATCACGGTCATGAACGCATTCCGTAAAGTACTAGAAAAAGGTGACAGCCCGAAAGGCAAGATCTTCTTAACTGCGGGTCTTGGTGGCATGAGTGGTGCGCAGCCTAAAGCGGGTAACATTGCTAACTGTATTACAGTGTGTGCAGAGGTAAATCCAAAAGCGGCAATTAAGCGTCACGAACAAGGCTGGGTTGATGAGCTAGTTGATAACATGCCAGATCTTGTCGCTCGTGTTAAAAAAGCGCAAGCGGGCGAGGAAGTAGTTTCAATCGCATTTATCGGTAACATCGTTGATGTGTGGGAATCATTCCTTGCAGAAGACATCTTTGTTCACCTTGGTTCTGACCAGACGTCACTTCATAACCCTTGGTCAGGTGGTTACTATCCGGTTGATATTAGCTACGAAGAGTCAAACCGTCTTATTCGTGAAGAGCCTGAAGTATTCAAAGAAAAAGTACAAGCTACGCTTAAACGCCACGCTGATGCAGTGAATAAGCACACAGCAAAAGGTACTTACTTCTTCGACTATGGAAACGCGTTCTTACTTGAAGCGTCACGAGCTGGTGGCGATGTGATGGCGGAAAATGGCATTGATTTTAAATACCCGTCATACGTTCAAGACATCTTGGGTCCAATGTGCTTTGACTATGGTTTTGGTCCGTTCCGTTGGGTATGTACATCTGGTAAGCCTGAAGACTTGGATAAAACAGACGCGATTGCCGCGAAAGTGCTTGAAGAGATCATGGCTGAGTCACCTGAAGAAATTCAGCAACAGATGCAAGATAACATCACTTGGATTAATGACGCGAAGCAAAACAAACTGGTTGTGGGTTCTCAGGCGCGCATTTTGTATGCAGATGCAGAAGGCCGTATGAAAATTGCAAAAGCGTTCAACGATGCGATTGAGCGTGGTGAAATTGGCCCTGTTGTACTAGGTCGTGACCACCATGACGTAAGTGGTACAGACTCACCTTTCCGAGAAACATCAAATATTTATGATGGAAGTCGCTTTACAGCAGATATGGCTATTCACAACGTTATTGGCGATAGCTTCCGTGGTGCGACTTGGGTGTCTATCCACAACGGTGGCGGTGTAGGCTGGGGTGAAGTGATTAACGGTGGTTTTGGTATGTTGCTAGATGGATCGAGCGATGCTGAGCGCCGCTTGAAGTCAATGCTATTGTTTGATGTGAACAATGGTATAGCACGTCGTAGCTGGGCACGTAACGAAGAAGCAAATTTTGCAATTAAACGTGAAATGGCCAGAACGCCAAAACTGAAAGTCACGCTTTCAAACAATGTGGATGACGATATTTTAAATAGCTTGTCATTGTAACCATATCTAATGTAGAGCTTAAGCTGTACTTGAGCTCTACATTGTTCTAACTTAGACCATCTACTTTTTATAGACTTTTCTTGCTTACCTACCATTAAATCAAACTACCTCGTTTGACAGTCTGACAATACTACATATCTCAAGCGGATTTTTTAGCCATACTTTCTCGCAATTACGAATTTTTTAAAAAATATCCTTATGACGTTTATCTAATAATATCGAATGAGTTATGTAACTAAATGGGAATTAAACTACCCATTTGATGATGAAGTGTTAAATACGTTCAAAATTAAAACAAAAAACGATTGGGATATTTTAAAAATATCAATATTGGCAAATTAAATAACCATAATTAAGATCAAAAAAGGATAATTAATTTTGCATATAGGTATTGTGTGAATATAAAAACCTGCTATTGTGTGCGTGTTGAATGTAACTAACCAAAGGAAATTATGATGTTACTTAAACTAAGTAAAAAGAAAGTCAAAAACCTAAGCACGTCTCACAAATCGCTTAATCAACAGCAGACTCCTCAGATTGGCGGTGCAAATGGCTTAGATACCCTAGGCTGTTTACCAACAGTCAAATGTCAGGTTTCTTGGCAGTGTTACTCAGATAACTGCTAATGAAAAAAGCAAGCTATGCTTGTGTTTGTAAATATCCTTAACCCTTGTCGTAGGTCTTAATTGACCTACTTTCGATATACGATTGTTCGTCTTTTCACTTTCCCTACATAGCAAACTCGTGCTCTATTGGTAAAAGTGATTACCCCTGCCTTACTTATTAATACAAATGGCGATAGTCTTGATTTTGTTATTTCGCAGTATGAACTTAATTCAACTTTTAATATCAAAATAGCATCGACATACTCGTGTACACTCTGTGAAAGACAAAACGCAAAACAAAGGAATAAAAATGGCACAAAATCGGATAAAAAATGTAGTTTTTGACATAGGTAACGTTGTTGTACGTTGGTCTCCGATAGACATTGTTAGACTGACATTTCCTGATGCAAAAGAGGTTGAAGCCCTTGCAAAATTGGTTTTTCACTCTGATATTTGGTTGGATATCAATAAAGGCATAACCACAGAACAAGAAGCAAAACGAAGATACCAAGAAGAGCTGGGATTCTCTGCGCAAGATACTGAGCGGCTTTTTCACTACACCAAACAATCTCTTATTTTACTTTATCAGTCAGTAGAGCTTATACAGCGAGTGAAACAGGCAGGCTACGGCGTATATACCTTAACCGATAATGTGCATGAAATTGTCGCATACCTCAAACGTACTTATGATTTTTGGAACTTGTTCGACGGCGAAATTGTGTCTGCTGATCTAGGAGTTTTAAAGCCTCAGCCTGAGATTTATCATGCGCTGCTAGAGCAATTCAACCTGGCTGCCAATGAAACGGTCTTTCTTGATGATATGCCCCACAATGTAGCGGGCGCAATGGCGGTGGGCATGGAAGCAATACAGTTTGAGAGTGCAGAGCAGGGCGAAAAAGAGCTTAAACGGCTAGGGCTGATTTTTTAATATCATTAATTACTTTATTGGCCGCCAATTGGCCCTTAAATTGGCGGCAGTCATACACATTGGGTGAATTTAGGCGTTCACTCATTCACTCATTTTACCCACTTGAATGCATGCTTTAATAAACCCCTTAGCCTTTGATTATTTACAGAGCTAAATATTTCGTGTCTGGACACTATATTAATACAAGAACAAGCCGGTGCCGTTTTTTATTTTTGCTAACAGGTTTTTGTTTGTGTAGTGTTTTTATGCGGTTTGCCATTATTGAATAGCGTCGTCACTGACCCAAATATTAATATTGCCACTCTATACCAATACTCGGTTATAGGCAGACCAATTCTTAATTTTCTTTGTCAGGGTGGTTTGAGTTAAGTTACGTTTTTTTATCTAAGCAAGTAAAAGGGCAGAAGATCAATTATTTAGAGAGCAAGCCCCTGCGAAAAAGAAAGTGTCTATTTCTATTTGTTTATCAATTTCTATTTTTATCTTTTTTCTACGAACAATGATTCTTATTGAGTCGTCATTTTAACCAAAAATAGCCCTTTAACTGTTTGATAGTTAAGCTTAATAAATATTTTTTCACTTTTTATCATAGATGAATGTTCTCAATGTGGGCAGTAGTAATATCGAATGACAAGTTCACGCCATACACTTTTTTATGGCTAAAAATAAAGAACTTGTATTTTTAATTCTTTCAGTTGTTGTAGCTCAATTAATGTGTGCTTCTTCACGAAATGAAATTTAAATATAAATAAAAGGATATGAAATGTTTACTAATATAAAAAAGCTATTGCTCCCACTTTCTGCAACTTTATTTTCGCTTAATGCACATGCGAGTGGACCGTTTGTTATCAACTCTTCGGCGAGTTATATGATTGACGGGCCACTAAGAGGAGCAATTATCACCGGGGCAAGAATTAAGGTAGATCAGCGAACGGGTCGGACTAGTGTTTTAGAAGCAGAGAAAATGTATGAAATCATTAATAATAGTCAGGTGAGGTTGATAAGTGAGCGCGAGGAGCAGGGCAGGAGAACTGGCTACTGTATGCAATATTACCGTCATGACCCATCTCAATTAGAGTTTTGCAAAGGCACACACTCAAATAGATATAACAATTTTAAGTTGTATACTAATACTGAGCTAGGTCAAGATAATATATTTGACAAGCCCGTGTATATTATTGATGGCTTGGATCCGAACTCTACGCGAACGATGAAAACATTTTTTGATATGTTTTTCCCATCAGGTTCTAGCAATTATGGTAAGCCACAATTTCAAAGAGAGTTAAATAACTCCACTAGAGATATTGTTTTTATTAATACGGATTCTAGGTCAGACATCTCTAACAGCAGCGAAGTGTTCAAACGCCTTTTATTAGTTGATAAATTTAGACATGCTGGAATGAAGAAATCTGCGGTAATTGGCTATAGTATGGGAGGTCTCATAGCGAGAAAAGCGCTAGCCGATTTGGAAAGCAAACGTATAGACCACAATGTTTCTTTTTACGGCACATTAGATACACCGCATCGTGGCGCAAACACACCATATCAAGTGGTAGAAATGCTTAGAAGTATGAAAAACAAGCTAAATGATTGTCGATTTATTCCGGAATGTAGTAGAAGTAGAGAGAAGATCGCTGCATCATTAGATAGTTTAGTTGCAGGCACAGCTGGTACTATGTCAGTAATAGGAAATGATGTTTATCGCACTTATGAAGACCTTGCTCGCTATGGCCAGCCATTGAAACATGCTTCAGCTGCATTTTCCAACGGTAATGGTTACGGTCGCAATTACGATGGTAGTTATGGTGAGCCAGGTGAGAATAAAGATATTATGACGGCTCAATTTGACCTTGGTTTTGACAAAAGAACATTTAGAATTAAATCAACTAAAATTGACAATCATGCATATAAAGGATACTACCCATACAACAGTAAGCACTTTGATTACGCACCAGGTAGTTACCTAGCTGGATATGGCGCTCTGAGACAAGAGTTATCGAGTTCAGGTGTAGCAATTCTATCGTATAATAATGTTGATAAACACAGCTTTATTCCTACAGTCAGTGCACTAGACATTAATTCATCTAGCTTAAATACGTTACCGTTCTACAATTCCTCAAGCTTTAAACATGTGTTTCATGGTGGCGCTAATAACTACCCTCATGACCGTATGGAGCATCATACATATGAATTACAAAATATGTTGAATCTATACCATTAATTAGACGATTTAACAGGTAATCATACCTGATTTCTTATAAGCCCTAACAGGTTAGGGCTTTTTGAGCTATTTTAATCTGTTATGAATAATAAAACCTTCAATTGCTACCTCGTTGTCTGAACGTTTCCTCTAACAGCCACACTTTATTGACTAACCATGTGCACTAACACGTTGCCCTGATTTTATATCCGGCCTAGCTGTTATTTCTTGTCCCCCAATTAGAAAAATCAATCGGTGTTATACAGCGCCTTTGTTGGGCTTTGGTTTGACTTACAGGAGCTTTATTCTTCCACTATTCGTGCAAATCGTGTATTTAACTCAGGGTGCCTAACTAGCTCGGGAAAAGGTGCTGCATCACATGGTTTTTAAATTTTACCTGTCAAGTTTTGGGATTCTTCACGTTCATTGTCAAGCGGACTTATTGTAAATAAGTAACTTTCGTGCCATCCAAATTAGATTGGAGTGGATATAGGATAGGGCATAGGTCTATAAGTTGGTAAGGCTGTCAATGTGTACCGATCTTATCTTTGCCATTAGCTTATGACCACTAAGCGCAAGGCCAAAGGGAAAAACCTAGCCTTACGCATAGTGATTAAACGAGCATTGAAGCCACAATGTTACTGAGTTCGAGCGACTGCCAGCGCAATATTTCCCAATATATTGGGTGTACTGTAACCACCAGGTAATGATTGCGAGTGATCAATAAATATTTCAGGTGCTGATTTTGGGGTGACATTTATATTTTGGGTAGACAGCCAGTATAAGTAAATGTCGAGTAAGGTTTTGTCGAACTGTGCCAATTTTGCCCATTGGCTTTGATAAGCGCCAATATTACGGTAGTAAGGATCTGAGCCTCTGTTTTTACTACAGGCATCAATTGAACAAACATTGGATCTGAACCGTTGATCCAAGTCGGAGATAATTAATTGCGTCACTGTATTAGATAATCGCATCATGTCTTGATGGTCAAAGACGCCAAAGCCTCCAGCTAGGTACGCTTCTACAATAAATGCGACTGTATCACCGGCATGACTTACGTCAATGGTTCCCCCAACAGGCAGGCTGTTTGACGCACAATCTTGAGCGACCCCGCCAGCAGGCGCATAGCAGCGAATATTATAGGCATTGGCTCCGTTGGTTGTGATGTGCTCCAAAGAGTCTTTCAATACTTGCCCGCGATTCTTTATAAAGCTTTGGTATTGATTTTTAAGGGTAGGATCAGAGCTATGTTTATTAAGAAACAGCGCAATTGTACCAACTCGACCTATAAAATGTGTTACTTTCAAATTACTGAATTGGCCATATTTAGCGTACCACTTGCGCCAAATATGCTGTTCAGCAAAAACTTGAAGGCTTTTTGCTCTTGAATGTAAAGAGGAAAGTTGAGGGTCATCCAATATAACGGCGATAGTACGTGCAACTCCTGCACCTGCTCGCCACTCATAGTGATCATGGTCATACATGTTACCATTGTGATAGAACAAAGGTGTGCTGAACCAATCTAGATAGCCATCAGCGTTTTTGTCTTGACCTGTGCTTTTATACTTTTCACTGATCTGTAATGCTAATTCAGCCAATGAACTATCGCCAGATGCAAGATAAAGGTCAAGTAACCCATCGATACCAAGCCACGCATTGTACATATTCTTGACATCGCAAACGTTGTGTACCCGACCATCTATGGTTACTGGTGTATTACAATGAATATTATTCACCCAATTGTGAAGCGCTCTTGCTTTAAATGCGTGTCTTAGGGACGTGACTGTCGGGTTTTCCGACACGCTGTAGTTAGTGACGCTTTGTGTGGTACCGCCTTTTCCTTCACAGAAGACTTTGAGTTCGTAATTGTCCACGAGATTTGTACGCCGCTCAGACGTCCAGCTGTAATTACCACTTTTTTGCGCTCCTTCATAATAGACAATTTCATCACCTTCACTATTATAGGCGTAACATTTACTTGCATGGCTATACGAGAATTTCAATGTTTGGCGCTGGCCCAAATAGGCAGTGTTTGGAGTGTATTTTAAGTTACTGATTATTGGTTTAGAGACTGGGGTAAGGGTATATGATGCTGTTGTTTTTGTATTACCGCCCGGACCAGTGCAAGTAAATTGATAACTGACAGTACCTGGTCTGTTGCTTGTGAAAGTATAACGTCCTGATGTACCAACTTCAGTTCCCCATGGGTTTTTACATGACGTTGCATGTTCGGTAGACCATTTCAGGGTGATTGGTGTCCCAACTTCGGCGGTACGGGGGTGGTAGGCGAAGCTTGCCATAGGCAAGGGGCGAGGTTTTACAACTCGTCGCGCTTTGAATGCTGCGCGCCCGCCAGATCCCGTACACGTAAATTGGTACTCGGTAGTACCGACTGAGGGGGTGGTAGTATATGAACCACTGGTTCCAATTTCCGTTCCCCATTGGTTTTTACAACTTGTGGCATTAACGACATGCCACCTTAGTGTGCTGGATTCTCCCACAGTAATTGTACTGGGCTGAAAAGAGAATTTCCCTGTTGGTTTTGAGATTGCGTGTGCACCTTGCATCGCTGCAATCGCTAAAACAGAGATCCCAAATATATATTTCATGCTTTACTTTCCTTAAGTGTATGAATTTTTAGCGGCGATATTATATACAACAAATCAGCGAAGATGTAATCGCGAAGACAAACGCGGATGTATCGTAGACCCACAACCAAATTTATAAAAGTGTTTAAAATCTCGGTGGAAAATACAAATGCGAAACAAAATATTGTGAACACCTAAAATTAAAACGAAGAGCCAATTTGACACGGTGCGGTGAACTAGTCGCCTAGCCTGTAGTACATATTAAAAACATCCAACTAAATCGTAACTAATTAAACATTTTCGGTGTCCTTATGTTCCAAATCTCTCCAAAAGGACAAATTTAAGCAAAGCATCTGTTTAAGAAAAGCGAACCGTGCATAACGGTGTGATTTGTTTCTGTTTTGAAACTTGATGATGTTGTGATGTAAATATAACTGGTGTCAGCGCAAAATTTGTTATGGGTAGCTAACAATGATGTGCTGGGAGGCGATGGTTTTCGGTATTTACTGGAATGTCTGGCGAAACGTAATTGTACGCGGGTTGATGTTGCACACGGTGTGGATACTCTTTTTTCGAGCGGTGCGGCAAACCTCCATCGTTGTCTAAGCTGCTTTCCTTACGCATAGATCCATCGATTAAACCGGCTCAAAAAGAGTTGCACAAAAATTTTGCTTTACCCGGCACTATTAAATCTCGTAGCCAAGAGCAGGTTAGTAAGTTTGACAGGCTCGCGCACTTTTGCGACAGATGCATACGAGGGCGGTATGAACCTGATTAGCGCTTCGAAACTACTAACCATGGGGCGTGCTCTGGCAGGACCTATGCAGCTTGAAGTTTAGGTTACTCTTGGGGTAGGGGAGCGAACTTACCGCACTGGGAGCACGGAACGAGGCAGGCTAAATTTGTTGATCTGCACGCTGTTGCAACACAGGTATTTCATTTAGATTTTGTAGAGCTGCATTGCGCAAGGAGCGGCGCGCTGCCGGTCTTACTCAGCTAGTGTGGCAGAGGCTTATGGAATCAACGTCCGCACCTACCAGCGTTGGGAGACTGGTGAGGCGCGAGCTACATGGGACGATATTGCCGGATTGGTTTAGGTTTTAGTATTTGCATGTAATGGTGATGTAATAACTATTTTTACGAGTTGTAAATATAATTCATGTCGTAGTCTTCATAGCTACTTGCGAGCGGATCTGTACAACCGCTTGATGACTTTGTATTCAATTTACAGGGATATTAATAATGCCAAAACTCAAGTTCACAGGGCTTTCAATTGTTCTGTTTGGGCCTATCGCTATAGCCGGCTGCAGTCAATCAGGAAGTAAGTATCCATTGAATGAGCAGCGAATTAATGCTGAGGCAGAAGTAAATTCTTCTTATCTAGGAACTGTAACGTTTCCAGCTAATACAGCATTTTGGAATGTGTTCGGTTCGGCTCATGATCCACTTCCTGCAGGCTTTAAAAGTATCTATTGGATTCAGTTGTCTGAGAAAACATGTGGTTTACCAGTCCCTGCTGGTGCAAATGATAGTGCAACGGGAGCTTTGTGTAACTTAGTAGTAGGCGGGCACGTTGTTGTAAATATAAATGATCAACAGACTGTGCCTGGAGATAACGTTTTTATAATCCCAATTTGTCGCTATCAGAACTCCCAGCCCCACCTAAACATGGCAACGTAGTATAACACATGCGCTGTCAAGCTTGATTATCGAAATTAACTTAAATTATTAATATTTTTAACAAATAAATTAAAAGGAAATTGTTATGTCTAGTTCATTCAATTTAAATAGTATCGAAAGTAGAAAAGCTTCGCTAAAAGGCCTTTTTATAAATTTAGAAGAGAGCAATGTCGCGCCTATTCCTCCTGCGGTTATCGATCCTGAGAATAAGCTTCCAGGTGTTACATATAGTATATTTCAAATGAATGACGCTCCTCCAGAGCTAAAGGAAGCTGTTAAAATAGGTCAAGAGCTTTGTGAAAAGTTTCTGAGTTTGGCTGGTGCGATTGTTAAACAGCAAGCTGATGAAAAGGGTGACCCAGATTATGTCCAAAATGTTGAAGCTTGGAAGTATGCATTTGGTTTTTTCGTTGACTTTTTCCAAATAAGCCAAAAAGGTGATAGAAAACTAAAGCGAACAACAGAGGGTGTACAAGTGGCTCGTACAGCGTTGGATTTTGCATGTAATGTCATAGCGAGTGATATCGGAGATTTTCAAAATTACCTGAAGGGTGTGGCTGATGTTCTCTCTACCGAAGCTAAAAAGACAGACACTGCACAAACGATGCTGTATAGCTTCTGTCAGCATAATCTTTTTGAAAATAGGAGTGGAGTAGTAATTTATTTACCCTCTATTTCTTTTGCACAAACCACGTTTTCTCTAAATGAGTCAAAAAACCTCGGTGTGTGCAATGACACGTATGAAGTTAATCTTGACTTAGATGTGTTTCAAGAGGTGTTGACATTTAATATTAATTCATATCTTAATGATGAAAGGTTCAAGGAACAATGTGATGATTTTCTGGGCATTATCAGGGCCGAATCGGTCAGCAAGAAAAAGACTACACTCATTGAGCTCTTTAAAAATGTTAAGGCGAAAGATAAATCTCTATTAGACCAGGAAAAACCGGCTTTACAAGAAGTAGCGGTAGACTAGCAAAAAGATATTTAATTATTAGCCCTAAAGCACAAGCTATGCTGTGGGGCTTTAAAAATATAATTGGTTGGTTTAGATAGCGCTTAATAAGCAATATAAAAAACACCTAACCTAATTTTTGCATAAAATAAGAACAAGAATTCAATTTCCAAGCGCACCAAATACAAAAAAGATAGAAATAAGGCTCTTTTCAGCTTCTGCTAGTGAAATGTGCGACCAATGACATTTTAGGCGCCAAGAAATGCCTTATGAACACCAGCCAATTTCCATGCCGATCTTCCCCTAACTGATAGTAACAATCTCTAAGTTGGTGTATTGAATCTGCTAAACTAATAGGGAGCCATTTCAAGAGGTGTTCTAATGGATACAATGAGCTTTGTCCGCTGTTTCAGTTGTGTATTGGTATTCGTTACTTTTTCATCGCAAGCCAGTTACTTTGTCTTTGTTAATCCATCAAATCGAGAAGACCAATTTTGGAATCATGTTACTAATTTAGTTATAGAAACAGCCAAGGACTTAAATGTAAGGTTGGATGTTGAATATGCAGGCGCAAATCGAATTCATCAATCCGATCTAATGAAAGAAATTTCAGCTCGGAAGTCAAAACCAGTTGGCGTCATTTTCATGCCTTACGACGGCAGTATTTTGAAAAGTTTTCAAGCGTTAGAATCAGCTAAAATTCCCTTTGTAACGTTGGAGCAAGTATACAATCGGAGTTTGTTTCCAGATCTTGGGTATCCAATGGAGAAATATACATATTGGCTGGGAGAATATACATATGACAACTATGGGGCAGCCACTAAGCTAACTCAGTATCTTATTGACCGAGCAAATTCAACGCTGAAAGCCCCAAAAAACCTTTATGCTGTGGGATTTGGAGGTGACTTCTACCAGTCGTCAATAAATCGGCTAAACGGCTTTACAACAACCACACAGCTAAATGAAAACGTGACATTAAATCATGTTTTACCTGCGAACTGGCAGCGGGGCAAAGCAAAACAATTATTTAAAGGCGTTCACTCCAAGTATGGAGAAACGCACATTGTATTTTGTGCATCAGACTTAATGGCTTTGGGCGTAATCGAAGGCGCAAAAGAGTTAGGTTTAACATCCAATAAACAAATTTTTATAGGTGGATTTGACTGGATGCCAGAAGCCTTAAAAGCGATAGAAAATAAGACTCTGACGGCGAGTATGGGAGGGCACTTTATTCAAGCAAGTATGGCGCTGATTGATTTCTATGACCACTTACACGGTGTGGAAATATATTCTAAAGGTGACAAAAGCGCGAGAGTCCCCATGTACATTGTTCATGAGAATAACATTGACATATATTTGCCTCTTTTTGACCCAAAAGCTGCCGGCATAGCTGATTTTTCAAAGTTTTCTCGGCACTGGGCGCATACGCATGGGTTAAAACATGTACCATTCACCGTAGATAACTATGCAATAGCCGTATCTTATTAAGCAATACGCAGAACATGTCGTCATTACCTAATAGCAGGGTATTGACTTAAAAAGCAGAGTCTGCAATTGCATTGTTATAGTTTTGATAAACTCGAATAGTCTTATCATCATAGAACGCTCTGATCTGCCTAGTGGGAATTGTCATGCTAATTTTTTCATAAAATTACTGGGCAACACCACAAAAACCTTTTAAAGCAAAGCACCTAAGAATACGACTGAAATGGCAGTATCGTTCTATTTGGTTCTACTTTCGGGAACAAACAAAGTATAGTTGTGGCAAAAATAAAACCATGACCAAACTGACAAGTAATATTGCCGAGTATAACCCGAGGTGGAGTGAGATGTATGAATTTGAAAAGACACGTCTAACTGGAATTTTAGCTAATGAGATCAAGGAAATTCATCATATAGGGAGCACTTCGATTGTTGGTCTGGCAGCTAAACCTGAGATTGATATCTTAATCGTAATATCTGCGACAAATACAAATAAAGATTTTACCTCTCAACTCGTTCAACTAGGCTACAGAAGAGGTAATGACTTGTCTAAGGGCCACCAATTTTATAAAAAAGATGTCAACGATGTAAGAACACACAAAATACATATCTGTATTGATGGGCACTCAAAGGTAAAAGAGTTAATTGGCTTTCGTAACTACCTTCGCGCTAACAAAAAGGTGCGTGAAGAGTATCAAGCGCTAAAGTGCAAGTTAGAAATGGAGAATCAACACGGTATTTCCGAGTACCTTAGTAAAAAAGGCCCTTTTATTCAGCATGTGATACAAAGTGCACTTCGAGTAAAGTGATTGGGCGTTAGGGGATGTTGCTTTGGTTTTAAAGAATGTCATACATTAAGGTATGTACTTTAAATTAATACAGACGCTATGCACAAGAGGATATCAATGGTGGTTACTAAAAGCTTAAATACCCGGATTTCACTCTATAAGCAAGCTATTGAAAGTGGTGAATTACAGGAAACGTATCAAAGTTTGGTGAGTATCGTTCAAAACCTACGAACTGAATTTTCAAAAAGATTTGACGGCGAGTATGCGGTCGCGGGCGTTTTACATGGCTACTTAGATTTTACCTATTTTTATATCCAAAACAGCTACCTAAAATCTCATAAGCTGAAACTTGCTGTTGTACTCAATCATCAACAAGTCCAATTTGAATTATGGCTTCTTGGTCAAACGAAAGACGTGCAGAAACACTATTGGCACAAACTAAAGGGCACTGAATGGGTCGACACACAGTGTATGCCAGATTATTCGGTATTTGAAGTTCCTTTATTGGAAGATCCTGATTTTGATAACTTAAATGAACTATCAAAATCAGTGCACAGCGAATTTGAGTCACTATCGATACAGATTTTTAAAGCGTTAAAGTCGCACGAGGAATAAAGAGCTAAACGTCTTAATAGGACATCTAAGAGTGTGCGCTACTTTATTGGGCCGACCTAATTCTACATCTTGATTAAGAGCCAGTTGCACTGATAAACAGCGGAAATCCCAAAACTACTTTGTATCAGGTTGAGCTAGGTAGCTAGAAGGTAAGTGGATATCAGTTTACGCAAACAAGGTGATCGTTAGGTGGGGTATGTGGTTTCCAACGTTAAGTTAAGTATGCGTGAGAGCAACCTCATCGAAGTACTTATGGTTGAGCATATATAAAATCCCGATTGTAATTAAAAGATGACTATTAATTTTTCTAAATTGACAGTACCTAATTAATCGGTAGTTTTGAATGTGAGTGAATAAAAAACAATCAAAGGAGATACTGTGAAATTAAAACTAGCACTCAATAAAAAATCAATGAAACAACTCAACCAGAAGCAGTTAAATCAGCAAGTTACGGATAAGGTTGCTGGTGGAACATTCATTTCTCAAGTGGGCTGGTGTGGTTCAGGTATGATCCAATGTTGGACAAATGGACCATGTCTATAGGCATAACTGTTACTGCGAAGTAGCCTTGCTTAAGAGAGCCTATTGATTACTGGGCTCTCAATTTAAATCAAGTATATAAAAATCAACTGACATTCACTAAAACCAGAAAATTTTTCCATAACTTATTGAGTATCGACAACATACCTTTGCACCGGTTTTATCTCATCCATTTCTGCTTAGTGCTGAGTGTTTAATCGTGTATTTATCTTAGCTCGCGCTCTTTAAGCTTCAATTACTGGTTGTGTTAGAAGATCACTTCTTGAGAACTGTTCATCCTTCCCTTTCTTGTAGCTAACTGTTTGCAAAAGAGCCAGATACAAACTACCACTTAATAAGTAGCCTAAAACCTTGGTGGCCAACACAATTGGTGAATGACCATGGCAGTTAAGTCTTATTTTAAAACTGATAGGTAATTCTCATTGCTCATAGTGCAAATAGTAAAACTTGATAAGTGACCTGTTATGAATTTTCAAAGTATTCGCGTTAAATACACGTTTTTGTTTATTGCGATTTCAGTTTTTTTTATCGCGGTGGTATCAATAAACCTGTTTCTGATATCTAAAACAGAGAATAGCCTCACAGAAGTAGGGACGAAGTTTAACCCGGCTATTTCTGCTGTTATCAATGCTGATAGAGACCTGTATCAAGCGTTGTCGGCGGAACAGCATATCTTGTACAGTACGAATTTAAACAGTAGCTACAACAATCTATACGCAGACTACAAAGAAAATGCACAGCAGGCATTGGATCGTATGAACAAATATCGTGAGTTGATGGGAGGCTACCCCAGTGCGTTGGCGCCGTTGAGGGGGTTTGATACCCAATATCGCATTTGGCTCGCGGACTCTCAAAAGGTATTTGATTTAATGCAACAAGGTGATAAAAGTGCTGCCATTGTCCAAAGTGAAGGCAAAGCGACGCAGAGTTTTAATGAATTAAGAGAGTATTTTAACTTGGCTGGTGAAGCGGCTGATAACATCAGTGGTGAGGTTAGCAGCCAGTCAATAAGTGAAGTAAATAGTACCTTGACGGTGATTTGGGTTGTAAGCGCAATCATAGTTGCAGCCATCGTTGCAATTGGCGTGATCGCACCAAAAAAAATGGCTAATGCGTTAAATGACCTGACAAACCAATTAAAAGATATGAGTCAGGGAGATGGAGACCTCACAAGACGGATTAACTCCGAACGAGATGATGAACTTGGCGATGTTGCTAAGGAGTTTGATAGGTTTGTTGCAGGCCTATCTGATTTGATACGGACGATAGTCGATGAGTCAATGGCGGTTGTTAAGGGTGTAGAAACGCTTGAGTCTGGATCTAAAAATATTCACGATACTTGCTCTAGTCAGCTGCAAGCCATCGAGGTTATTGTTACAGCGGTGGATGAAATGTCTTACGCAATTAAAGAAGTGGCAAAAAATGCCAACCTTACAGCGGAAGACCTTGCTAGAGTCAACGACTTGACTAATGAAGGGGCGACGGTCACAAACCAAACGGTTGAGCAAATCAATCAACTTTCAGAGGTCATTGCGCATGCTTCTGACACCATCTCAAAGGTTTCTGAAGACTCCACTAATATTACTTCAGTGTTAGATGTGATCCGAGGAATTGCCGAACAGACAAATTTACTGGCGTTGAATGCGGCAATAGAAGCCGCCAGAGCGGGTGAGCAAGGCAGGGGGTTTGCGGTTGTTGCAGATGAAGTAAGGACACTTGCCAGTAAAACGCAGCAGTCCACTGAAAACATACAGGAAATGATTTCAAACTTACAAAAAGGGGTCGAGCAAGCAGTCGCGTCAATAGAAAAGGGCAATGAGTCGACTAGCTCAACAGTTGATTGTTCATCACAAACTCTCGAGTCGCTCGGCAAGATAGCATCGGCCTCACAGCGGGTGTCTGATGTCGCCGTGCAAACAGCGACTGCAACGGAGCAACAAAGCAAAGTCACCGATGATATAAGTGGTAATTTGACCCAAATGTTTCAAGGGACACGCCTCAATTTCGATACCGCGGTAGAAAATGAAGAAGTTGCAGATAAAACAATGGCAAGCGCAAAAAGACTTAGTCAGGCAGTTGGCGGGTTCAAACTATGAATCTATTTACGACTATAGGACTCTCATCCAAGTGTTGATGAATCGCCAACTTAATGTTGAATGCTGCACTAATAAGAGTGAATACAGTACAAAGCATGTCTGTTAATTCGACAATATGTAACTCGAAAATAACGACCAGCGGGTTACTTGCAGCCATAACGAGTAAAAGTACAACAGGCCCTGATAACAATAGGATGGTTACCAAGCTATAGGCAATAAGACGCGTAAAAAAGTATGCTCTGCATAGAAAGTAAGCGATTGTCTTGAAATTGATTATTCATATGTAGGTCAATGACCTGCCGGTTCAATGACTATGCACCTAGGTGTAAAAGGCACATAGTCTAGTTTTTAACTCCGTTTATTTGTCAACGGTCAGCACCCCATCGATGTTAGAAACACTGACATTGTCCAAGCCACTGATCACCAACGTTGACTCTTGATATGTTTGATCGCGCTTTTGGCACTCGGCAGACAAAACAACAACAATGTCATCAGATGTTTTTTGATAGCTGCCGCTAGGCACATAGCCGCTAGCGCTACCTGAGTGTGTTTGATTGACTAAAAAACCATCCATGTTTGCTACATCAGCAGAAGATAAGTTCGTCAAATCAAGTGAGGCCGGAATGTACTTGCCATCTCGTTTTTGAGATTTTGTGTACAGCGTTGAGCGAATATTTTTAGACGTTAAAGTAAAGCTACCTTCTGGAATATATTGACTCATTTTAGTTTCCTTTAAGTTGTAAAATAAATTGATATGAGTGAAGTCCATTATGTGACACTTTGGTTTCACCACACTTAAGTTGGCAGATAGATTTGGCTTTTAACATTACAAATTATTACACTGTAACAATATTTGGAACGAGACTGATTTTCTATATTGCTAACAAAATGGAGGCAGGTATGAATATCGGTAATAGTGGGTTAGCCAGTATCGGCATTGATACTGGTTGTTGTAGGAAAAGAGATGATAAGGGGCCCTATGCAAGATTTTGAAAAGGTGCTGGAAGTAGCAAAGCGCAAAAGTGTATTTGATCAAACAAATAGTTGGTATTCTGGCTCGAGCACATACCTGTCATCCTTAAAAGATGAAATAACCGAGGTCACAGAAGAAATACCAAAAAACAGGACCTGCTACCTTGAAGACGAGTTGGGAGATGTCCTTTGGAATTACCTTAATATCTTGTTGTCACTTGAAAAAGAGTCGGGTATTGATGTTAACTCTGTACTCAAACGCGCTTACGTTAAATACGAGCAAAGGGTGTCAGCCATCGAAGCTGGTGGTAGTTGGGCAGAAGTAAAAGAAGCACAAAAGCAAATTTTGGCACGTGAGCAGGCGTTGGCCGAACGTACTTAATTTGTTTTGAACTTTGGTCCCTAAAAATACAGGAAGGTACAGGTAAAAATGGAATATTTGGAAGTTAATAGTCATGCAATTCCGATTGAACTCTTGCTTGAAGCAGATCCATCAAAAGAGAGTATTTTAAACTACCTATCAGGATCTTGGTGTTTTGTGGCAACAACACGCGGCAAAATTCTCGCGGCATGTATCGTCAAAGCGCAAGATGTAGAACTGGCGGAAATTTACAACATTTCGGTTTATCCAGCTTATCAAGGACAAGGAATTGGGTCTAAATTGCTTCAGTTTACCCTCTCTGAATTATCAAATAGAGGCGTGAAAAGAGTTGAACTTGGCACCGGTACGTTTGGTTATCAGCTCACTTACTATCAGCGTATCGGATTTCGGGTGGCATCGGTATCAAAGGATTATTATTTAAAACAATATGATATGCCAATTTTCGAAAATGGCATTCAGCACAAGGATATGCTAAGGCTATATATTCAAATTTAAATCGTTGATCATCTATTCACGACAAAAGTGAAGTAGTCATTAATGAATAGGAACAGGGAGTTTGAAATGAAAGTTCATTACCTAGAAATTGTTTCAGTTGATGTAGAGTCTGTCATCAGTGCTTATGAAGACACATACAAGGTGAAGTTTGGTGAAGCAGAAGAGTTACTTGGTGGCGCTCAAACTTGCATATTATCTGATGGTTCTATTGTGGGGGTACGTGGCCCATTGCGAGATACGGAAACCCCGGTTGTTCGTCCGTATTGGTTGGTGGATGATATTGAGCAAGCAGTGAAAAGTGCACAATCGAATGGTGCAGAAATAGCGCTTCCACCTTTGGAGATCCCTGGTAAAGGGAAATTCGCAATTTATATTTTGGGGTCTATCGAGCATGGATTGTGGCAGATATAACCATGGTTTCTTAGCAAGCGAATTGAAATAACATGAGGCTCCAAAAATGAAAACAGCCCCCATAAAAGAACAAATCACATTCGAGGATTTTACCAAAATTGATATTCGTGTTGGTCAAATCATCTCAGTGAGTGACGTAGAAAAATCAGATAAACTTATGAAGCTTATCGTTGATTTTGGCGACCATACACGTTCAATTTTGGCTGGAATAAAACAAGAACGTGAAGATCCAAAAGAAATTGAAGGAAAACAAGCGCTGTTCGTAGTGAATTTGCCAGAAAGAAAAATGGCTGGTGAAGTATCACAAGGTATGCTTTTCGATATCGGTTATGAAGATAAAGTACAGCCATGTCTTGCTTGTCCAGAAAGGCAAATTCCAAATGGTACAAGAGCTGGTTAGCAAGTCTGGGCAGTTCAATAATAGGGCGTAGAACTGGTATAATATGAGGGACAATTGTTACTTGCTACAGTGGGCTTTGTTCTAGAAAGCTGGGTGCTAACTAGTCATAGCTACCTTGTAAATGATACAACCAATTGCCTAAACAGTTTGTCCTTTAATAGAATCAATGAGCGCTATAAGAAAGAAAAGGACTCAGCGCTAACCTAGAGCATTACGAATAAAAGCAAATAACAAGGAACCGCAATGCTTACTGAAAAAATAAAATCGTCAATAAAAGAGAGTGTTTTATGTTGGTTGGCTACTGTCGACGAAGATGGTTGTCCGAGTGTTTCGCCAAAAGAAGTCTTTGTTTGCAATAGTGATACAGAAATACTGATCGCAAACATCGCATCAGCAAATAGTGTGAAGAATATTAAAAACAATGACAAGGTGTGTGTGAGCTTTGTCGATGTCTTTAAGCAAAAGGGTTTTAAGTTGTTTGGCAAAGCAACGTATATAGCCAAAAATTCAGGTGGTTTTGAGTCCGTATTTAGTCCAATTAAACCACTAACTGGTGACAAGTACCCTGTTGCGGGCGTTATTCGTATTACAGTATTAAAAGCGAAACCCATTGTTGCGCCAAGTTATAAGCTGTTTCCTAACATCACAGAAGAACAACAAATTGAAAGTGCCAAAAAGACCTATGGCGTCTAATTCGCTGGGTATGTGAGCGCGCTCAATTTTTGCAGCCTTGCTGCATTTATTTCAAAAAAGTACAAACTGGAGTCTTAGAGATTGAAGCAAGTCGAAGTTTATTTGGTCGATGCATTCACGGCAAATGGTGCGGGTGGGAATCCTGCAGGTGTAGTGTTAAATGCCGAGTGTTTGTCTGAACAAGACAAGCAATATATCGCAAAAGTTGTTGGTTACTCAGAAACAGCATTTGTTTCTCGAGATGACGAAGTCGATTTTCAATTGTCTTTTTTTACACCGACTGAAGAAGTCGATTTTTGTGGTCATGCTACTTTGTCTGCCTTTACTGTAATGCGTCAAAGGGGTGTGCTCAGTGCAGGCCAGTATACACAAAGAACAAAAGCCGGGTTGTTGGGTGTCATGATTGACGCTGACGGGTACGTTGTAATGGAGCAAAAGCTGCCAATATATCTAGGGCAGGTAAGCTATGAAGACGTGTCTGAATTTATGGGAATAGGAGCGTCTATATTGGCATCTACTCAGTTGCCTGCCGAAATGGTTTCTACTGGCTTGGCCGATATATTGGTGGCTGTACCTCATGGCTATCTTGATAAGATTAAAATAAATGAAATGCGACTCAGTGAGTTTTGTAAAAAACATAAGTTGATTGGCGCGCATGTATTTGAATTGTGTGGACCTAACTCTGAGTACACTGCAAGCTGTCGAAACTTTGCCCCTTTAGTTGGTATACCTGAAGAGTCTGCAACAGGTAGCTCTAATGGTGCGCTTGCATGTTATTTGAGTAAACATCTCAAAAACATTGATACGAGCGAGTTTACATTTGAGCAGGGTCGAGCCATGGGATGTACATCTAGAATCACAGCGTCTGTGACTCTTTGCAACGAACAGGTCACTCAAGTAAAGGTAGGCGGCCTTGCTCATGAATTTGACGTGAAAAAGGTCATTGTGGCATAGGTGTACCGAATTTTAATGTATTGCTATTTGGTGTAATTTGCGCTGTAGTTAAGCGGTATTTGTGGTAGATAAACAAGTGAGCAGTCAAGGAGCTAATTTGAAACTTCTCAAATTTATTTGTGTGACGTTAGCCACTTTCAGCGGACTGGCTGAAAGTCTAGAGTTTAACTTAGAGCCTTCATTGCCTGCTGTAAAAGAGATCTTGGTTGATCAAACTAGCCGCGAACAATTTACACAGCAAATCAATAAAAGATATAAGGCCAAGGTGTACAGATGCGGCGTGATCTATCCGCCGCTCACGCCAGATGAAGCTTTGAAACAGCAATATGATAACCAGACACTGAGGGATATCGTAACCTTCACACAGGTTTTTAAAGTGAACACGTATACGCCAATGAGGCAGTTGGCGAAAAAACCGGTAGCGCCCGCTACATTTAATGGTCATTATTTTGTGTCACAATAACTTTGTCCTTCAAGTTGCTCAACAATGAATATTGCAGCTAAAAAAAACATTAATAAGATGGTTTGCAATATGAACAAGGCCAGGGGCTTCAAGCCATTGTTCTAAGCGCATGCAAAGCGATACGGTAAAAAAAGTATAGTTTCAAGCAGTCTTAATAACGTCGTTAACTTATATTATGCTTTGCATAATGGAGCAAATTATTGGACGTTTCGCTTTGGTTTGACCGTATCTGATATAGGTACGGTAATTTTGTCAGTCAAATGGAGGTGTGTTCAATGTCAAAAGTGATAGGTTTTGTATTCGTGTGTTTGGCTTTTCACTCAACGGTGCAAGCGAAATCTTGTGATTCTGTTAAATCACTGTCATGGCTTGTCGGGAATTGGTATTCCCAAAGCAGTAAACTGAAAATTCGCGAATCTTGGAAACAGATAAGCGGTAAAACCTTTGAAGGCACAGGCTCCACTTATTCTATCGAAAAAGGTAAAACGGTTAGCTCTGAAACATTAAGGTTAGTCGAAATGTCAGGAGAGGTGTTTTATGTCGCCAAAGTTGCTAGTAACGACCTGCCTGTCGCTTTTAAACTAACAAGCTGCTCAGAAAAAACCGCGGTTTTTGAGAACCCGCAACATGACTTCCCTAAAAAGCTAAGTTATCAATTAACGAAAGACAACTACATCACTGTTTTGGTCTCTGGAGAGCAAGGTAAGGGGTTCTCAATTAATTTTGTTGGAGAAAACGATAGCTAACGAGAAATCAATGGGGTCAGAGTCGATGATAGGCTCATATGAGTAACTACAAGCAATGGCGTTGCGTTGGCACAAGTTAATCCCACGCAACTTCGTCAAAAGCTTTTCTGGCCTCTACCAATGTGCAATCAGTTTGCGCTATCAGTTGCTGTAACGTGATGGTGGGGTTGTGTTTTACTATCGAAACTAAACCTTCGAGGCTTGATTTAGGCTTATGGCAGCGCAGCTTTTCAACTATCCATTGCCAGCTTGGTTCATCATATTGTTGAATTTGCTGAATAATTAACTCCAATTGTGACCAGTCTCCTTGTATCCTCCAGTGTCTTGAGCGACCTTTCCGGTTTAGTTGAGCACCGCTGGACTTTATAAGCGCTTTTAGTTTGTCGGCGCGCTCAACACGACGAACAAAACTATTTAATTGGATATCTAACATACGTACATGGGTAGGGAATCGAACGAGCAGTGTATCAAAATTATCTGTCGTTTGCCTTGGTTTAAAGGGCGTTGGTGATGAGGAGTTGAATAGCTTGTCGTACACTTTAAAAATTTGCTGTACTAAAACTGGGGCAGTTACAAAAAGTCATTAATTTTGGTATATCGGATTGTGAGCGTATTTGAATGAAAAATTTCTAGATGCGGCTGTTAGTTTATAGTTGTGCGATCCCGCCCATTCTTTTTAGATAAATAAAGGGCCTGATCTGCTCGATTGTAAATAGATTCAAGGTTGTCATCTTTGAGTTGTGCGGTGGTTACACCGCAGCTAATGGTGATATGAAGGCTGTGAATATCGTATTGAACAGTCATGCCCGCTACTTCAAGTCGGATGCGCTCCGCAAGCTTCCCTGCGACATCAACGTTTCCGCTTACCAAAATTACAAACTCGTCTCCCCCAACACGGAAAAAGTGGTCATATGTACGTATAACTTGATTAATAACCTTACTGAATGTGACCAAAACCAAGTCGCCCACATTGTGCCCATATCGATCGTTGAATTGTTTGAAGTTATCGATATCCATCATAATCATAGCAAATGGCTGTTTGTCGCTTTGCCACTTGCTGAGCAGCTCATTGCCTACGATAGTCAGACAGCGCCTGTTACTCGCTTTAGTTAGGGGATCGGTTTCTGCGCGTTTCTTTTGCTCTGTAATTTCCATTTGTGCGTGCAGGTAATTGGCCAACCAATTTGCAATGCATTCGAGTAGAACAGCATGTTGTGTTTGATATGCATTCTCTCTTAAGCTGCCTAAATTTAATGTACCAAAACATGCCCCAGATTTTTGTAGCGGTACATCCATACACGAGTTTAAACCGCCTCCATGTAAAATTTTGCAATCGAAATCTTGGGATTCTTTGAGGTTATTGTTTATTTCTAATGTTTTGCTTTGAAATACCCGTCCAACCATGGTGTTGTTTATTTGCAGGATCGTATTGGCCTCAATGGCTTTGTTTCCGTATAAAGCATACACCTCTAATGTGTCTTCTTGTCCGTTGTGCAAACAAACACTTGCCCGATCTGCGTCGATAATTTGCGGTAACCAATGAGAAATCAAATCCAATGTCTCTGGCAAATCTTTTGATTTAGACAACTCATTGACAAATGTTATTGGCAAGCATATTGACTCATGGTTGATCGAAGAAGACATATTTATCTACAAATGCATAACGGCAACTAAGTTTGATTATAGCTTAATATTACTTATTCTATAGGTGCTGCACTGGTGGATTTGTAGGTATTTTCAATGCACACAAAGTATGTTTGAATAGAGTTCTCCTACAGGTGTTCACACCGCAATGCTAAAACTTATAAACGGTATGTTTTAAGTTCAAACCTACAACAGTCAGACTCTCATGCTTAGCACAATGTACAAGTTGCTTTTAAAGTTTAAAATGGGTAGAAAACTAGCTTATAATCAGTGGTCTAGGGTGGTAGTTGTGAAGGGTGTTATAAAATGCGTTGCTATTTGGTAGACATGCTTTCTATCATTTTTATCAGTGTGTGTAGTTTTTCTGCCTATTCGTAAGTCTGGCTGCAAATTGAATCCAATGTAAAGTGTCCGGACTTATTGAAATTACAGGGAGAAAGTTATTCAATTTACAATGATTGTTATGGCGTTGATCCCCGAAATCCAATAATAGAAACAGGCAGCATCACACTGGACGAAAGTCACATTATTTTTCACGCTCGCAAAATTAAACAAGCGTCTTTTTTGCAAGGTGGTGCGAGCAGTCAAACGCTCATCGTGTTACTAAAATCAGATACTAAGTTACACCTACGGTATGGAAAATCGATTTTTAAGTTTAAAAAAGTCGACAGTGGAAGAGCGTTGTAACCCTATGAATAATATTTAGATTGTAGCTTTATTACAGGTTCAATACAGCACCGAGCTTTCGCTGCAGTGCTGAGGGGGATGAATGAATTTAGTTTTGACGTCTACATTCAAGGCTATCAAAGTCAACGATAATGCTTGTATTTGTTGCATCTCCAGAGACTTTTAGATATGACCAGTAGCTATTACCTGCTGGAATCGTAATACACTCAGTATTGGTACCAGAGTTCGACTCAGCATCTTTATCGTTATCACTTGGCCAGCCACCATTTTTGTACAAAATGTGTAAGTTACTTTGGCCATGCGCCGTTGTAATCGCAATATTCTGTGCAGAGTCCACTTCTGGTAGGCTTAACCAAACTGTGCCATTACCTCCAAGACATGCAGCTTTGCCAGCCTCCAACCTGCCACCTGCAATAGGGGCTTGCGTGGAGCATGCGTTAGGAACTGTCTTATTCACCGAGCTGGGCTTAATAGTGACTGTATAGTCTTCAACTTCACCATCACCTATGCTGCCACAAGCTGATGTTGGGGCGCTATTGTACTTCATGGCAATACGCATACGCGTCGTTTTTCCTACCGAGCCAGATGGGATAGACACTGTGCCGTTCACAGCTCCTTTGCCTGAAACATCGCTCATTACTTGCTCAGACTCTTCAAATTGACCATTTTCATTTAAGTCAATCCACGCAGCCCAATGTTCTGTATAGTTGCCACCTGGCGTCAGTGTAAACTGATTATCGCCTTCTTTAAGGTCGATTGTTTGCGCAGTAAAGTCACTGTAACCATTGGCATTAGAAGGGTTGCTAAACGCACCTGATTGTACATTGGCAATCCACTCATACTTTGTATTACCGCTCGCTTCACAATAATTCATTGCCGTGACTGTAACACTAGCCTGAGCAGAGTGAGATAGGCCTTCGTTATCTGTAACGGTTAGAGTTGCAGTATAATCACCGGCTTGGGCGTAGCTATGTTTAGGGTTTGCAGCTGTGCTGGATTGACCATCGCCAAACTCCCATTTATAACTTGCAATACTGCCATCAGGATCTGATGAATTTGCACTGCTAAACTCAATATCTTTCCCAGCAGAGCCAGTGTATGGGCCGTTGGCATTTGCAATAGGTGCGATATTCTCAGCCTTAATGAGTGCTGTGGCTGTATCGCTAGCGGTGTTACCGTCATTGTCGGTTACTGTCAGCTTAACTGTATATGTGTTGGCTTGCTGATATGCATGTGTTGGGTTTGCAGCCGTTGAGGTATTACCATCGCCAAACTCCCACAAGTAGCTGCTAATGCTGCCATTTGAATCGAATGAACCCGCACTACTAAAGGCAATGGTGTTACCGAGCAAGCCATTATATGGACCGTTTGCTTGCGCGATTGGCAGTTCTGAATCTGTAGATCTTTCGTAATAAACGACCAACGATGCGTCGCTATATTCTAGGAATGGATCTATTAAAAGGTTGAGCGTACCGCCACCTGCTGGGAACTCACAGTATTCACTTAACCTTGGCGCGCTGAATGGGCCGCAGTCAAATTTATCTTTGGTTGGCACCGAGTTTATGCTGGCGTATAAGTCTGGATCGCCTTGATACCCGCCTGGCATTACCGCAACTGTACGCACTGCATCAGCAGGTATATCGAATTGATAAGATTTAGGGTCAGCACCTTTTGCTGATTTTAAATCTTTGACTTCAGTTAAAAAAACGCGTTCACAAGTGGCACATAAGGTATCATCTGTACCTGCAATGACGCTGAGTGTCGCGTTGGAATAGGCACTATATGCATCAATTGCAGCATGATAACTTTCGGTACTTGAAGGCGCCGATAGAGTCACCAGTTCAGGAGATCCTGCGCTTCTAAAAGAAATGAAGTCTGCATCCCAGTTGTCGCCATTTTTGGTTGGTGCTTTACCTTTGGAGACATACATATCTGGATCTTCGTCATACCCGTCGAGATAAAATGCGACTGCTTGGGTACCACTAGGTACGTTAATTTCGAAGTTATCAACTTCGCCCTTTTGTGCAGATAGGTTTGTAAACGACTGCACAACATCGCCTTTGGGAGGAACGACTGCGCCTGAAGTGCCATCCCAAGGGTGATCCGCATTACTGGTATATTCGCCTAAGCCAGTTGCAATCAAGTTGGCGTTTGACCAGATAGTCGCACGGGCTGGGCCGTGGAGGGCTGCAGTCATGCGATCTACTTGATCCTTGGTAAACATGGCATAGTTGTCAGAGTAATGCATGAAGTTTTCAGTGTTAGTAGCCTGACCTAAGCAATTTTTAGCGTTGTCTTGCAAAATACTACTACTCATTTGAGGTGTGTCACATGAGCCATCACCAGTCGCGTTACAAAATGCTTCTGAATGCACGGTACAAGCACCATCAAAAGTATGCGGTAGGTTCAACCAGTGACCAAACTCGTGAGTTAAGACAGAACGAAAGTTCTCATTGGTATTCGCGCCGACATAGTCACCATTGTAGACAACACGAGAGAGGCCTTGCTGTGACATACTAAGCTGCGGGTACCAAGCGACACCTGAGTTATTAGTTTGACCATCATCATATAAGTCGCGCTGAATATATATGTTCATGTATTTGAAGTTGTCCCAAGCATCCGCAGCAATTTGGTCATCTTTACCGCTGCCTTTGCCATAACCTGCTTTATCTGGATAGCGGACAATACCATTAGTAGGCTGGCCATTAGGGTCTTTTTTGGCAAGCACAAATTCGATGTTAAGGTTTCGCCTGATTGCCTGGAATTCCGGTGCTATCGGGCCATCATCTGTAATTAGTCCCAAAAAGTCTTCATTTGACTTGTTTAATCCATCGATTATTTTCTGTTCAGTTAAACAATAGGTTCCTGTTTCACAGTTATATCTGTCACCGTAAACGTGCACAACAACAGGAATATAGTACCTCCCAGGCACACCGTTACCGTTCTCGGCGGCAAGGTTTTCTTGAGTGGCAAGTGAATTCATAATTTGCGAGGAAAAGCTTGAGCTGATGTTGGCTTGCCGGGCATTTTCTTTTTGAATGGCAGACCAATTTTGGTCATTGTGGTCGGTACCACATATTTGACCTGAGTGTTTATGGTTCGCTTGCACATCCAAACTTGCAATGTTGTTCACGTGTGTATGTGGCTCAGGGCTTTCTCCTGCATACGACGTTGCAGTTGTCATAGCAGAGAGTAGTGCAATTGTTACGCAATTGAGTTTGGGCAACGTTAGCACCGGCTTGGATAAAAACATGTTGTTCTCCTGTAATTTATTTTTATTGTTAACAGTTGATATGTTTCAGGTACTGCTTAAACCTAAGTTAACAAATGGCATTTCTGCCTATACCTCTTGATTGTGAATTGTATTATTCTTTATTATCAATGGTTTATTATTATTAATTTAGTACTAAAACGACACTTAATTTGTAATAAACGTTTTTTAACTTACATCAATGAAAATAAATTGTATACAATATATTTAATATTTTGGTTTGTTTTTTAGTCATTATTTAGGTTTAGTGAGCTGTGAAATTATAAATAATGCAAAAAATACAAGAGGTTATATTGTCATCGTACTTGGCGGTAAAAGTTATCTAAATCGTAACCTTTTTACCTGTCTTGAAAACAGGTAAAAAGGGCGCAATTGCCAATAAAGACAAACTAAATATAAATTTTACTAAATTGAGCGCGCTCAATATCGAGTGCGTTACAGGTTTTTTAGTCAGATTGATTGTCAATATTACGGCAGGCAATGCTTAGCTTTGTTGGTGAAATTACGGATCTGGTCTTGAAATTATCCTTATCGCATCAAAATATAAAGCAGCTAACTTTTAGCTTTTTCAGTGTCACCATATGTGTAGTTGTTTGGTCAAAGGCAATGACGCGAAGCTTTGCTACTGCAAACATGCCGTAAACTAAGGAAAGAAACAATGAAATTACAGCACTTTATTTGGTTCATTTTTTACTTGATGTTGTCGAGCAATTTGTCGGCAAATCAAGCTCAGAATATGTCTGCAGAGCAAGTGTCAACAGCAATAGCAAATATTTCTAATTCATTAATTGGCGTTTACGTTGATCCTAATAAAGGGGGGCTTGCCGTAGATTCACTAAAAACAAAAATGAATAGAGGGCGTTTTCGCGGTGGGGCTGATTTTCATTGGTTTAAGAGTGAGGTTTACAACGCGTTACGTATGACAACAGGTGATAATAGCTTTGAGTTAATACACAATAATTTTGTTATTGAGCTTATCTCTGAACGTTATGATGAAGCGACTGTTGAATCCCAAATATCTGGTGACGGCGTGGGTTACCTTGAACTTAAGGGGAGTTTTGCGTCTGGTGTTCATAGCGAATTGATAGAAACCCATATTTCCGGCTTATCTAAGGCGAGAGCTTTGATAATTGATCTGCGCGCTGTAGATGAGGGGAGTATTGAATTGAGTCAGACACTGTTGGGGTATTTCATAGGTTTAGACCAAGCAATCGGATTGTTGCAAACAAACAAGGGTGTTGAATCAGTCTATGCTATTCAAACGCCAGAATTTGAACGTTTTGGCGACCATATACCTTTATATATACTGACGTCGTCATTTGTAAGCGGTCCGTGGGAATTATTTAGTTACGCATTGCAAGAATCGGAGCGCGCAGTGGTAATTGGTGAAGAAACCATGGGGCTTGCAAGCATTGAAACATTAGTCCAGATCAGTGAACACATCACCTTGTCATTAACCAGTGGTATGTTAATGGGTGTGAATGAGCGTATATCGTGGCACGAAGAGGGAGTTGTGCCCAATCACTTTTCAAGTAGCAAAAAAGCACTGGACGTCGCATTGAATTTAATTGGTAAAAGACAGTAGTGCCAGTTTTATGGTGGTTGGTTTACCTCGATAGATTCAATGAAAGTGGGGCATTTATCCGAAAAGTTTTGGCAAATTGGTAAAGCTCTCAAGAGGCTTAACAGGATCCACACTTTAAGCCAGACACAAAGAGAAAACACAGAACCATAGAAGCCAAGTCGAAACTAGCTTAGCTTCTATGATAGGCGTCAATTTTATTGGCAATTAATTGAATGCCAGTGATTTGTCACTAATTACTTGTCTTAACTGACTTATCACAAGTGGTAGGGTAGCACTTAAAGGCCGCTCTAAGCCCTTTATAAAGCCCTTGGTGTAACACAGACATATGGGTTTCATCTTGGAAAACGTCATAAGTTCCAGTTGTCTTATTGGATGCATATAACAAATGCCCAGCTCTGGCAATGGCTTGAATATGCTCTAGATAGTCACCTGTATCATTCGCTGCATCTTTATCGTTGTGGGCGGCCGCAATATAAATATTAAATGCTTTGCTATTTAATAGCCCTAATGACTGCTCTAATTGATTTACTGTGCCAGCATTGTCCCACCACATAGACGGATCCAGTGCGATATATGATTTAAAGGTGTCTTGGATTTGTGGGTTAAGTACCGAAGTAATAGTGAATAAGCCGCCTAAAGAGTGGCCAGCAAGGACCCGAAAATCATTAGTACGGTAGTTTTGATCGATAAAAGAAACAACCTCTTGTTTAATAAAATCCTGAAAAATTGCACTTTTTCCAGCGGTTAAATCCGTGCTATGGCCGTCGTTTGGTACAGTGGGAGTTAAGTCTCGCGTTCTGTGTTCTGTTGTATCAATTGCCACCAAAATTGCTTGAGGAATATGGCCAACCATGTTCGCAAACCACATGCTTTCCGCGGTAATAAATTGATATACAACCCCATCAGTAATATATACGACGGGATAATGTTTTTGTGCATTTTCAGGGGCGTGATACCCCGTTGGCAGCGCTACCCAAACGTTTTTGCTCTCAGCCAGTATGTTGGGGCTGAATGTATGTGCTATTGGTTCGTGTTTATATGTGAATGGTTCATAGTTGGCGAATGCAGAAAAACAGAATATTGAAAGTAATATACCAATGAGTGCATGCATAAAATTATCCTTTAATTTAATTAACAAATTAGGTGGTATTACGTTTTACTCGTTCCTTTTTTATCACTCTTGAGCCATGATTTCTGTAAAGATGTGTCTAAATATTAAGACAATACACTCACAGAACTTAGGTTGGTTTAGTGATATGACGGAGTTTGAAAGCTGTACGCTTTGCTTGTGGCGCTAAAATTAATCCGACTGTTAAAGCAAGCGTTGAGTAGTTATTCTTGTTTCTGAAAAGGGGGCTGGATGAGGGCGAACACTAAAAGTAGGAAAGTTTGGTGCGCACTAACTATTTTGCGTCAGTTTATCGCCCAGAAATGGTTTAACGATTGTTAGGTGGTACTTTATGTCAAGAAATTGATCTTTATGTTGGTTTTTTGTTTGTGTAATTAAATCTAAATGTTAATCGTGTGCCTTATAGGGTTACAATCTGATTCAATCAATTAAGGGCGCTACCTATGAACTTAGTTAAACCTATGATATGCCTAATGGCTGCTGTCAGCCTGTCGTCGATGGCAGACTCCCAGTCTACTAAAAACCCGTCTAGCCTATATAATACTGCACAAAATCTAATACCTCATGGCGATTTTGAAACTGAAAATCGGTTTAAATTTCCGTCAAATAGTGAAGGGGTTGCCAACCTAAATGACCAGTCTGCTATCTCAGGGCGTCAAAGTGTGCAAGTAAACTTACCAACTTCAGTGTATATAGCCCGTTTTATTACAGCTATCAATTTGCCGAAAATACGCAGTTAGAAAGTCTGCAGTTTAATGGTTTATTAAAGATGATTGAAGGCTTCGAGACAGAGTCACTTATTGCCGAAGCTCATGTAACTTACCATCGAAATGGCCAATATCCGCTGACTCATCGTCGAGTGACGATTTCTGGAAATGGGGATGCTGTAAATCAGTTTACCGTCAAGGTGCCGCTCGATAAAAATAGAAAAATAAAGCATGTAGACTTAAAGTTTTTATACACACAGAATCAACAAGACCTAACGGTGTTACTTGATAATCTCGCACTTTATGTTGTGCCTAAAGAGCATAGCAACTTGATAGAGCACGGTAACTTTGAAAATGAAAACTTGTTTAGATTTCCTACCAACAGTAGTAGTACAGCATATCTAACGACGGATACGCCGATTAGCGGTGAGCAAAGTGCTTTGGTTAACTTTACGGATTTTGATGTCTACAGCCCTTTTAATCATGCTTATCAATTTGCAGAAAATACTTATCTAAATAGCTTACGCTTTAGCGGTAAACTTCAAATGATTACTGGGTATGACACCGAGTCAGTGATTGCAGAAGCGCATGTAACATACCATGAAAGCGAGCAATATCCATTTGCGCACGAGCGTGTGACATTGAGCAATGTAGGCAATTCAGTTACGTCATTTGAAGTAGACTTACCATTGGATAGCAGCAGAGCAATAAAGCATGTAGACCTTAAGTTTTTGCATTTTAAAAACCAAAGCAATCTATCTATCTATTCTATTAGACGACCTCGTATTAACGGTTGATTCTGCGAACTAACATTCTTCGATATTTATTAGAGTAAGTATAAAGTGTGCTTGCTCTTCACAGAGCTTATTTCCACCTTCGAAAAAACTTGTTATTTTACTTAACCAATTGAAACTATGATACTTGTGTGATTTTATATGAGCTCAAAAGTATAAATTAAAAAGCACAAGGAATAGTTATATGGCAAAAGAGTTTAAAGGAGGGTGCTTGTGTGGTCACATCCGATTTACGGCGGCAGGAAAGCCTCTCAACCCGCATACGTGCTCATGTACCATGTGTCAGCGTCACAGTGGTTCTCTTAGTCAGGTGTGGGTCGAATTTGACAGCCAACATGTCACCTGGGATGGACCGGGAGGAGAGCCAAAGTTATGGCGCTCTTCAGAGTATTCTTCACGCAGCTTCTGCAATGAATGCGGTAGTACGTTGGGGGCCATTGACGATGAGCCAATCGTTGCGTTGGTGCTTGGCACTTTTGACGCACCAAATCGAAAAGAGCTTAGACCAAGTTCCCACTCCTATGTTTCTAAAAAGCCTAAATGGTGGAAAGTGCAAATTGACCACTAACTTAAGTAAATGGAAGAGGTAGTTGGGTTTGCACATCACAGGGTATCGTTGATAGCATACTTAAAATACCCAAAATATAAGGGTGGATAACAATGAATAATAAACCTAGAAAGGGGGGGTTATGAACCAACATGAAAAACTCAATTATGTTGAATTTGCTGCGAAGGACTTGCAATCGACAAAGCTATTTTTCAGCCAGGTATTTGGCTGGGAATTTGTCGATTATGGGCCTGAATATACGGCTTTTTCAAATCAAGGTTTGGATGGCGGTTTTTATCAAGCTGATATGTCATGCCAAGTGAGCAATGGTGGGGCTCTCCTAGTATTCTATAGCAAAGATATTCAAAACACGCTTAGCAAGGTCACCGAAAATGGGGGAGAAATTGTGCGTCCCATCTTTGAGTTTCCAGGCGGGTGCCGTTTCCATTTCACCGAACCAAGCGGCAATGAATTTGCTGTCTGGTCAGAAACCGCATAATCGCGAAAACGCTCGTAAATTTTTTAAAATAGGGTTGATCTAAAATATCACACAGCTCGTTTACTGTTTAAAATGCTTGAATAAAGGTGAACGTATGTTTGGAATTTTTAAGGCCAACCCAGTCAAAAAGCTCAGAAAAGCACATGATGCAAAACTCGAGCAAGCTATGTATGCCCAAAGAAATGGAGATATCAGAGGATACGCTATGTTGACTGCCGAAGCTGAGTCTATTTGGAAGGAAATAGAAGGTTTAGAAAAGTAACAGTGGCTTTGCTTAGGTCAGGTTTATGTTGACAGTGTTTGTGCTCGCTTATGAACACAGCAGAAGCTATATAGCGTGCACAAAGCACTCTGTTGATATTGAAAAAGACACCAATTAGGTGCGGTTATGTTAATGGCAGTTGGTAACCTCTGTCCAATGGTTTAATAGCTAATCTCACACGACTAATGTCACACCAGTGCTCTCCTCTTTCTTGTGTATTGTTCTAAATCTTACAATTTAATATTATCGCTCGTTTTTCTTTTGCTTTAATATATAGGTGTTTAACTGATTAAGGGTATGCCTTTTAAATCAGTAAATAGCATTAATAACAACAAACTATAAAAAGAAAATTATGAATACAAGTTTAGGACAACGGCGGTATATCGCATGCTCTTTGGCTGCGGCAATGTGTATGTTTACTTCATTTCTTTCGATTGCAGACGAAGTGGACAAACTTATAACAACCACTATGCAAAAGCGCTTTATTCCTGGTTTGCAATTGGCAGTCGTTAAAGATAAAAAAATAGTTAAAGCCAAAGGTTATGGTATAGCGAACCAGCAAGATGACATTGCAGTAAAAAATCATACTGTTTTTTCAATTAACTCTATGACGAAAGCGTTTACTGGCGTAGCTTTAATGCAGTTGGTAGAAAAGGGCGTACTAACGCTTGATGATGGGATAGGCAAACACCTGCCTGAGCTTCCAAAAGCTTGGCATAACATAAAAATCAAACACCTTATGGCGCATACTTCAGGGCTGCCAAAAATTTTAAGTGGTTACTATATTGATTTGATTGTAAGAGGAAACCCCAAAGCAGCTTGGGAAAAGGTTCAAACGCTTCCTATGGTATCGAAAACAAATACCCGCTTTGATTACAACCAGACTGGTTATGTTATTGTGGGTAAAATTATCGATAAATACGTAGATGGTAATTTCATTAAATTTATAACCGATAATCAATTAAAACCGGTTGGCATGCAGCTTACAGCCAGTGCAGGTTTTGAATACATGACATCCGTTATAAAAAATCAAGCCAGGCAGTATTTGTATGACAAAGAAGAAAAGCGTTTTATCAATATTTACGGTAGGTTTTCATATATGTTGAGAACATCTGCAGGGATGAATTCAACAGCGACCGAGCTAGCCCAGTACATGATAGCTTTACAATCAAAAACGCTGATAAATGACTTGGATGCATTGTGGTCTCCAGTTACGCTCAACAATGGTAAAACACAAGGCTTTAGCAACTTGGAAAATGGCTATGCAATTGGTTGGCAGGTAATAGACAGAGGAAGCCACCCAGCGGTGAGTGCAAGCGGTGGTAATGCCGTCACCATGATCCATTACCCAAATGATGGCGTTTCAATCGTTGTACTTACCAATCTAGTCGGTGCGTTGCCAATTCAATTTGTTGATGAAATAGCAGCACATTATATCGAAGATTTTGCTCTGTAGTTAAAGCATCAAAACTCGAAACTTATCTAGCATAGTAAAGGCCGTTTAAGCGAATTAGCTTAAACGGCCTTTGTTAGGTACAGTTTGCTCATTTCTTATAAAATGATGTTCAAAACTTTCACTTTATTTTTTGTCTCTGACTAGATATTAATCGACGATTCTTCCTCAGTATTTATTCGCTTTATTGCTCTGATTATTATCGACTTGCCTCTTCAGTACTGAGAAATAGAACTGTTACAAAAAGCAAATAATTACTCCATTCAAGGCCGTTAATATATTTTGCATCTACAAGGAGAGTGCGGAACAAAAGGAGTTGAAAGTGAAAGTACCCATAATATTACTAGTTGTTTTTTTGGATTCTTGTACCTCGCCAAGTGTATATGACTTGAACGAGACAATGGACTTGATCGCAGATACAGAAGCCAGTGCACCCAATTCAGTACGTGGCGTTTTTCAATTTGAAATCAAGGCAGGCGCAAAAAGAGGCGATGTCGTGTATTTAAATACCCAACCGGATTATCGAGACAGGCGTAATGTGACGCTTGTGCTTAGCTGGTATGCCGTTGCCAAAATGACTAAAAAATATGGTCAAAGACCAGACGGGCTACTGAATGAACTTGGAGGCCACTGTTTTTTACAGTGGCTTTTTTTATTATCACTTATATTAAAAACAACAACTTATAACAAGATAGACCTATATTCTTTCTAAGATATCTTTGTTCTACATTCCAATTAGTGGCTAAATTTCAATAATTTATTATAAAAACTATTCAGATTACCTATAATTTCTCAACAATGGGGGGAATTATGACGAGATATGTCTTCTTAGACACAGAGACAACGGGGTTAAATCCGCATAAAGGTGGTCATAGGATCATCGACCTAGCCTGCATAGAATATAGAGATGGCAAACAAACAGGACATGTGTTTCATACGCAAATTAATCCTGAGGGCAAAAAATCTACAAAAGGCGCTTTTAAAGCTCACAAAATCTCTGGTGAAGAATTAGTTGGAAAACCGACCTTTAAAGAGGTGTCAGAAGACTTCATAAATTTCATAAAAGGTGCTCATCTTGTAATTTATAATGCTTCTTTTGATATCCAGTTTATAAATAGTGAACTAAATCGAATTAACTACCCGTCTTCAATTAATGACATATGTTCAGAAATTACTTGTGCGATGGAGTTAACCAAACTCAAATTCAATTCAGAAAAAAATATTAGCCAAGATAATGCATGTAAAAGATACGGTATTGATATAAGCCATCGTACAATTCACGGTGCCCTCATAGACGCTAGTTTATGTGCAGAGCTATTTTTCAAGTTGATAGATGAAACAATCGTCCCGTTAGAACGAACTCCTCAATCAAAACCTCACCGAGAACCCAAGCTATTAACTATTCCTAGGGCATATAAAAGTAAATTAGATGGAGCATTTATCCAACAAAATTTTTGTAAAAACAGTGAGTGTGCAAACTTTGGTGTTGTAGCCTTAAATCCAGAAAAATATCAAAATGGAAAACCTAAAAAGGGACTTAGAAATGGATATAAGCTGACCACGAATAAAAATGAGTACCTGTTGACTTGTAAGCTATGTGGTCAAAGCTCTGCAATTATCAATAATCAAAGCTTTGGTAAAGAGTTAGAGCGATTGGCTGCAATTCATAGACAAAGGGAGCCATCTTGCCCAAATACTGGTGATAGCGGCACTCCTTATGGTCAGCGCCATTACTATATACCAGAGTCATACGAAGTAAGAAAAGGAACGGCAGTATTAAAGCCACGATGTACAAATGTTGGTAAAGGTATTTTCAGTAACCCTGAACTATATACGTTATCAGGAAAAACTAGGCCAACAGAAGTTATCAAAAAGCAAGTGAGCAAGTCAGTTGCTAAAGGCCGAAAGCCGACAGTTCAAGAACTTGAAGAGCAGCGCTTGGGATCTCAAAGAATTAAGTGTGAGTCATGTAATACAAGGTTTTCAGTTAAGCTCGACCCTCAGCAGCGTCACTATATGAGGGATAGAAACTTACCTCTCTTTCTCAACCTCATGAACAAAGGGATAATCAATCGTGAGGAAGAAAAGTTAGATATGTCAGCCAAAGTAATATATGTAAAAATTGATTTTTTCTATGAACAAGCTTTGGCTTTCGATGCTTATCATTCACAGCTTATTGATCACGCTGTAGCGACTAAAACTTTAAATCTAAGTACAGATCGATTGCACCATACAACAAATTGGGGAGACCATGATATACCTCGTCCAACGCCCCTATTTGTAACCTCTACAGTTGATAACCATTCAGGGTATGTGTTTGCTTCAACATTGAATTTCGATTTTACCAGCGACTCTGATTACATTAAAAAAGAATATAAAGAGAAAAAAGATAATGACAAAGAAAGTTATTATCGTAGGTATGCACAGTATGTTTTAAATGATGCTGAAGTGGAGGAAATGGCTCGTCAAACAAATGCTGATGTTGCAATGCAAATGCCAACGCAGGGTCTCTTGGTACATCAAACGTATAGTATGTTGACACATTTTGCTGTCATAAAAGAGATGCTTAGAACAGCTTGGCATATTAACTTGTATGCTGATAACGACTCTGGGTTCAAAACTGCGATTTCCGGTGTTTTTCAGGACTGGCTTGCTGATGGAACAATGAGAGCTTTTCAAGTCTTTACGGAGCGTTCAGGTAATAATCAGTTATTAGATAAACCCACTGCTGAGCTGATAAAAAAGAGAGACTTAGAGTTACAACAAGATTTTCCTAGTTTGTCTAAAGAAGAACGCCTCAATCTACTTTGGAGCCAGCAGTTAAGTAACCGAGTTACGCTTAAAGGCAGTAAATCTGAATGGATTGTGAGTCCAAATATGCTATCAAGGTTCGCTGGGTTTCTGCCGTTAACAGACATTAAAGGTTTTGAGCCGGAAAAAATTGCTTCACTACTAAACTCTGCATCGCTAAATGGTGTTGATAATTGGTTCCAGATTTTAAGAAGACACATTAATTACTATGAAAGACCCGTTACAAGTGGGACCAATTCAAAGCGATGGAATGCATATTCGGGATACAATCCAAAATGGATGGCAAAGCTAATGGAAGTTAAAAGGATATACCACAATTATTGTTCAACCAATGAACGCAGCTTAAAAAAAGAGTACAAGGGTAAACGCAAGTTAATGCCAAAACCAACTAGCCCAGCAATGAGGTTGAATCTTGCAAATCAAATATTTAAAGCTCAAGATATATTGAGCTTTAGCCGCAACAAAGAGTTAATTAATACTGTTTTTAAATCTGATTAGCTACTTCGAAAGCTGTTCAATTATTGAATGTAAATTATCTGTCAATTTTTGAGAATCTACTTGAGACATCGAATATTCAATTTGTGAATGAGAATAGTGATTACGATGATAATCGCTTGCTTGCTTATTTAAATATGTCAACAAACTAGCTCTAGTTGCATTATCCAGAGCGCTGTTGCCTTCAAAAAGTTTCAGTATGTTCTTTGATGTTACTTCAGGTTCAATGTTTTCAAGCAGATCCAATATTAGATATCCTGATATTGCTCGTTCCAATGATTGCCAGCCCTTGCCTTTGAAGCTTGCTTTCTTCCCCCAAGATAACAGTAGTGACTTTAATTCCGTAACGGTGTCATGCATACCGAATTTGTAGGCTTCACGAACAATACTAAAAATAACGTCAGTCATTTGATAAGACTCTGCACATCTAACTGCGTCTTCTTCATTGGGAACCCAACTAAATATGTGAGTGAGCCAATTGATTGATTTAAGTAACTCGTCTTTATCATGAACACTTGTATGAGGAGATTGAGAGACAAACAATAAGCATTTAACAACGTGTTCTAGCCAGTGAGTTAGGTCACAAGCGAATGAAGATTTTTTTTGTAAACTTTCAATAAATAAGTCTTTGATATCACTATATGATTCAGAGGCCCACTGACTAATTCTAGATATTGTCTCTTTTATTTTTTCATCAGGATCATTATCTTGATCGGATATGTGATTACATAAATGAGTTAGTAATTGTAGAAAACTGGTTTGAGATGAACCAGTGAAGTAGTCTCCTAAACATTGACTCTTATAATTAGAAAACGGAACCTCTGGTGACTTGATATAAAATCTTGCTACTTGAGCAATATCTTCAGTTAACACCTTTGAGATTATCTTAATATCATAATCTCCTGATGTAATAACTTTAAACATCAACTTCGATATCTGTTCAATACCCACCTGTGTAATGCATCGAAATTTTTCATTTATTGCTCCGATAGAAGCGTAAGTCGATATTTTATTACTAATAGTCGTTATATTTTCAATATCACCTTTAGCCAGTTCAACTTGTGCTATGTTGCCTAGTAGCCTGATCGACTCCAATGTAACATCAACTAGCTTGTTAGGTATACATTGCTCATCAATCGCACTTGTAATGTAGCCTGTAGCTAAATGAGAATGCCATTTAGAGGCTCTTTGATCAGAATAGTCAATATTATAGTAAGCTAAAGCTAAGCTATGTAATAACCTTATGTTTTGCATTACAAACTGCTCGTCATTAGTTGTGATGCCAATGTTGATATTTTGTCGCACTTCTTCAAGTGTGTAGTTGATTATGGGATCTGAAGATAAAGGGTTATCTATAAATGGATTTACAGTAAAGAAAGTATTTTCTTTAGTTGAAATGTAATCAATGTTGATATTTAGTATTGTAGAAAGCGCTTGTTCACATACTTCAAGATCACCTTTAGCTTTAAACGCCCTTGCTAAAAGGATGCTGTGTTTAATTCCATCAATTGTTGGTTTTGACCAATTTGGGAAAATACTCAGGTATTTTACTTTTTGATAGTTATGATTTGATGGAGATTCATTAACTTCAATCAATGACTTACTTCGGTTAAATGCTTTGTCCCACATCCTGTGGTTCTTAATGACTCCCGTTAAAATAGTTCCTAGATGAAACGTAGGATTTACAATAATAAGGGTTCTTTTATAAGCGAGAATAAACATTATTAATATTGTGCTAACAGATATAAATAACATCGAAAGCATAACCATTACATAACGGTAATCGGGAAATAAACTAATGAAGCAAATTGATAGAGCAAGCATAACGCTAACTAAATAATAAAAAATCAGCCTAGAATCTACTCCAGCCTTTCTAAACAAACCGTGCGGTAATTTGTCTAAATTGTTTTGCAAAGAAAATATTAGAAATGTGAAAGCGATAGAGGTTGCACCAATTAGCGAACCGCCAATACCTAATATAGTTGACCTAAATTGCAAAAAGCTCTCTCGTTCAAAGAAAAATCGAAAAAGCAAATCCTGAGAACTATATAGGATTGATACTCCAGTGCTGAAACACAAGAATATGATGGACGCATTCAGAATCACAGAGTAGTTTTTTGAAGCTTTTAACTCAGCCACTTTGTTTTTAAATGAATAGTAAGCTTGCCAAAATTTAGCCTTATTACTTGCAAACACGCATCTTCCTTTGAACTTTCAGATTTAGTCTTAGTAATCATGCTTAACTATCTGTAAAAAAACAACTAATTGTATAAATAGCTTTATTTATTACTGCACCTCGAATGAAATAAACTTAATTTTTTCAATCACATAAAAAAAGAGCTGAAAATTAATTTTTTTTCAGCTCCAAGTTCATTCAGTAGCCCGAAGACCAGAAGTGTTTTTTATCAACAAAAAAGTTGAAGTGGTGGGAGAGGCCAGCAGAAAGAAAATACCGCTTTATCGTCAAGATGGGACTGCATCTGAAGCATATTATTACCAAACACATATAAACGTGTACAGTGACGTACTTGTGACACTTCTTTAATTGAAAAGGTGATTTGGTCACGTAGGCCAAATCACCTAACAGGATTTATTTTCGAAGTGAAATAGAGTTCGCTTCGATATCTATTTTGCCTTGCTTGAACAAGCCACCGATGGCTTTTTTAAAGTTGGCTTTGCTGGTTGAGAAAGCTTGTTTGATAAGTTGAGGGTCTGACTTATCACCTAGCGGTAGAAAACCGTTATTTTCTTCGAGTTTGGCAAGAATTTGTTCACCAAGACCTGAGATTTTCTCAATCCCCGGTTTTTCTAGTAAAACATCAATTTTGTCGCCCTCACGTACTTGCTTGATAAAGCCCTTCATACGTTGGCCGATATACATGCGCTTAAATACAGTATCAAAAAACACCATGCCAAAGTGGGTTTCGTTTATTACTACTTTGTAGCCCAGATCTGTTTTAGCAGCGACGATTAAGTCAACTTCCTGAAACTTATCGTACTGAGCAGGTGTTTTGTTGACGAACTTATTTAGGTTACTAGAAGCACATAAACGTTTGCTCGCATTGTCTAGGTACAACTTTACGAGATAGCTGTAGCCTTCGCGCATTTTAGGCTTTTGCTCGTTATATGGTGCAAGCACATCTTTGGCGATACCCAAGTCCATAAATGCACCCACTTTATTGATTTGCTTCACGCGAAGTAGCGCAAATTCACCAACCTGTGCAATAGGGTCTTTGGTTGTAGCACACGCGTGCCCTTGGTTATCTGAATAGATAAAAACTTCTACGTTGTCGCCTTCTTCTAGGTATTCTGGCTTTTCATCCAGTGGTAAAAATACATCGCCAAGTTCTTTACCGTCGAGGTATGCGCCTTCTGCACAGATCTCTTCAATCATTAAAAATTGTTTAGTACCAAGCATGGCTTATTCCTCGGTTGGCTTTGGTTTTCTGCGAAGTGGTGCGTGACCATCCACATCAATTGGTGCTGCAATTGGCTTTTTCGGCGCTTTAGGCTTTTTCGTAAACTTGCGCTTTTGTTCTGCTTTTGCAGTTTTTTGTGGTTTTTTACCTTTATAAGTAGGCTTCTTAGGCTTTTCTTTAAAGCCCTTAAACTTACCTTCTAAGCCCTCAATTGTGTGGAAGGTGAGCTTTTCTTTCAGGTATTGTGCAATTGCCTGATAGCTCTTCCAATCTTTTGGACCAACTAGAGATGCCGCTGTGCCTTTGAAGCCCGCTCGGCCTGTACGCCCGATGCGGTGAACATATTCTTCAGCTTGCTTAGGTAGGTCAAAGTTGATCACGTGAGTGACGTTTAACAAGTCAAGACCACGTGACGCGACATCTGTAGTGACCAGCACTTTATAAATACCGCGGCTAAAGGCATCCATGATATCTAAACGTTTGTTTTGTGCTAAATCACCTGCAAGACCAATGGCCTTGATCCCCATTTCGTTTAACAATTCACTTAAACGCGTTGTATCTTGGCGGGTAGCTGTGAAGATAATACATTGACCCACTTCGTCTTGTTGAACAAAGTGTTTTAGCAGCGCTTCTTTGTGATCTAGGTGATCAGCAAAGTACAATGCTTGTTGAATATCGCCGTGCTTTTCGTTACTGCCGCTTAGTAAAATCTTTTTCGGTGATTTTAAAAGGGCTTTGGCTGTTATTTCTACTTGAGCGTGCTCTAAAGTAGCAGAGAATAGCATGGTTTGACGAAGACGGTGGTCAGCTTGACTATTGATAGCATTAAGCTGCTTATCAAAGCCCAAATCAAGCATACGGTCGGCTTCATCAAAAATTAATAGTTCAAGGCCTGCTAAGTGCAGTGATTGCTGTTCCAAGTGATCAGTAATACGACCTGGTGTGCCAATCACAAAGTGCGGGTTTTTTCGCAGCGCTTTTACTTGGTCGTTAAAGTTCTCACCACCTAATACCTTTGTTGCAGTCATCGCAGTACCTGCGATTAACAAACGGCACTGTGAAAATACTTGGTTAGCAAGCTCTCGGGTAGGGGCAACAATGAGTACGCGAGGGTCGCGTTTACTCAGCGCTTTTTGTTTCATTACGCGCTGAACAGCAGGTAATAAAAACGCCAAGGTTTTTCCTGAACCGGTTTTTGACTGGGCAAAAACATCGTGGCCTGCAAGTGCGGTAGGGATAGCATGCGCTTGGATCTCTGTTGGCTCATTAATTCCTTGATGTTGTAATTGCTTCTCAAAGCGTAGGTCAAGGCCGAGTTCGGAAAATCTCAAAGTTACTGTCTCCAATCATTATTCTAAAAAACGCGCCATTATAGCAAAGTGCCAGACAAAGGCACTACATAAATATAGGGTTAAAAATGTTTTTGCTTTCGTTTTAGTCACTTGGAACAAAAACTCAGCACTTGATTGTGTGTGTTTTGCATTTGTTTCATAAATCCGTAAAATACACGCCTCAGCGCCGGATTTACGATTCGGTTTGTGCCTACGCGTCGTGTTTAAGTGTAGGTTGTTTTAAAGCTTATAAAAGAGAATTATTATGACTAAACCTTATGTTGTTTGTGCAATGTATAAATTCGTTTCATTGCCTAATTTTGAGCAGATCCGTCAACCTTTATTGCAAGTAATGGAAGAAAATGAAGTGCGTGGTACGCTTCTTCTTGCAGAAGAAGGCATCAACGGTACCGTTGCTGCACAGCGTGAAGGCATCGATGCATTACTAGCATGGCTAGACAAACAACCGGGTTTAGACAACATTGTTTACAAAGAATCTTTCGACGAAACATGTCCGTTCTACCGCACTAAAGTTAAGTTGAAAAAAGAGATCGTGACCATGGGTGTACAAGGTATCGACCCGAAAAAAGTGGTCGGCACATATGTTAAGCCTGAAGATTGGAATGCATTGATCTCTGATCCAGAAGTCGTTCTGGTTGATACACGTAACGATTACGAAATTGAAATCGGTACGTTTAAAAACGCGGTAGACCCAAAGACAAAAACTTTCCGCGAGTTCCCTGAATGGGCTGAAAAAAACCTAGATCCAGCAAAGAATAAAAAAGTAGCGATGTTCTGTACAGGTGGTATCCGCTGCGAAAAATCAACTGCTTACATGAAAGAGCAGGGTTTTGAAGAGGTTTATCACTTAGAAGGCGGTATTCTTAAGTATTTGGAAGACGTACCAAAAGAAGAAACCATGTGGGAAGGTGAGTGTTTTGTATTTGATAACCGTGTAGCGGTTGATCACGACCTAAACAAAGGTTCATACGAACAGTGCCACGCGTGTCGCATGCCTATTACTGAAGAAGAAATGCAATTAGAGCAGTATATGGAAGGTGTTTCTTGCCATCACTGCTATGACAACGTAACTGAAGAGCAAAAAGCACGATTTGCAGAGCGTCAAAAGCAAATGGAACTAGCGAAAGAGCGCGGTGAAGGCCATATCGGTCACGAAGCGCAAGAAGCACTTCGTCAGCGCAAAGAGCAAAAGCAAGCGCAAAAAGAAGCGCAGCGTAAGCAATCTGCTTAATTTTTAAAAAATACTAGCTGCTTTTAACGCCCTCGGTCAATTTGGCCGTGGGCGTTTTTGTTTGTTCTATTCAGTAAATATACTTTTCAATTATTTTTGTAAAAAATAATAAATTCAGTGGTTTATAAGTAATCATCCATATTAAAGGAATAAATGTGAGCGTGCTCAATAATAATTGTTGCTGATTTGGGTTCCTCGGTAATGTGCGCTTATACTGAATTAGGATAAGTTTATACCGTACAACAATAATGAATGCGCCAACCCAGTCAGAACTGACAATTTCTCTGCAAGCTTTTTCAAAACAAAGTCACCAGTTTTGGTCGTTACAGATCCTTGGTTGGCTTGGTTATACCGTGGTTGTTTTTATCTCGATTATTCATCCTCAGTTTGATGACAACGACTTTAACTTAAAAGGACAAATGCTGAATTTGGCTGTTGAGGTGGGTTTTGGTTTTACTCTGTCATTTGTACAGTGGTCAATCATTAGGCGTATTGTGCACTGGCCGCTCAAGCGCACTTTAATAATGAGCTTTGTCAGCGCAGCGGTTTTAGGTTTAGTTTTTAATATCATTAAGTTGGCTTCATACAAAACCATTGTGTATAACCAAGTATGGTATCAAGAGCTTAATATGCTTGAGTTTGGTGGCTGGTTCTTATTTTCGGTTTCTACCATGTTTGTGTGGACAGCGATATTCTTTATTATGCTGTATAACGCGCGTTTGCAAAAAGAACATGAAATGTTGCTTAGAGCTCAAACAGCGGCCAAAGACGCACAGCTACAAATGCTGAGGTATCAGTTAAATCCCCACTTTATGTTTAATACCATGAATGCCATTTCCACTTTGATCATGAAAAAAGAGAATGATATGGCGCAGGAGATGTTAGACAAACTCTGCGATTTCTTCCGTGCTTCGCTCCAGCACGACACATCTGATGCCAGTCACATCGGCAAAGAGATTGAGCTGCTTGATTTGTATTTGAGTATTGAGAAAGTAAGGTTTGGCGAACGCCTCAAGGTAAATTTTGACATAAACGACCAGGCAAGGCAGGCCAAAATCCCTCCTTTAGTTTTGCAGCCCATAGCAGAGAATGCGATTAAATACGGTGTTGAAGCGAGAAAACAACGAAACGTAATCGATATTCGGGTTACCAAGCAAGATGAACAGTTAATGATCTTGGTTGAAAACGAAGGGGGGGGATCAGACAAACCCAATGAAAAAGGGTTTGGGATCGGCTTAAGTAACACCAAAGAACGCCTAGAAACCTTTTTTAGCACGCCATGTGAACTCAATGTTGAGAGTGGCAATACAAAAACACGCGTCACATTGGTTATTCCCTTTGTGATAACAAAATAAGACTTGGAAATAATATGATTACAGCTGTACTGGTTGATGATGAACCCTTGGCAATAGAGGGGTTAAGGCTGCGACTTGAAAACATATCTGATATTCAGATTGTGGGAGAAGGGTTTGACGGCGATGATGCAATTCGGCTGTGTTATGAGCATCAGCCAGATGTATTGTTTATCGACTTAAGGCTGCCGGGTCTAAGCGGCCTTGAAGTTGTTCAAGGCTTGCAATCAGATACTATGCCACTGGTTGTGTTTGTCAGTGCGTATAGCGACTATGCGATTGAAGCGTTTGAACTCAATGCGTTGGATTACCTCATGAAGCCTGTGAATCTTGGCAGGCTTAAAAAAACAGTAGACAGAATTCGTGACTCACTTAATGAATCTACACGTACGCAAAAGAGTGAAGAAAAAGCCAAGCTTTTAAAAGCACTAGGTGAGTCGTCGGGTTTGAGTATCTCACAGCTGCAAGACTGGCTCGATAAAGAAAGTGCGCCTTTTCCGACAAAACCAAGACATGAATTACTGATTAAGAATCATGACAACGAGCAAGTGTTTTTGTGCGTAGACGATATTATGTGGGTTGATGCTGCGGGAGATTACATGTGCATTCACACAGAAAAGGAAAATTATGTCGTGAGGATCACACTCAAGCGACTCAGTGAAGAGCTAGATAGTGGCACGTTTGCACGAATCCATAAATCTACCTTAGTAAATGTGAATTTTGTTAAAAGTTTTACCACACTAAAGAACAATGAATCGATGTTGGATTTAGGGGGAGATATCCGACTCAAAGTGAGTCGAAATTATAGTGACACATTGAAGTTATTGTTGAAATCTCGTGTGGGAGATGCATTTTTATAGCCCTCATACCTCACATTTCATCGTGTAATTGTTTCGTCTTGTCGTGCTAGGTGCAGCTGCACCAGCATTGACGCAAAATTGCACCGCGATAGCGCATTTCGATTGTCACAATATTATCTTTCTATCAATATTTTAACTGCCAAATTTACATATTTAATTTGCATTTAAAATAAATGCATTTGGCCAAATGACAACGATAAATGTGCCAAGGTTCACAGTGTGATGTTTTCGATATCAGAAAATATCACATATGCACTGTGAGCAAATGTGGAAGTGATGAAATGAAACCAACAGTAAACCAAGTGTTTGGCGTTTGCCTGCTGAGTGCGACACTGCAAGGGTGTGGCGGGGGCGCTGAAACGAACACTGATACCAGCCAAATATCACCAGAAGTTCCCGTATCTGATTGGCAACTCGTATGGAGTGATGAGTTCGATGCAGACACCATTGATGCCAATAAATGGCTGCATGAAGTCAATTGTGATGGTGGCGGTAATAATGAGCAACAGTGCTACACAGCCAGCAGTGAGAATTCTTATATTGAAGATGGCGTTTTGCATATTGTTGCTTTACCGGCGGCAGATGGGGAGCCAAAACCCTACACATCAGCGAGATTAAGTTCTAAAAACAAAGCAGATTTCAAGTATGGACGTTTTGAAGTTCGGGCAAAATTACCATCTGGCCAGGGAAGTTGGCCGGCATTTTGGCTGCTACCAACCGATGAAACATACGGCGGATGGCCAAAATCTGGTGAAATTGATGTGGTTGAGTCGGTCAACCTAAAAGCAAAAAGAGAAGATGGCACACTAGAGCGCCATGTTTATGGTACTTTGCATTATGGTAAAGACTGGCCTGATAATGAATCGAGCGGTAAAGAATATTTATTGCCAAATGACATGAACCCAGCAGATGATTTTCATACCTATGCGATAGAATGGCAAGAAGGTGAGATCCGCTGGTATGTAGATGGTTACCTCTACCAAACACAAAGGCGCTCTCAGGCACTTTACGACAGCAGTGGCAATGCCCTCGGGTTAATTTACCGAGGTTGGTTCACAGAGTATTTTGGACAGGGCTCTGGTGAATTAGAAACACACTGGGATAACGCGCCTTATGACCAACAATTCCATATGTTGCTTAATTTTGCAGTCGGTGGAAACTGGCCTGAAAGTGTCAATGAATTGGGGGTTGATGCGTCTGCTTTTACCAGTGGGCAGCATTTTGAAATCGATTATGTACGCGTGTATCAATGCCAAATTAATCAAGAAACAGGTAAAGGCTGCGATACGGTTCGAGGTGGATTCGATAGCTTAGATGACGCATTAGTTGAAGGTAAAGCGCCCACGCCCATTCCTCCTTCCTCCGGCATAGCCCAGAATTTAGATATCTTTACTGGTACGCCAAATCCGAATTGGCCAGCTTGGGATTGCTGTGGCGGCTCGACACCTGCTTTAGTCGATGACGCTGAAAAAGGTGCAGCTTATGAGTTTATGGTTGGCGATAGCCCAACCGTGAATGGGTTTATTTCTCGTGAAGAGTTTATTACCGACGAAGCGGGCGCAGCCACGCCTTTTGATGCGAGCCCGCTTCTAAATAGTGGCACGCTGAGCTTTGAGATGAAGGTGGTGAGCTTGCCAAATGCCGCCGATACCTCTTGGCTTTTAAAAGTTGAAAGCGTCGATGCATCATCGGCTGTAGAAGTGGCGTTGACCACCAGCATTGAAGGTCAAGCCCCAGCGCTTGGACAGTGGCAAACTTATACATTTCCTTTGCAAGCGTTGGTAAATGGCGGTCTTAGTCTCAATGCTATCGATGCTGTGATGATATTCCCAACTTGGGGCAGCGGTGAGGGCGCAGTATATCAAATTACCAATATGCGCATTGCTGGTGACAGCGTTTCCGCACCACAATCATTTGTTGTATTCGAAGACACAGTTAACCCTGCTTGGCCGTTATGGGATTGCTGCGGAGGTACAACACCAGAAATCGTTGAAGACGATGCCCAGCATGGTAATGTTGCTGAATTCTCTGTGGGCAGTGAACCAACGGTGTTGGGCTTTATATCACGTGCTGACAATATCGTTGAAGAAGGTGTTTCACCAGCGCCATATGACGCATCGTCTATGTTTGCCGATGGCATGCTGCAATTTGAAATGAAAGTGGTCAATGCGCCAGCGAATGCTGAATCTGTTTGGAAGTTAAAAATAGAAAGTAATAATGCCGCAACGGCAGCAGAGCTTGATCTTACCAGTAGTATCGAGGGGTTAGCGCCTGTTACAGGTCAGTGGCAAACCTATACATTTAAGCTCTCTGATTTAGCCAGTGCAGGGCTGGATGTGAGTGCCATTGACGTTGTGATGATTTTCCCTGCCTGGGGTACGGGTGAGGGCGCACTTTATCGCGTCGATAATTTGAAATTCTATCAACCAATGGATGCGCCAACATTCGAAGGACATGTGCTGTTTCAAGATGATGTGTTATCACAGTGGTCACTATGGGACTGTTGTGGTGGTACGACACCCACACTTGTCAATGACGATGCACAACATGGTATGACTGCTGAATATACAATTGGTGCCGAGCCCACTGTTGTTGGTCTATTTGCGGATGATGGTGTGTATCTCGACAGTAGCGCATTTTTACAATCGGGTGTCATTCAATTCGAGATGAAAGTGGTGAGTGCTCCAACAAATGCTGAGTCTGTATGGAAATTCAAGATTGAATCTATGGATACGACCACGGCGGTAGAGCTGGACTTGACGGCTAGCCAAGAAGGCAAAGCCCCTGTAGTCGGTCAATGGCAAACCTATACATACTCTTTACAAAGCCTAGTTTCTGCGGGGTTAGATGTGACGGCGATTGATGTCGTGATGGTTTTTCCTGCTTGGGGCACCGGCGAAGGCGCAGTATTTAGGTTGGATAATGTGCTCATCTACAATCAAAGTTCAGTACCTCAGCCACAGTCTCTAACGCTTTTTAAAGATGGACAAAACAGCAGTTGGCCAGTCTGGGATTGTTGTGGAGGGTCTACGCCGACAGAGCAACAAGATGATGCAGAGCATGGTGTGACTGCTGAGTTTTCAATCGGTGCTGAGCCAACAGTGATGGGGTTTTTGGCAAATGAAGGCGCACATTTTGATGCCAGTTCCTTACTTTCACAAGGGGTTGTTCGCTTTGATATGAAAGTGCTCAATGCCCCCAATGATGCCAGTAGTACTTGGAAGTTCAAGATTGAGTCACTCGATGCTCAAACCGCGGTAGAACTCGACTTGAGTGCGAGCCTCGAAGCGCAAGCTCCAGTTACTGGGCAGTGGCAAACCTATACCTACTCTTTACAGTCATTGGCTGACGCAGGCTTAGATTTATCAAACATCAATGTTGTGATGGTGTTTCCTGCTTGGGGCACAGGCGAAGGTGCGGTTTATAGAGTTGATAACGCAGCAATCACAGTGCCGTAACGCGGCAAATGCAAGGGGGAATAATCTTCCCCCAGAACATAGAATTTATGTAGGTTAGTTATGAAACAAGTTCAATTTGTATCTTCGCGCGTGGCTTTGTGTGTCGCTTTAGCTCTATCAGGAAAAGTGTATGCCAACGAGCAACCAGCAACCAATTTAACAGCAGAAGAACAAAATTCAGAAATAGAAGTGATCGAAATCCGTGGGATCAAAGGGAGTTTGACCCGTGCTATGAATCTCAAAAGAAACGCATCAGGGGTCGTTGATGCGATTTCAGCTGAGGAAATGGGGAAATTCCCAGATACCAACTTAGCTGAGTCTTTACAGCGCATCACCGGTGTTGCGGTGAGCAGGAGTAATGGCGAAGGCTCTCAAATTACGGTTAGGGGGTTTGGCCCCGATTTTAACTTAATTACTTTAAATGGCCGGCAAATGCCTGGCACAGGTAATTCAAGATCTTATAACCTAGAGAATTTGTCTGCTGATGGTGTGATGGCCTTGGAGGTATTTAAAACTGCACGTGCTGAAAATCCAAGCGGCGGCTTAGGGGCAACCGTTAACATCGTGACAAGAAAGCCACTGGCAAGCCCCGGGGAGCGTTATACCTTTTCAGCTAAGGCTATGCATGATTCGTCAAACGTCGAAAATGATGATATCACCCCAGAGCTGTCAGCACTTTATTCAAACACTTTTATTGACGATGCATTTGGGGTGTCATTCTCGCTTACGCACCATGAAAGAGATTTTCAAAAGCAACAGGCGCATATTCAGGGGTGGCAGGCCAATGTTGATTTACCCAGCAATATTGATGACAGTAATGTGATCGATCCTAGACCGCTGGACAGTGAAGGAAACAGAGTAGGAGATTACTTTTTTCCTCGTGACATGAACTATGGCATTGAAGATTTAGAACGGGACAGAACCAATGGTCACATTGTGTTTCAATATGCGCCGTCTGATGACTTAGTATTCTCTGTCGACTACACCCATACCAAAGCCGTAACAGGTAAAAATGGTATAGGTTGGGGCATGTGGAATGAATATGGTGGCAATATCAATGCGTATGAGCTAGATGAAAATGGAACTGCTGTTTTTGCCGATATTAGTGGTAATGATGGCTCTTTCACTGCATCGCGTTCAACAACAGAAGTCATTGAAAAATCAGCAGGTATTAATATCGATTGGCATATCAATGACGTGTGGCACGTTTCTTTAGACTATCACGATTCTTCGAGTGAAACTGACAATGGTATCGATAAGGGCATTGGCAGTGAAGGATCTTTGGTGTTGGGATCAGACCAACTAAGAACCAAAACTTATGACTACCGCACAGGTGATATCCCACATGCGCAAATACATTGGCTAAATGGGTCTACAACATTGCTTGAAAGTGAAATTGACTCACACTTTAGCCAGTTTGTTCACTCCCCTGGTAAGGCTGAAGTTCAGCAGCTGCAAATAGACGCGACATGGGAGAATGATCGTTTTGATATTCCATTGAACGATGTCAAGTTTGGTGTTGCTATGACGGACCAAACCATGGGCGGATCAAATGCATGGAGTGGTTTAATTGGCGGGTTTTTATTTAATCCGGCTTGGCCACAAATGTTTCCAGATAGCATGTTTGTCAGAAACAATACCAATGGGTTTTTGGATGCATTTGCAAGTGGCGGCGCAAATCTGAACCCGAATTACTACTACACCTTTGACTTTGACGAAGTGGTAGCGCGCTCCGAAGCATTCCTGACAAATGAAGTACTCGGTGGTGACGACTACTTTGCCACAACTGCGTATCACGATTTAGGCACCTTTTCTCAAAGCTCTGTTCAAGAAGAGACAGTGAGCTTTTATGTTCAGAGCGCTTGGGAATTTGAGGTCGCGTCATTGCCAGTTTATTTGAATCTGGGCATTCGATACGAAGAAACAGACGTCACCAGTGTTGATGCACAACCACTTCCAGTATCAGTTTGGTGGTTAGGCGGCAGTGAATGGCATACACAATACCTCCCTGAGGACAATAGCCAATACACTTCTGAAGGGCAACACGATGTGCTACTGCCCATGATTGACGTCAAAGTAGATTTCACCGATGAGCTAGTTGGCCGCGTATCTTGGGGCAAAACAATCACGCGTGCGCCGCTTGGTGATTTATCTGGTGGTAGAGTGCTTTCTGGCAGCCCAAAAATTGGATCTCGTAACGGTAGTGAAGGCAATACAAATTTAGAGCCATTTGAGTCTACAAATTTAGATTTAAGCTTCGAGTACTATTACGATGAAAGTAGCTATGCAGCGATTGGGTACTTCAAAAAATCGGTAAAGAACTTCATCGGAAGTCAGGTTAGCGAAACGACCATTGAAGGATTTAATGATATTTATCAAGGCCCGAGGTGGGTTCAGGCGGTAGCTGATATTGAAGCGCGTGGTGAGCAAGCAACAAGTGACGCCATTTTTCTGCAAATGCAAGCAAATGGCGCGACACTTAATTCGCAAGGATACATAGAGCCCGTTGATGGCGATCCGCTATTACTTTGGAAAATAACTAGGCCATTTAATGCGACAGACACTAAAAAGGTAGATGGCTTTGAAGTGGCATTTCAGCATGTGCTTGGCGAGAGCGGTTTTGGCATCGGAATAAACGCAACGTTTGTCGATGGCGACGTAGAATTTGACGTAAACAGCCTAGATCAACAAACACCGCTAACGGGATTAAGTGACTCGGCAAACGCGCAAGTCTTTTATGAAAAAGACGGGCTGTCTATCAAAGTGACATACGCTTGGCGTGATGAGTACTTGATTGGGGTTGGTCAAGATCAAGGCTCTGCTGACAATCCACCACAGTTTGCGAAGGCGTACGCGCAGTTAGATGCCAGTGTAAACTATGACATTGACGAGCGCTGGACGGTCTTTTTTGAGGGCATAAACCTCAATGACGAAACTGAGCAAGGTTTTGGGCGATTCGAACGACAGTTCTTATTTGCTAGGCAATATGGCCCAAGGTATACCCTAGGTGTGAGATATAGCTTTCAGTAAATCTAATCACTCTCTTATTTCTTTGTAATTTTAAAGCGCCGAGTTTGCAACACACGCTGTTGCATTAACTCGGTGTTGGTTGGAGTTTTTAATTATGGCAACCGAGTTTGCTTCAAAAGCTGCGCAAGTGGACCAATCTTCTGACTATCCTAAAAACATTGGTTTTGCACTCTGTGCGCTCACAAGTTTATTTTTCATGTGGGGCTTTATTACCTGCTTGAACGATATTTTAATTCCGTACCTCAAAGGTGCGTTTCAACTAAGTTACACGCAAGCAATGCTGGTTCAGTTTTGCTTTTTTGGCGCGTATTTTATTGTGTCTATCCCAGCGGGAAATCTGGTCAGTAAAATTGGCTTTCAAAAAGGCATTGTATTTGGCTTATTTATTGCTGCTTTGGGCTGTGTGATGTTTGTGCCAGCGGCGATTATTGGGTTATACGAAGTATTTCTACTTGCTCTGTTTGTATTGGCTTGTGGGATCACAATCTTACAAGTGTCTGCTAACCCGTATGTAAGCGCACTTGGTAAGCCAGAAACGGCACCATCTAGGCTCACACTCACACAGGCGTTTAATTCTCTGGGTACTACAATTGCACCATTTTTTGGTGCTTACCTTTTGTTCTCATCAGGGCAAGATACTGTGTCGAGTGGTGCCGAAGCCGTACAAGTACCATATCTATTGCTCGCGGCTGCATTGGGGGTATTGGCCATTGTCTTCTCTGCGCTGAAGTTACCGAAACTCGTTGAGTCAAAAGATGAATCATCAACAAGTACAAGGCCGCTAACAGATCATCCGCATTTGATTCTTGGTGCAATAGGTATCTTCTTATATGTGGGCGCTGAGGTTTCTATTGGTAGCTTTCTGGTGAGCTTTTTACATCAACCTAGCATTGCCGGCTTAAATGAAGCACAAGCAGCCAAGCTGATCGCGTATTACTGGGGCGGCGCGATGATAGGGCGCTTTATTGGTGCAGCAGTGATGCAAAAAGTTTCAGGTGGAAAGGTACTGGCTTTTAATGGCGTTGTTTCAATGGGCCTCATTATATTTGCAGTGAATCAAACCGGTGCACTTGCTATGTGGGCAATGTTAGCGGTTGGTTTATTCAATTCTATTATGTTTCCTACGATTTTCAGTTTGGCAATTTCAGGTTTAGGTAAAGATGCAGGTCGTGGCTCAGGTTTATTATGTTTAGCGATTGTAGGCGGTGCGATCATCCCAATTTTACAAGGGGTACTTGCTGACAATATTGGCCTTAATGGTTCATTCTTCCTACCCGCAACGTGCTATATCTTCATTACTTATTTTGGTCTTTGGGGATGTCATAAAAAATCAGTAAAGGAGACTGCGCAATGAACAACTTAAAAGGAACAACGCTACTATATATTTGTATGGCGAGTTTGCTTAGTGCATGTGGTCAATCCAAAAAGCTTGAAACAGAAGCAGAAATAGCAAAAGACCCATCAATTTGGCCAAATATTACCTCTGAGGTCGCTGCCTCCAAAGATGTTGAATCGCGTGTTGCCAAGCTTCTTGCCGATATGACAATTGAGCAAAAAGTAGCGCAAATGATCCAACCTGAAATACGCGATATTACAGTTGAAGACATGCGTAAATATGGCTTCGGCTCTTATTTAAATGGTGGTGGGGCTTTTCCAAATGGTGATAAACACGCTTCTGTGGCTGATTGGGTTGCCTTGGCGGAGTCTATGTATCAAGCATCTATCGATGCGTCTTTAGATGGTTCGTCAATCCCGACTATGTGGGGCACAGATGCGGTTCATGGTCACAACAATGTGATTGGTGCGACCTTGTTCCCACATAACATTGGATTGGGTGCAGCAAATGACCCTAAATTGATTGAAAGAATTGCTCAGGCCACCGCCAAAGAAGTACTGGTAACTGGCATTGACTGGATTTTTGCGCCAACGGTCGCCACTGTGCGAGATGACAGGTGGGGGAGGACCTACGAAGGATACTCAGAGGACCCTGAAATAGTCGGTGATTATGCTTATGCCATTGTGAAAGGGCTACAAGGTGATGGGTTCTCTAATTCCGTATTTAAAGAGCAACATGTGATCAGTACGGTCAAGCACTTTGTCGGTGATGGCGGCACACTAAAAGGAGATGACCAGGGGAACAATGTTGTTAGCGAAGAAACTCTGTTTAAAATTCATGCACAAGGTTACGTGGGTGGCTTAAAAGCTGGGTCTCAGTCGGTAATGGCATCCTTTAATAGTTGGCATGGTGATAAAATCCATGGCAATAAATATTTGCTGACTACTGTATTAAAAGACCGAATGGGATTTGATGGTTTTGTGGTAGGTGATTGGAATGGTCACGGCCAGATCCAAGGGTGTAGCAATGATAACTGTCCACAAGCGATCAATGCTGGCTTGGATATGTTTATGGCCCCAACTCAAAGCTGGAAGCCTTTATTTTATAATACTGTCAGCCAAGTCAAGGACGGCACGATACCGCTGAGCAGAGTAAATGATGCGGTAAGTCGAATTCTTCGAGTGAAATTACGCGCTGGGTTGTTCAATAAACCTAGCCCTGCACAGCGACTTTATGCTGGTGAGAGCAAAATAATGGGCAATCAGCAACACAGAGCGTTAGCCAGAGAAGCCGTAAGAAAATCAATGGTCATGCTCAAAAATAAGGCAGGGATTTTACCGCTATCTGCCAAACAAAATATTTTAATCAGCGGAGATGGTGCTGATAACATCGGAAAACAGTCAGGTGGGTGGACTATTACGTGGCAAGGGACGAATAACGCAAATACAGACTTTCCTGGAGGTACTTCAATTTATGAAGGGATTAAACAACAGGTGTTGAAAGCTGGTGGTGAAATTACCTTGAGTGTTGATGGTTCTTTTGAAAAGAGCAACAAGCCAGATGTCGCGATTGTTGTGTTTGGAGAGGAACCCTATGCAGAAGGGCAAGGAGACCGACCTCATTTGGCATATCAATATGGCACTAACAAAGACTTGCAGCTAATAAAGTCCTTGAAGGCCCAAGGTATACCTGTAGTATCACTCTTCATAAGTGGTCGCCCTATGTGGGTAAATGCAGAGTTAAATGCCAGTGATGCTTTTGTGGCGCTTTGGCTGCCTGGTTCTGAAGGGGGTGGTGTTGCCGATGTGCTGTTAAGAGATATAAACGATAGTGTCCAATATGACTTTTCAGGCAGACTTTCATTTTCTTGGCCTAATTCACCAACGCAACATGTGAACCGTTTTGATGGACAAAAACCGTTGTTTGAATATGGTTATGGGCTGAATTACGAAAAAATTGATACTTTACAAGATAATCTGAGTGAGTTGTTTGACGTTAGCGCCAGTGTTAATGAAGTAGAGTTTTTATATGACGGTCAGCCCAAAAAACCTTGGGCACTATATTTAACTGAAAGTAATAAGAAAAAACCTGTTAAATCGAATAGCGAGCAGTTGAATGGGGTTGAATACAGAACGATTGATCGCTTTGTACAGGAAGACAGCATTCAATTGTCATTTAGCAACTCAGATATTGCGGGAATTCAATTACTCAGTAAGCATGGTTTCCCTGAAGATCTCAGTGCATATGTAAATTCGAATGCGTACCTCACCTTTGATATCTCATTGAAATCAGGCTCGCTTTCTCACACCTCTGTTGGCGTGAATTGTCAGGAAGAAACCCAGTGCAGTTCGCAAATTAAAATTCCAGACGAAACATTGAGCAGGCTAACTACAAATTGGCAGCAGATTGCTCTGCCTTTAAGTTGCTTCGAAAGCCTTGATGCTAAATTATCGCAGACCATGTCTCCATTTAAGATATCGCTTGTTGGTAACGCTGAAGTAGGATTGAGCAAAATAGCTTTGCGGGCTGCGGTTCCAAATGCTCTGATCATTGCTTGTGACTAACATGAACGTGGTCACTTTTGTAATGGAGAAGCACAACAGAAGCACTGAGTAAGCGAACTGCTTAAATATATATTGCTTTGTAAATTCAGGTAAATCGCACAATGCCGTTTGCATAGAGTAAACGGCATGTTTGTATCCTGATATCTAGAAATATGGGACTGAGCTTCTTAATTTGAGCATAATTTTTGCAGCCCGTCACACTCAGCCTTTTGTTTGTTTTTAACTTAATCAGCGTGCCAGAGCGGGACTTTAGTATTGCAAATAAGGCAACTGTATGTCAGGATTTCGTCTTTTTTTTAACCATGTATAGTTTCATTCACGTCGAGGAAGTAATGTCAGAAGAAGTATTACCTAGATTAAATACCGATGAGCCTGCGCAGATGCAGTTCTATATTGTGTCTGCGAAAAAGTTTTGGACTCTTAGCTTAATGACGCTAGGCATTTATGCACTGTATTGGTTTTACAAACATTGGAGCGAATACAAGAAAAGCACTGGCGAAGATATCTGGCCAGTGCCAAGAGCAATATTTTCAATATTTTTTACCCATTCTTTATTTTCATTTATTGAGGTGAAGTATGAACAGGAAAATGGGGAAAAGCCGATTCGAATCATCCACTACGCAACTGCGTTTGTCATTGTGACTATTGTCGGCGGCATGATTAACACTAAGTCTGGCACTGGGCAAGTGGCGCTGTACATTGAGCTGGCGTGGTATTTAACTCTGGTTATTACCAGTTTCTGTTGTTTTAAGGCACAAATGTTGGTTAACAAGGCGAACAACGACCCTAGCGGTAGTGCTAATTCAAGCTTTACGCTTATCAATTACGTATTTATCTTTATTGGCGTAGCGCTATGGTATCTTGTTCTGCTAGGCACTTACACGTTATTGACGGACCAGTACTTGTAGTGTTTTCTTGATAAATACTTGAATCGCCAGTATGACATTGAGCACTGGCGAGATCTTTGCGCAGACAAACCCCCTTTGTTACCCCGTTAGCTTTGCAGTCAATTTATCAATTCATTTAAAGCCCTCAGGCTCATTTAACTGTTCAATATCAAGTACTGCTGCCATACATATAAATGATATAAATCACCGTTAGTATAGCCCTGATGTTTTTAGTAGCCAAAGTCACAATTGACTGCCAAGAGATCGTCAGACTGCGTATATGAAATATAACATTCGTCAAGTTTTTACATTGTAATTTCGTCATGTTAGTCAATACTAATCTTGAAGGTGCTTAGGCTCAGCTTAAGGAAAATTTGATGTTGAATAATTTCTCTGTACAAAGTCGGTTATTATCGCTGTCTGGCTTGCCTGCCATTTTGTTTGTTGTGGCGACAATCATTACGCTAACCACGATATCTCATCTTGTCACGAACATGGATAAAATGTACTCAGGTAGGGTGCTGCCATTAAAAGAAATTAAAGTTGTTTCGGACAATTACGCGGTTGTTATCGTTGATACCTTCCATAAATTAAGAGGTGAACAACTCACGTCCAGTCAGGCGCTCAGGAGTATTGAGGAAGCAAAGTCAATTGCGATTGAAGAATGGCAAATATACTTAAGTGGTAATTTGACCAGCCAAGAGCAAGCGATTGTTCAGCAAATAAAGCAGTCTGAGCGGGAAGTTAACCTGCTCATTGAGGAGTATAAATCACTGATATCGCAAGATAAATTTGACTCTGTACCTTACAGCCAATTTGTTAAAGACCTTTACGATACGTTTGATCCACTCAGTGAGGGCTACAATGAATTAATGGTGCTTCAGTTAGATGAAGCTAGCCAATTGATCAAAGTTAGCCATGCGGAGGCGGATGCCACGAGAGTTGGAATGATTATCGCGTCGGTGGTTGTTGTTGTGGCTATGCTGAGTGTAAGTTGGTTGATATACGGCTCCATACACAGACCATTAAAAGGGTTACGCAAGACAATTAAAATCATTGCACAAAATGCGGATTTAACCCAGCGTGTGCAAGTCTCAGGTGAAGATGAGTTAAGTGAGATTGGCAATGATTTTAATAAAATGGTCAATTGCTTGCACAATCTAGTCGAAAATTTAATGGAGATGATTTGCGAGCTCACTTCAACATCTAACAACCTGACGACAATCAGTTCTTCCATGGCCAATACTTCTCAGGATCAAGAGCAACAGACGGCCATGATAGCGACTGCGGTGACGCAAATGAGTGCGGCAATTCAAGAAGTTGCAAACAATGCTCAAAATACGGCCCACAAAGCGGAAACATCAGGCGAACTTGCTGAGCAGGGGACTCGTACAATTACGGATAATATTCAATCGATTGAGCGTTTGGCGCAATTAGTGGCTGATAACACAGAGCAAATACAGGCATTGAACACCCAAAGTAATGAAATTAACCAAGTTGTATTGATGATTCAAGGTGTGGCAGAGCAGACTAATTTATTAGCTTTAAATGCAGCGATTGAGGCCGCTCGAGCTGGCGAGTCCGGTCGTGGTTTCGCGGTTGTTGCTGATGAGGTTAGGCAGTTGGCGCACAATACACAAAAAGCGACTGAATCAATTAAAGAAATGATCTCGAAGTTGCAGTCGATGGCACAAAACGCAGTCGGCGCGATGGAAAATGCGCAATCTAGTGCGACGTCAAGCGTCGAAAAAGCGAATGAATCTGCCAAGTATATGGCGGAAATCAATAACGCAGTAAATGAAATCATTGATATGAATGTGCAAGTCTCAACAGCCACGGAAGAGCAAACATCGGTGATCTCTGAAATTAGCACCAACATCAACGAATTTAACAATAGTATTATCGAAATCGCTAAAAATGCGCAATTGAATGCTGAAGCAAGTAATGCGCTGGGTGAGTATACAAGCAGCTTAAAAGAGAAAGTTGACTCGTTCAAAACGTGATTGTCCCAGCATTGGTTTTAGTGGTGACGTATTAAGCGGCTAGTAAACTAGCTCATTTCACCTTGCGTAAAGTAAATAAACTCGCTGCGCTCACTGTCATTAATACTTTGGACTTAATTCACCTTGCGCAAAAGAACCGTGCTTACTGGATTTGCAGTCGTTGTCTCTTGCACTATGGACCCTGAAACAAGTTCAGGGTGACGAGGAGGGGAATGCTGTCACGGTCAATACCCGTCATTGTGGGCTTGCCCCGCAATCCATGTTTATTGACGCTGTGTTGGTTTTAGAGGTGACAGCCTTCGCGGATGTTAAACTAGCTCATTTCACCTTGCGCAAAGTAAATGAGCTCGCTGCGCTCGTTGTCATTAACACTTTGCACTTACTTCACCTTGCGCAAAAGAACCGTGCTTACTGGATTTGCAGTCGTTGTCTTTTGCACTATGGACCCTGAAACAAGTTCAGGGTGACGAGGAGGGGAATGCTGTCACGGTCAATACCGTCATTGTGGGCTTGCCCCGCAATCCATGTTTATTGACGCTGTGTTGGTTTTAGAGGTGACAGCCTCAGCG
>NZ_JAKRFY010000024.1:0-105319 GCF_022347805.1 Pseudoalteromonas sp. Of7M-16 | reverse complement strand
GTGGCGTACAGTTGCTGGTTGGCACGCGGACTATATCAAAGCCGAAGAAGACATTCATGCTTTGATCCCAAAGCATCATCGCAAGGGCAACCGCCAAGCTCGCACCGAGACAGATAAACTCTTCGAACTTGCCCTCATGCGTTATTTAATAAGAGAAATACCGTCTGTTGCGTCAGCATATTCCGAATTATTTAATTCAAGTTTTAGAAAGTTATCAATATGTATAATTTATTTATATGAATAGGTATTGGTTCAGTAGATAGCGTTACAATAGGGTGCTTATTGCCTTTGCTATTCCATACTTGAATGCACTTATAATCGAAGTCAATATCTTTCACTCTTAATTGTACCGCTTCCATTACTCTTAAACCACCTCCGTACATCAGGTCTGCAATGAGGTAAAAATGCTTGTTTAAATGAGTCATAATCAGCTTTACTCATTCTGGTGTCATAACGACAGATAGTTTTTCTTGTTTTTTACTGTGGGCGGAATTTAAGTTCAACGACAGTTCTTGTTTATTATGTGTTTTTATAAAAATAATAATGAAATGAGTGCCGTGGCTTGTGTTCATGGTGCAACTCTTGTTAAATGCTCTAGGTAGTACTCGACCTCGTTGTCCCCCATTGAAGCGGGGTGACGCTTGTTATGAAAATGGATATAAGATGTAATCCATTTTAGGTACGTTTCTACGGCGCGTAATGAATGCTGACGTACCAACATATTATCAGCGATATAATTTAAAAGTGGGGAGCGTGTTTTCATGTCATCATCAATAAGGGTGACTATGTAAATATACAGTTCTGACTATTCTGCTCCCGTATTCAAGAAAATGAGCACCGAGCGCATTTTCTTTTTTCTGAATATCTTTATCACCAGTAAAATATTTATAGTTGGTAATGCATTACGTTATTTTAAAAAGTAGATTTATTAAATATATGAGCGTGACATCGGCAGAAAGATGCGCGACGCGTGAACTATAAAATTGTTATGCACTAAGAGATTATGGAATACAAAGAGGTTAAGGAAATTATTCAATATCATGCTCTCGAGGGGGTTGGTTACACTTCGAGATTTGGTAAATATCCAAATTAATTTCAGCGTTAGAGGCTGTATCAGCACATTTATCAGGATCAGATATCATTGAAAAAGAGCTTGCAGGGTGGATTTTTGCAACATCTGATCAAGCCTAGGGCAACTACAATGGCGCTGCTATCAAGAGAATTGAGCTGAAGACAGGTTTCACCGAGTCAGATCTGTTTCAAATTAACGAGTTGGTATATGCAATACTTGAGCAATAACAGCATAACAAGGCGCAGCAACGGACTGTCAAACCTGTCATTTTTTGTGCAGCTACGTAGCACAAAAACCGCCAGATTTTCCAGCCGCTGTGCGTGGCGTTAAACATCACGGCGCGTAATTCCTAGCCTTGGTATAAAAATAATTACAAAAAAATTGTGTTTACATGATCATGGAGTTTTAGACATGTTTTTACCCATTAACCTAAAGTATTTAACGATTATACTTTTTTCAGTATTGTTGTTTGGCTGCTCATTAGGCCAGATTGAAACCAACCAAAATGTTTATTCTGTACAAGATACCGCTTATGTAAATGGACACTTTTTTGATCCAAAGAATGGTTTTGAAAACAAGGTTATTGTTGTTAGAGATGGGACTGTTTTCACCAAAACAGAGACTTTACCTGACGACTTTCCAGGGGAAAAAATCGATCTGCAGGGAAAATGGGGGATCCCGGGCCTTATTGACATGCACACCCATTCGTTTGGAAACTTTATACCTTATTCTAAGAACGATGCACCGGGCACACAGGCTGTTTCAGAAAGAGTATTGAAAGCAGGAGTCACTGGCTTTGTTGACTTATTCGGTGATGAACAAAGTCTTATTAATGTTAGAACTAAGCAACGAAATGGAGAATTTCTGGGGGCAGATATATATGCTAGCCTGACTTGTTTTACAGCACCTAAAGGCCATTGTTCCGAATATGGTATTGCTACAAGAACGGTGACATCTGTTGCGGATGCAGTAAGAGAGATGACCGAGTTAGCGACCCAGGACCCTGATGTGATAAAAATTGTTTATCAACCTTCTGACGATCAACCTTCGATTTCAAAAGAAGTATTTGCGCAATTAGTTAAAACATCTAAGCAGTTTGGTATCAAATCTATTGTTCACATTAAAACCTGGCAAGATATTAGAGATGCGATAGAAGTTGGTGCTTCAGCTGTCACCCATGTACCACGCGGTGAAATTCCAAAGGACATACCAGCCCTTATGGCGAAAGCCGGAATTGTGATGATACCCACATTAACCATTCATACAGATTTCGTTAATTATTTATTTGACCCAACGGTGTTAGATGCCCCTTTAATCAAGGAACTTGTTCCAGATGCTTTAATATCAGCCTATCGCCACGCAGATCTAATTGCTAAATATAAGAGTAAGCAGGCTAAATTTAGAGAGCGAAATTCTGTCACTTTTTCTTCAGTCAACGCAATGATTAATGCTGGTGTTAGGGTTCTTGTAGGCACGGACTCGGGGAATTGGAACACTATTCAAGGTTATTCTGTTCATAGAGAGATGAAACTTCTAGTTGATGCGGGTATGACATCTCACCAAGCGATTGCTTCAGCAACATCTTACTCTGCCAACTTTATGGGTATTAAAAGTGGTATCAATGAAGGCGATAAGGCCAATTTTGTTATCTTAAATGCCTCACCGAGCGAGGATATTATGAATACACAGAGTATTTCTCTTGTGGTCAAAAATGGAAACATCGTGGTACAAAATAGTTTTAACGATGACAAGTCGTAGTTTTTGCAGAGACCACTGGTAAGTTAATATTCTCGTGTGCATAGAAATGTGCCGTTTAACAAAGTAATTAAGCCGGATTCGTAACAATTGGCTCGGTTCCGCTTCGTTCCACATTTAGCCAACTGTTACTCACCGCTTATTGCAGCTACATGGACTCCCCCGTTTGTCAACGAATTCATCTTTGATAAATTAGATATGAGACTGCACCTCTACATTCGGCCTATTGATTGAGTGTTAAACTCGGACCTAGATGAGTATTCGCTAGGAAGTGTGCCTTATTCGTTAGACGAGCTTTTTAAGCTCACCCGCAATAACCAGGCTATGGCTTCCTCGGTCTGACCTAATTGTCATCGACGCCTTCGCAGGACTCGGGTAAAACAGATAAATCTTTCACACTAAATAAATGTGTTATTTCATAATGGTTGCTTAGTAAAATGGCGTATAGTCATTTAACTAAGCAATGACCTTGTAATCTTCTTGTTTAACCATCAGCGTCCAAATAAGTCTGGCGTTTCGCGCTGCTAACGCGACAGCGGCTTTTAGATATCCACGGCGAGCGATGAGCTCACGTATCCAACAACTGACTTTGTCTTCTTTTTCTCTTAAGTTTGCCATAACAGCTCTTGCCCCATGAACGAGACACATTCGAAGGTATTTATCACCACGCTTAGTAATTCTCCCGAGTCGAATTTTACCACCTGTGGTGAATTGGCGAGGTACCAGCCCTAACCACGCGCAGAACTGGCGGCTATTTCTGAACAATCGAGGGTCAGGCACATTGGCTGTAACAGCAGTCGCAACTTGCTCACCAACACCAGGAATGGTCATTAAGCGCTTGGCGACAGAATCTTCTCTGACTTGTTTTGATAAAGCTCGGTCATAACCGAGTATTTGTTCATTTGCTTGTTTAATACGCTGCCATAGATTACTCGTCATTTCTCGAGCAAGGTGGGGTAGTTTATTATTAGCGTCTTCTAAAATATCACCAATGACGTCATGTAAACTGTAGCGACCTTTGGGGATGATGATACCAAACTCGCTCAGCAAGCCTCGAAGTTGATTTATCATCGAGGTTCGTTCTTTAACTAAGCCCTGTCGAACTCTATGGAGCGTCATAACAGCTTGTTGTTCTGCGGTTTTTACAGGAACATGCCAGATATTAGATCGCATAGCGGCTTCACAAATGGCTTCGGCATCGTTATTATCATTTTTGCCGCCAGTACGAAATGGTTCAATAAACTTAGCGGCGATGATTGCCACTTGGTGACCGAGGGATTTAAACTCCCGTGCCCAGAAATGTGCACCGGAGCAAGCTTCCATAGCAATTAGGCAGGGATTGATTTGTGCCACACAGTTCATAAGTTTTTTACGTGACAGTGTCTTTCTGAAAACAACCTTCCCATGATCATTCATTCCAACAAGAGAGAATGAATTTTTTGCTAAATCGATACCAAGTGTTTTAATGTTATTCATGATGGACTGCTCCTGATTTTAGTTTCGCACCTTAAATCTGGCACATTTGCCAATAAAGGGGGAGTCCATCTCATTCGTTAAGTTTCTCAGGAGATAAACCATGGAGTATATTTTATTTATTCATAATAACGCGGATACTCCCACAGTCCCGAGCAATGGGAGTATTTCATTACTATCGCACCCAAAGTGGTATGTTCAATGGTGGAAGCGAAATTAGCACTAGACTCCAAATTGGAAGTAAGGATGTCATTGATACTACCTCATCTGTAGGTGGCTACATGAAATTTGAATCAGATGACATTAATAAGGTTTATAAATTATTAGAGCTGCATCATAAGCAAATGCCGCGCTTACTTCAAACCGTGCTCGTAAGTGCTCGACCCAAGCTCTGCGTCTAATTGTTTTTACGCCTTTTTTGAGGTGGTTTCCTCAAGCATCGAGTGTTTTAAACGGAGGGTCGCAAACATATCTTTTAGCTTGCGGTTTTCAAATTCAAGCTCTTTTAAATCTTTACATCAGAGGACCATATTTAGAACGCCACTTATAAAATGTACTTTGACCACCCCATGTTTACGACATATTTCCAGTACATGCACTTTGATTGCATTAACATCAATTTCCAACTTTCACCAAGTCTTAAACTAATAAATCAGAGTTAATGCTAGCATTAGCTTATAAACAACACGGCCCCCAGATGCGTTTATGCTTCAAGTCTATAAACGCAATATTGGTTAGCTAAAATATGCGAGCTATTTTAGCAGAGAATTAATGTAACCTAATTTGGTTGCTGAGAATAGTTTTAATAAAACAACAATAAGTGTATACTTCCATTGTTTTTTATTTTTTGAATTAAGTTCCTTTTAATGGTTATGTGTAGTTTGAAATTACAACTCTGCTTAAAGGACTGGTTTTAGCTGATTTTAAATACTTAAAACAGCCTTAAATTTTATTTTAATCTGGATTTCAAAAGCCTTTATCGGTAATTGTTAGCATGAATATAAGAATTTTATTAATTTTATCTACCGTAATTTTCGTAATTACAGGTTGTTCTAGCTCAAGAGCTACAGCACCCCTTAGCCCGGAAATTCCTGAGGCGTCATATACAGGAAAGGGAACAAATGCCGGGCCTATGTTGGTTGGCTCTCTTGGTGCTATGGGAATTGGTGTAGGTATAGCAATAGATATAGGTATAGCTAAAGACTTTCATCAACAAATTGAAATACATAAAGCCAAATATATTAAAAATATTTCTTTTCTACTAAACGGATATTTTCCAAACGCTGAAAGTTTTAGCTTGTCACAGCTTGATTTCACGGCTGCACAAAGAGATGAAAATTTGGTAAACACAAGCTTGGTTATTAAAGTGGAAGATAATAGTGACATTGACTTTGTTTCTATTGAACTAGAAACAATCAAGTTCGATGATTTAAAAACGTCAGATGCTTTCTGGCAAAGCCTCGAAAAAAAACTTAAAACAGGACTGTAATATGAAAACAATTCTCTTTATTGGGTTACTCATTGGAGCTATTTCTTTTGGTACTAAAGCGAGTACATGGGCCAATGCATCTGGAAAAATCAGTAATATTCAAGTATGGCCAATGGCAGTGACCCGTATGGAGTCTGGGTTACTTTAGGGAGTGGCTCCGCAACGCCAAGCGGTTGTGGTCTGACTTATTATTTACAACATAACGCTTCAAACAAAGATATCGTTTATAGCGGCTTACTTACATCAAAGGTGTCTGGCGGTACAGTTACTATACAAACAGATAAAAGTAAGAATGCTACGGGTTTGTGTCGAATTCATAAAGTTCTTTTTTAGAGTAATATATAGGTGGATACGATATAGAAAGTAATTTGTCACTATTTAGGACTGGCACAAACTTATTGCTTAAATCGTGCTATTTTACTTCTGTTTAAATATCCAGCTTGAGATTGAGTTGAATAGAAATGATAAAAGCACGGTGTGTACGCCGTGCTTTTTTATATGGAGAGGATAAGTACACAGGTAAAAACTTTGACCACAGACGGACATGGCTAGTAGAGCGAATGAAGCTGTTAAGCGGTGTATTTGCGATTGAAATAGCCGCATATGCCATTATGAGTAACCGCTATAACTTGGTTGTTAAAGTGAATAGGTTGAAAGCACTGGATTGGCGAGATAACGAGGTGATACAAGGGTAGGTCAATCATTGATAGACACCTAAACGGTGATGCTCTTAGTAAAAAGAAAAGTGCCTGTCCTATTTGTTATCTTGTGGTGTAGATAATGAAAAGCTTTCTTCTGAGCGTAAAGCCGCAGGTGTATTGAATATGATGGGAAGTAAAAGTAAGTTTGAGTGTGTTAAGTGCCAATATACGGAATTTGAGGTGGGTGAGTTTCGAGGTAAAAGAGGGTTGTTTTCTTCAATTTTCCAATTCAATAATAAACGCTTTTATCATATTAGTTGCAGGTCTTGTGGCTACAGCGAGTTCTACAAACGTGACTTAAGCAGCAGAGAAAAGGCCATAGACCTATTCACAGGATATCACGCCAAAACTAAGCAAATTAAAAAGTGCGGACAAAAATCAGTTGGCTTTGTTCGCTCCTCACTAGTTTAGTCAACTAATTTTAGCCGTTTATTTGCGGCGTTGGGATTTCAGGAAAAATGGCTAAATCCATAAAATTTTTCACAAAAAACGACAAGTATTATCAGCTCTCAAATTTTGCAGGATTCGGTTTTGATCTAGACGGTCATTACTGGAAAACGATGGAGCATTACTTTCAAGCAATGAAGTTTGTCGGCACTGAGCAGTTTAACAAAATACGAGATTGCGGTTCACCTAAACAAGCAAAAGATTTAGGGCAAACGAGAGCGATACCAATTCGCTCGGACTGGGACACAGTTAAAGAAGAAGTTATGCTGGTAGGCTTACGAAAAAAGTTTCAGAATAAAGAGTTAAGAGATTTATTAATTGGCACTGGAAAGAAAGAGCTAATAGAAGATTCGCCTTATGATAAATACTGGGGCATTGGTGGTAATGGTAAAGGAAAAAATAGGTTAGGGTTTCTCTTGATGAAACTTAGGGATGAATTGAACACCTAACAAATGGCCTGGATGCAAAACGTATGGCTTGCGCTGCTTCGTCGCTAATTTTAGCATGCTATATTGCGCCAATTAAGTGAAGCGATATGCTTTAAGATGAATAGAGTAATCAAGACTGTTACACCTCTGCCTTTTATCGGCTTTGTTATTGATTTTCTAATAGGTGAAGGGCGAAGTGACTTACAATATCCATGTTTAATGTAGGGTTTATAATCGCATATATTTATATGGGGTGTTACATAGTTCGCAGGTCATTGCCGATAAATTATGACTTACCAAAGAAGCAAGTTAAAACTGCGCTAGCTGGAGTAATAGTTTGTCTATCATTAGGTCCAATATCTTACTTTTTCTACCTGAAAGAACCATTTGAAATAGTGGATACTGGTAGGTACGTATATCACGCATGGACTTTCGGGCTGTTTTTATTACTTCATGCAATATTTATGAGCTTTTTAGTTTTGTATGTGGTGTACAAGACAGTAGTTAGAAAATGAAAGACAAATACCTAAAAATGAAACGCTAGAATCATAAATATCTTGGTTTAGGGTTTTCTTCGGGAGTGTATCTGGTGAATTTACCTTAGGAGCTTTAAAAGAAAACGAGGTTTGGGAAAAAGGTACTTCAATGTTAAGCGCATAACTTTGGGAAAAATCAGAGGGCTATTATAGTGTTCGTAACTTTATTATACTGCGCAAAGCATAACAAAAAGCTGTGCGCTTACACATATTGATACGCTTGTTTTTGTGTATGTCGCTGCGCTCCAACTATATACAAAAATGCTCTCCGCAGTATCAATAGGTGAGCTAGGTGTTTAATGTAGGTGCTATGAATACGATAATTCAACATATTGAAACATATTGGACAAAAAAATCCCGTGGACACCCTAGAGCAACGCTAAGAAACGCAGTGCCAGAAGTCTTTCCAATAGAAAATGTACCAGAAACTCAAGGTGTATTATTAATCAAGGTTAAGCACTCTGAATATAGTAACTTTAATAACCCCTCTGTCTCAGGTTTTCGAACCATAAATGAAAATCAGCAACGACAATTGGGATTTGAGTTTGAAGAGTTAGGTGGTGAATTGTTAGTGTCAATGTGGAGTCGTAGTGGACATTTGAAAAGAGTTGGTATCTTAAAGGCAAATTCATGGCTTAAGATAATTGCAAATGAACGGACTCCAATAGAATATACGTGGGCTTACTATAAGCATGTGTATAACATTTATTTTGGTAATGCATGCAATATCGGTAATGTACTTACCTCTCAGCAACCGATTACAGTATTAAACTTGGAAAATAACCTATGGTAGTCAGGTTCACATTCAACAAGCAAAATCACTTGGAGCAATCTTCCGTTGCTTAGCAACTTCAAATCGCTCGCGGCTTAGAGCGTTAGCTGTATTTGTCAGGACGATTTATGACATTTAATAATTCAGGATTTTGGGATGGGTTTTTAAGGTCGACCCTATATTTTTCGCTCATTTTTCTATCTCAATATTTGTTCACTATCGGTGATCAGGCAATGGACGGATGTGGTTATATGGGCTTCCCTAGGACATTTTTTTGGAACTGTTATTGGAGTGGTAGCTCTTTAAGCTATGGTAGTTTAATTTTCGATATTATTGTGTGGCTAGTAGTATCTTGTTTCGTTGGCATAATGTGGAAGAGACAACGAAAAAAGGTAAGTAAGAATAACAGCTAACACAGATGAACCGTCTCTCGTCAAGAACATCTATGGGGTCGCGTCTTGCAATGTGTATAATGTGAGTTTAAGTAGGTGGAGTATGGCAATGTGCAGGCTTTGCACAATTCAAAGCATGCCCCCACGAATTTAAAAGGACAAAAAACAGTAGGCTTTTGCTCCTTCGTCGCTAGTTTTAGCCAACTATATTATTGCCTCTTAACGAGGCGTTACAAGGAGAAAGCTTGCGCACATTCTATATCGCATTAATGTTTTTTAGTTATTTCAGTGAGGCGCAAGAACCAGCTCCACTTGCTTCATGCCTGTCTTATGAAGTAAGTAGAATTGATAAAGACATGGGTAAGTTCATATTACAGAACGTGTTTGCTCCGCAACTATTTGAGAACTTGGATAAGCGTTTTCCTGATCAAGATATTGATTGGTCCGCTTGGACTTTGAGTGTAGACGAATATAAAAGTGAAGATGACAAAGAAAAAACGAAACTTAAAGGTTGCTTTGATATCACCAAAATTCAAGATAACAACGAGTTGATTTCTTCAATCATGAGAGTTTCCATGACTCGATTTCAAGCAGCTATGAAGTTTTATTCAAAGCCAAGCGCTGAGCGAATTCCGAAAAATAAAATAGAATCAATGCTTGATGGTTATGAAGACTTGCTTAAGAACCCAAAAGTTAAACAAGCAATGAAAGGCGCGTTGGAACATAACAATCAAGTTCAAGCGACGCCAAGCAAAGGCCCGGCTGGTTAGGGGGCTCTGTGCTATCGAGATTATTGTTGAATCAGCTTATTAAGATAACCGTGGCTATCCCTTTTATTGTTATTGCTTTTTATCATCTGTATTTCTTTATTAAACCAAGTGTTACTGTCATAAATGAATCAGAGAACGTTATAACAGAGGCCATTGTTCGTTTGCCTGAGAGTCGTTTGAATTTTGGCTCTATTGGACACAAACAAGAAAACACCATTTACCATTCACTCTCTCAAAATGATGGTAGTTATAATTATTCATTTAAAATTGACGGTAATACAATAACTGGAACTTGTGGTTATTTAACAAACAGTGAATTCAATAAACGGTTTGTGATCATCGTTAGTAAAAGCAATTTGGTAGGCTGTAGCCAATAAATACATCACAAATTAATTAAAAAATGGACGTAAAACTGCAGGCTTGCGCTTATTCTAGCCGACTATGTTTTAGCCGTTTATTTTCAGCATTAATCAGATAATTTGACTCAGCCTTTAAACCTTTTAGCCAATTTTTTCGTCTAAAGAATGATTTTAGTGATTTTAGTGATTTTAGTGATTTTAGTGATTTTAGTGATTTTAAAAGGAAAGTAATGAGCCGATTAATAACTCAAACTATATCATCGTTATTGGCTATTTCATTAATGACAGTTTTGACCTCATGCAAAAGTCATGATGCAATTGATTTTGAATCCAATACGAAAGATGAAATCATTGAATTTATTGATGGAAATGCTGGGCAGGTTGTTTCAATTTCGGTTGTAGACTCAGAAAATACTTATCAATATCATGTTGGGACGTTAAGCAATGGAGACACGCCTAACAACCAAACAATATATGAAATTGGCTCGTTAACCAAAACTTATACAGGTTTAGCTGTTGCTAAGGCTATTCACGACGGGAAAGTTGAGCTTGATAAAGATATCCGCCATTACCTTAAAAATAACGAATATAAAAACTTAGAACTGTCCAACCAGTATATAACTTTACGACACCTTTTGACGCATACCAGTGGGCTGCCTAGCAATTTTGCTGCCAGTCGCGAAGATATTGAGCAAGGCAGATATTTTGAAAAAATATCAAAATATTCTAGAGGTGACTACTTTGATGACCTTAAAAAAGTAAAACTGAACTCTACACCAGGCGAGGACTATCTATATTCAAGCGTCGGTACTAATTTAGCTGGATATATTCTGGAATCTGTTTACCAAAAGCCTTTTGAATTACTGGTTTCTGAAATAATCACGAGTAAGTCTGGAGAGCGAGGCACAAAATTCAGACGCACAGACTCCGAGGTAAGCGAAGTTACAGTCGGATCAGATGGAAATGGCAATCAAATGCCCTTGGCTAGTCCATATTGGCTTGCTGGTGGGGGATTAACTTCAAACCTTGAGTCTGTCACGCGGTATATGCAACATCAATTTTCTTCAGAGCCTGAGGTGGCAATTTCTCATCAACTATTAGATGAGAGCTGGACGGGTCATGGCAAGGCATTTTATTGGTATACAGCTAAAGATGATTCAAATGAACTAATGCTCTATCAAAGTGGCGGCTCAATGGGCACATCTAGTTGGCTAGCCATTTACCCAAAGAAAAAAATTGGTATTTTCGTTGTGACAAATGTGGCAGGGAAAAATACTCAACCAAAGTTAGAATCGATTTCAAATAAGGTTTTTGATTATTTAATTGAATATAAAAAAGCTTTAAAGTCGGATCCGTAACGGTTGGCTCGATCCTGCTCTACTACGTGGGTTAGCTAACAATTAGTCACCCCTTCAAGTAACCACAAAAAGCATATTTGGCGGTTACTTGAAAGCACTTTTAGCTTTAAATTATCTGAATTGGTTTACGCTTCTAGCTTTTCGGTTCTAGGTGAAAACTCAAAAACGTCTGAATAGCAATTTAGCTCTTGTAAGCCTATAGAGTTTAGCTGGTCAATCGTGCCATAAACCATTTGTGTTGAGCCACACAAATAAGCATGTGTATCCTTAAGATCAGAATAATCTTGTTGTATCACTTCGTAGAGAAAGCCTGTTCTTCCTGTCCAACCCGACTGAGCCGACTCTAAAATCGTATTGAAATTTAGGTTTTTATGCGCAGTCGCCCAATCATGAAATTGCTCCAAAAGAAAAAAGTCATCGCTATGACGATTGGACCAGTAAATATTGATATTGGCTTCAGGGTTTCGATGCAAAAGCTCTTCAGTAATACATTTTATCTTGGATATACCAGAGCCTGCAGCGACAAATAAATGAGGCTGGTCAATATTGGTCTGTAAAAACGCATTTCCCATTGCGAGCATGATAGCAACTGGCTGATTATTTGCTTTGGCAGCAAACAAGCAGTCAACAACTTTACCTGAAAAATCACTGGTAACTTGGATGATTAGACACACTTTATTCGCTTTATCAGCATCTAAACGGCTGGAAATTGTGTATGAAAGCCACAATGGTTTGCCATCATGATTCACATCAAGTTTGAGCTTCAAATATTGCCCTGACTTATAGTCCAATACGCTTCCTTCAGGTGCTAAGAGCTCAATTTGAAAGGTATGTTTATTCAGTGACTCTATCTTGGTTACAAAAACGTCATGATGTGCAACAGGGGGCGTTTTAGCTTCATTTTTCATTTTCTAAACCTACATTTAATCGTATGGATTATTTAATTGGCGCTAGTTTAGATGAGTTTATAGATGAGAGATAATGATATATTATAAACAATCTATTAATTTTGCTCATAATTAAAAATGTTAGAACGTATCCACCTTCGTATCATTCATGCTGTCCATCAGCAAGGATCTCTTACTGCCGCAGCAAAAGAGCTCTGTGTAACACAATCGGCTTTAAGTCATACCATGCGTAAACTGGAAGACAATCTAGGGACTGCAGTCTGGGTACGTGACGGAAGAAGTTTAAGGCTAACACAAGCAGGCCATTATCTGCTTAATATCGCAAACCGTGCGCTTCCACTATTGAGCGGTGCTGAAGAAAGATTAAAACAAATCGCCATGGGCGAGCGCGGCACATTGCGGATCGGTATGGAATGTCACCCTTGCTATCAATGGCTATTAAAGGTGGTGTCGCCTTTTTTAGAAACCTGGCCGGGTGTTGACGTAGATGTTAAACAAAAATTTCAATTCGGTGGAGTAGGTGCTCTGTTAGATTACGAAATAGATCTGCTGGTAACACCTGATCCCTATTTTAAAAGTGGTCTGGTCTTTGAGCCAGTATTTGATTATGAGCAAGTGCTCGTTGTTCCAAAAGATCATGAATTAACAGCGCAAAAATTTGCTAAGGCTGAAGATCTTAGAAACCAAGTATTATTTACCTACCCAGTATCAAAAGATCGCCTTGATATTTACACGCAGTTCCTCAATCCAGATCAAGTGATCCCTAAACAACATAAAACCGTTGAAACCACCGACATCATGTTGCAAATGGTTGCATGTGGTCGAGGTGTTGCGGCATTACCACGCTGGCTGGCAGAGGAGTACAGCGTAAAATTACCATTATCAGCTGTGCGTTTAGGTAAAAATGGCATCGCGAAACAAATTTATTTAGGTACGCGCGAAGGGGATAGTAATATTGATTACCTCGGAGCTTTTATCAAAATGGCGCACAGTTACAAGCATCCGGTGGCTATAGACTCGGAGTAAATCAACAGCCATTAGCTCTTCCTAATGGCTATAACTACCTGTTATTACATTCTTGTTGCGAGCCATGTCGCGGTGAAATGACAAGTGTGATGTTGGCCTCAAAAATTGATTTCTCTATTCTTTTATCGAACTCTGATATCCATTTGCACAAACAATTAAAAGTCACGAAAAGATAAAAGCCCCCGGTTTGCCTGCATTAGAGAAATGAAAAATGGCCTAAACGCGGCGCTCGTTGTACTGCATATTCTACTGTGGGCGCAAAGCGCAGTCCTTCACGTATTTAAACAATTTTTCAGTGATAACACGCTGTTTCGAACTATTGCAAGCATACTTAAAAAGCCAACGGCTTTGCTCATAAAACAGCATCACTAAACATGGAATTAATTACCACCCCAGCTTATCACTCACTGTGATTAACAATTCCAGTACGTTTGTGTATTCTCTCCGTTAACATAATACTATGAGCAAAACTCATAGGTTCATAAAATTAAATCAATATTAATCATGGATTATTCATCATAGAATCGCTTCATTACTTTTGAGGCCAGATTTAATTTTTTAGCTAGGGACACCACAATATTATGAGCAGCGATTTCACCTATTCCATTAAGACCATTCGATTTGATGAGCACTATTCACCTTCGAACGATACGCGCCTTACTACAAACTTTGCTAATTTGGCTCGCGGTGAAGTACGTCAAGAAAACCTGCGTAAAGCAATTAACATGATCAATAACTGTTTTAATAGTCTGGCAAATTGGGATAACCCAAACAAAGACCGTTATTCAGTTGAAATTGATATTGTGCATGTGGACATTGATGTTGAGGGCAATGGCGAAACGTTTCCTACTATCGAAGTATTAAAAACATACATAGTTGACCACCATACGAACAGACGTATTGAAGGTATTGTGGGTAACAATTTCTCATCGTATGTACGCGACTACGATTTTAGCGTGCTACTACGTAAACACAATGAAGGGAAAGATCAGTTTTCTGTGCCAGATAACTATGGTGAATTGCACGGTAAAATGTTTCAAGATTTCATTAATTCAAGTGCTTACAAAGAAAACTTTAGTAAGCCGCCTGTCATTTGCTTAAGTGTATCTGACAATAAAACCTATCATCGTACAAGTAATACACATCCGATTTTGGGTGTTGAATATACGCCGAATGAATCATCACTGACTGAGCAGTATTTCAAAACAATGGGTATGGAAGTTCGTTACTTTATGCCTGAAAACAGTGTTGCTCCGTATGCATTCTTTTTCTTCGGTGATCTGTTAAACGATTACAGCACATTGGAGCTGATCAGTACGCTGAGCACCATGGAAACTTTCCAGAAGATTTATCGCCCAGAGATTTATAACGCTAACTCTACCGCTGGTGAAACTTATAAGCCAAGCCTGAAGAACTTAGACTGCTCTTTAACGCAAGTGGTTTATGACCGAGAAGAGCGCGCTCGCCTTGCGATTGAACAAGGCAAGTGGTGCGAAGATAATTTTATTCAGCGACACCAGTCAACACTGGAAAAGTGGGCCGCTAACTTTGTTCAGCCGTCATTCTGATTTTAAGGTATAGATGCATTAATTATGAAAAAACTATTCCCAACCTCTACCGCCGGAAGTTTGCCAAAACCGTCTTGGCTAGCACAACCTGAACAGCTTTGGTCACCTTGGAAATTAGAAGGCGAAGAACTGATAGCCGGTAAAAAAGACGCACTGAGAGTCACGTTACAAGAACAAGACAGTGCAGGTATTGAAATTGTGAGTGACGGCGAGCAAACCCGCCAGCATTTTGTCACTACGTTTATCGAAAACTTAAGCGGTGTTGATTTTGAAAATAAGAAAACGGTTAGAATTCGCGACCGCTATGACGCCAGTGTACCGGGGGTTATTGGCCCAGTAAGCCGCCAAAAACCGGTGTTTGTTGACGATGCAAAATTTTTACGCTCGCAAACACAGCAGCCAATCAAATGGGCGCTGCCTGGGCCGATGACTATGGTAGATACGCTATATGATGATTACTATCAAGATCGTAAAACCCTTGCTTTCGAATTTGCTAAAGCATTGAATGAAGAAGCAAAAGAGCTAGAAGCAGCTGGCGTTAATATCATTCAATTTGATGAACCTGCGTTCAATGTGTTCCTTGATGAAGTGAACGAGTGGGGTATAGAAGCTCTTGAAATCGCAACCCAAGGGCTTAAGTGCGAAACCGCTGTACACATTTGCTATGGCTACGGCATTAAAGCAAATACCGACTGGAAGAAAACATTGGGCAATGAGTGGCGTCACTATGAAAAAACCTTTCCAGCAATCCAGCGCTCTAACATCGACATTATTTCTTTAGAATGTCATAACGGTCGAGTGCCTCTAGAAGTACTGGAATTACTTAAAGGCAAGAAGGTGATGGTCGGTGCTATTGATGTAGCTACCAATGACATTGAAACGCCAGAGGAAGTCGCCGACACTATTCGCGAAGCACTTAAATATGTCGATGCCGACAAGCTCTACCCAAGTACAAACTGCGGTATGGCACCGTTATCACGAGAAGTAGCGAGAGGCAAATTGCAGGCTTTAGCAGCTGGGGCTGAAATAGTAAGAAAAGAGCTCTCTGCATAATTTCTTCGTTTGTTTTTCACATAACCAACAAATGGGTTTTCCGTTTGTTGGTTTTATTTATTTCATTTAAACGTTGTTGATTCACACTATGATAGAGTTTTTAAGCAATAATACTTCAACACTTGTCGCACTGATTGCAACTGGCGCATTTGCGGGCATTTTGGCTGGTTTGTTGGGGGTAGGCGGCGGTATTGTGATAGTGCCGGTGCTATTTTTTGTTTTTCAGAGCTTTGGCGTATCGCCTGAGTCGGCCATGGTCATCGCAACAGCGACCTCGTTAGCGACAATTATTCCAACCTCCATCAGCTCAATTCGCTCGCACAATCAAAAAGGTAATGTAGATTTTGACCTTTTAAAGCGCTGGGCTGTGTTTATATTTATTGGCGTTTTGGCAGGAAGTTGGCTGGTAACTCGCATCAACGGCACTTGGTTGACTGGGCTATTTGGTGTGATCGCTACTTTATCAGCCCTGAATATGATGTTTCGAACAGGCAAGTCAGCTTTATTTCAATCACTACCCGGTAAAGCCGGACAAGCAACAATGAGTACCTCAATCGGGTTTTTCAGCTCAATGGTGGGCATTGGAGGCGGTACTATTTCTGTTCCATTACTCACGCTTTATAACTACCCGGCTCACAAAGCTGTGGGTACAGCCGCTGCCATTGGGTTAATTATCTCTTTGCCAGGAGCCGCGACTATGCTCATTTTAGGTCAGTCACCTGCTGATGCTCCTGTCGGCACGTTCGGACTTGTGAACCTAGTTGCGTTCCTATGTATTGTGCCTTTAACCGTGTTATTTGCGCCAGTTGGCGCATCACTCGCAGCTAAATTAGACGCAACAAAGCTCAAGAAAGTATTTTCTATCGTATTGCTTATTACAGGCATGCGTATGCTAATACAATTATTTTTGTAGGGCGAATATACACAAACATTTTTGCGAGAGGTCAGCGGCTGTAAAGTCGCTGACCTATTTTTTAAGCCCCAAAATAGTCACCCAGCTTTTAAACAACAAAACCTTCAGTAATCACTGGAGCTGCTTAATTCCTCGTCAGTGAGACACCTGACTTAAAGCGGCCGGTAAGATCGTGATCTTTTATAGTAATCTCCTGATCCATAAGCACTGCTTTCAGTTTAGGCATCATTTGTGCAACTTCTTTTCAAATGAAGACATCGATTCAGTTCTAACTGAACACTTATATTAAATGTAACCTTATGAATTTAATTGGTAAATGTTCTTTCGATTGTGCTGTAAATACCACCAAACCTTGGAGTGCTACTTTATGAAATTATCTCTTTTTGCAATGTCCACGCTTTTTGCTTCGCAAATTGCAACAGCGGACAATTTAGTTACAAACGGCTCTTTCGAACAGGATGTCGTCAAATCAAAATGGAAATTGCTGAGTACAGTAACCGGGTGGCAACGTGAAGGGGCAAGGTTTGAAATTCAAACGTCACGCCTTGGTATCATTACCGCTCAAGATGGCAATCAATATATTGAGCTCGATTCGACTGCCAATCACAGTGTATTTCAAACTCTCGCTACAGAGGCTGGAAAAACATATGAAGTCTCATTCTCCTACTCACCGCGAGTTTCTGGGAACAATCAGACAAACAAAGTTGATGTTAAGTGGAATGGCACGACGGTTTTAAATTTAAACGCAGCGCAAAGAGGTTGGCAGTCTTTTACCTTGTCTTTAGAGGCGAATTCAAGTACTTCAGAGCTCCGTTTCACAGGAGCGGGCACTAACGATAGTTTAGGGGGCTTTATTGACGACGTTGTCGTAACAGAAAAACAGGCGTGCCACACGGGTATTTTTGGGATCAATAACTATGGCTCATTTGAGACGGGTTATGTCTATAAGTTCAATTTAGAGACAAAGACTTTTAGTGTCGTGGCAGGGGCTCAAAATACCGCGTCAAACATTGCTAGTCACAATGATAAGCTTTATTTTATGGAGCAGCTTGATTCTGGCAGCAAGGCTTCAAAACTTTGGTCAATAGATTTAGAAACCGGTGCTCAAGTTGCTGAGGCAGATGCGAAATCTTGGCCAATTTATCGTTCTGCGGTAACCGCGAGCGGGCAATCTTTACGCGCCACCAGTAAAACGTATATGTATGATTACAATCTACAAACTGGTGAAAAAACAGTGTTAGGCAAGATGCGTTATTCAGGTGATTCTTTCTCACACGGTGACATTGCTTATTCTGCTGATAACAACACACTTTATGTGCTAACTGGTAAATCCTTATATACAATCGATGAGAGTTCAATGGCGTTAACCTTGATTGGTCACCATGGTATTAACTGGGCGTCTGGTTTAGCAATTTCCGATGATGGTACATTGTATGTCTCAGGAAGAGTCTCAGGTGAAAACGCGAAAATTTATACCGTCGACCCGCAAACCGCAGTGTCTACCTATGTTATGGATGCACCAGAGCATATTAATGATTTAACTTTCGTAGATAACTACTGTAAGTAGACGATTTAGGATTTGTTTGGCCACGTCTATTAAATTGGGTTTGATTTTGTTTTCAAACCCATATAATTTTTTTCACACAAAGCTACTCTAGCGATTTTTAGCTGCTCTTCAGCAGCTAATTTTGATTCTTGTTAGTAGCAATCGCTTTTTAATACAGGTGCTTTAATTCAGTTGGCACTTTAGCTGTGATATTTGCAATACGCTCTGCTTTTGCGTCTATACCAACAAATGTGGTTGTGTCATTTCCTGGCACACATAAGGTGGTAGTAATAGGCCCAGTAGTTTGGTTTGCTTCGGTAAAGTTAACACGAGCAATGCTGGGTAACGTTGTGTTAAGCACGGCTAAATTGATACATCCCGCCATCATAGGGAATTTTACGCCATCTTGACTTGTACTAGCAGGGACTCGCGCAATCTCAAACCCTGCATTGTTAGCATTTTTAGTTGTTTGTAAGCTAGCTCTACCATAATTACTAATTTGAAGTGAAGAGCGGCCATATACGTTAAGCGTAGAGGTTGGCTTGTCATTATTTATATAGTAGAAGTGAACATTACTAGATGGAATTAAAACAGTAGAGCTGGTTTCTTTTGGATTGACATACATCCAATTAGAGATCTGCTGAATGGAGCCGTTAATCGAGGCTCTGCCCCAGTGAATATTCGATAGAGTCACAGCTCCATTCATATTTTCAATGGTACAAGAGTCTTGATGATATACAATAATGCATCGGCCACCATTAGTCTGGTATTGGTAGTCCAATAGAATGTCAAAAGAAAATGGATTCTGTCCCGCAATAGGCATAGGTACTGAATGCGTAGTGCCATCAGTCGTTGCTGCTAATTTAAACGTTATATCTTGCTTTGCATTTGCATTAATACTAAATACAGCGCTTGCTAAAGTTAAACTAATTAGGGCCTTTCTTATTTTCATCTTTTTATCCTTAAAGTATTTGAAACTTTAATAATTGAGCTAGAGAGGGAACAAAAAACAGTTGTGCACGGTTGCTCTCTCAAGTGTGTGGAAGAGCAAGAAACACATCCAGGTTCTCTTTTTTGGAAACAAGATATTATGTTTTACACATGTTTATTTCAAGTTAAAGTTTTGTGTTGTGGCTGAGTTGAAATAGTGGATAGACCTGTTGAATCATTGACTATCTAGTTGGCCTAGTCATTTTCTTATTCAATTTACTATTTCTGGAAATTCTCTAGCATAACTCTGCAAACGCGGAATTAGATTCAAAGGCGCCTACTTTCCTTAGCATCAGACGTGTTTAAGTAGAACTGTGTTAGAAATACAGCTGGATGTCATGTGTTAGTACCAAAGAGCAGGTTAGCAATTATTGGCACAGAAGGGCCTCTGAACTTTGTCAAGGTCAATACGAAGTGCTTGAAGAGAAACAGGGCTGCCTGGCAAAAATATTGGACTGTATTGTTGTGCGTCTGTTGGTGTCGAAATATCAAAACAGAAAATGCACCTATTAAAGGTGCTTGTCTTGACGGAGCTGACCAACCTTTTCAAGCGATGATACTGAGTTGAGCTTTTTCACAAGGCTTCAAGGTATTACAGTAAGATTGTGACCAATAGCTGTTCTGATTTAGTTACAGGGTGCAGGTAATAAATAATTAAACTTTTCTGGCAGCATATTTTAGCATAAAAAGCCAGCATTGCTGGCTTATAATGACTTCAAAGATAAATGGGAGTAGCTAAATACTTCCCCCTATCAAAGTATGGAACTCAATTGAAACCCACATAAACTCAATATAACTAATAACTAAGCCACTTATAAAAGTCAGCAACATTAATACAATTGATTTGCTTACTTTTTTATAGACATAGAAACTCATAACAATTGGTAGGGTGAATGTTAATAGTACTAAACTATTGTACCAACCTTGTTTCTGCTCTAATGCTAATACAAAGATAAGATCTAGAGTACATAAAAACAACAGATAAATTGATGCAATAATTACAAGTTTAATCAAATGTTTCAATAACTCACCATGCATTTTAATTGTTACCTTTATCTAGTATTTTTTGCAATAGTTCAAGCTGGTCATACCTTTTTATCACATCCGTAACAAAGTCTTGGCAATTATTTGTAAGAAAATTGTAACCATCATCAGCGTAATTTACCCTTACATCATTCACTGCGGCCCGAATTAAGTTTTCGTCGTAACTCTTGGATCCGCACTGATATTTACTTTTGTTTTTAGCGTCATCGAAGAAGCCACCTTTGGTATATCCCCAGTTTTCTCCACTTCCATCTTCAGAGAAGATATGCTCGTGAAATATACCTAAATCTAGGCCTGTTGCTCCACTGGTTTGAAAGTTTCCTGCAAATGAAAGAGGCCTTTTACATATTTGAGCAAGGCCAAATAGGTCTATTCTTGAGATTGGATTCCCTCCAACATAAGCATAAGTATTTATACCACCAGCTAAACCAATAGGATCAGATTGTGTATAGCGGCCAGTCTCTGGGTTGTAATAACGATTTATGTTGTAATACAAGCCACTCTCAGAGTCATAATATTGCCCAGGAAAGCCAAGGTGATAGCCGCCAATTTTGTCTTTCAATACAGTACGGCTAAATGCATAATTTTCTGCTCGCCATACGACATTTTTACTTTGGTCCGTGATTACTTCAGCACGACCTATGTGATCGTTGTAAACACTAAATAACTTGTTGTTATAAATATAACCTGCTACTCGACCGCTTACATAAATGTATTGCTTTTCGTTGCCTTCGGAGAGAAGTTTGGCAGATTCATTATAGATAAAGTGAGTACTTCTTCCCATTGCCTTTTTAGATACTCGTAAACCTAGTCCATTATACTTGTATTGTATATTGTCGTTAATTTTAACCAAACGGTTAAAAGAGTCATAAGTAAAGTTTCGATGACCATCGTTCTTAATGTTGCCATTAGCATCGTAGGTAATGCTATGGCTTCCTTCAGTACCTGATAGGCTTGTTAAACGGTTACTGTTTTTATCGTAACCTAGAGTTATATTTTTATGTCCATCTTGTGTAACAAATGGAAGAGTCACGCTTACTTCGCCATGGAGAACAAAAAAACCAGAGCGCTTCAGCCCTTTGGAGATCTCTGTTTTTCGGTTACCAACCAAATCGTAAGTATAGCTACTGCCACTTTGTGTAACTGGGTGACGAGAGGAAGTTAATCTGCCAGCTTTATCATAAGTATACTGGCGGGAGGCGTCTGAGTTAACGGTATTGATTGCTTCCTTAATATTGAATGCTCTATCGTACTTATAATCAAGATTTTGAATTCCGCCAGCGCGAATAGTTGAGATGTTCCCGGACTTACTTCTAGCAAAGTACTGCGGTATTCCATTAGAAAAATGTAATGCAGAAATAGCACCAGTAGAGTGGTGATCAACCTTATTGATCAAACTCTTAGTCACACCATTTATTTTAACATTCACTTTTTCTATGGTTTTGTCAGAGGCGTAAGTATAGCTTACCTGGTTTCCACCCGGGTAAGTTATAGTAGATAGTTGGCCTGAACTATTATACGTAGAAGAGGTAGTATAATTGACACCATCAATTAAATTAGTTTGGGTTGTTACATTACCAGCTCCATTTCGTAGCAATGTTATATTCCCTGATGGGCTTGATATTTTTTTTAATGTACCATTGTGGTATTCGAAGCTATGTTTCACGCCACCTGAAGTTATGTTACTTAAATCACCATGGGAGTTGTAGCCATATTCGATATATGTACCATCAGCACGTGTTAAATTATATACTCGTCCGCTGGTACTAACTGACATAGGGGTTTGCCCTGTGTCTGGGCTAATTAGCTTTTCAAGAGTATTGTTGTTGCTATACTGAAATGTTGTTCTATTGTTTTTGGGATCTTTTATTTCGGTTAGTTTACTTTTTGTGTATTCAATATCAATGATGCCGCCGTCAGAGATATTCTCTCGCCTTACTCTATCTAACTCATCGTATTGATATGAATTCGTGTAGCCTTCGCCATCAGTAGTGCTAAGCACGTTACCTAAGTTATCGTAGGTGTATTGCGCAACCAGTTGCCCACCAGCTGACTCTGTTAGCTTCCTGCCTAACTCATCGTAGGTTGCGCCACTCTCAGTTTGAATTTGAGTCGGTTTGTTCAGAGGGTATGAGCTTAACTTGATCAAATTTCCCATTTTGTCATAGTCATACTGTGAACTCGTTTGGCTTGTGAGGTTGTCGACTCGTACAAGCCTGAATGCTCTGTCATATACGTAATCTAATACTAGGCCGCTAGAATGGGTTTCTTTTTCGAGCTTTTGCTTGATGTTGTATTCATATGTAATTGTACTGCTTTTACCTCCATCATTGGTAGTCAGAGACTTAACCTCACCACGAGGATGATAGGTAAAAGATTTAATTAAACCAGAAGGGTAGGTAATTTTACCCACACGACCTAATGCGTCATATTTTTCGAATTTTGTTGTGAGGCCTTTCTCAACTAGCTTAGTAAGGTTTCCTTGGCTGTTAAAGTGTTGAGAATTAGGAGAGTGCGGTAAATCACTGCTTTTCATAACGATTGAAGCAGGCTCTTTGTTATTGTGATATGTATAAGTTGTCGTAATCGATCTGAGGATATCACCATTTAGGTTGAGATGAGCTCTGTAAACTATATCGCCAAGGTCATTATAATTTAATTCAAGTTTAAAGTCTGGACCTGTTTCGGTTAATACCTGGTTTTTGTCGTTCCATGTATACCTAAATACTGACTCTTCAGCCGACCCTTTTGCAACGGTTTTGGTTATTACGTTGCCATCTTCGTCATAGTCAAAATCTGTAATGTGGCCCTCTTCATTAGTAATGGTGTCAATATATCCCTCACTCGTATATGTTTTATGTAGAGACATGCCATTACAGTTTTCTGACGGTAAGCTACGCTTCTCGATTTCAAGGCCTGTTTCATATAAATAATCGACTTGATGGCCTAATGGGTTAGTTACTTTGATGCCTTCCATATGGTAGTCAAAAGTATATTTATCTATATCACCATAGTGTCGGCTTGAAGTTGCTTTCCCATCCTTATATTCAAACCAAGAATACTGTTCGCCGTTGTAATGTACACCGTTTAGTTGATCGAAAGAGTACTGTTTATATGACTTGCTAGATTTATCGTATGTATACTCAGTAATATTGTTATCTGGATAAATTACTTTTTTTAGTGAGAAGGAGCCAACATCTGTATTGTCGAATAAATACTGATACTTATACTCTTGGCCAAGCTCATCAACAAACTTAGTAACTCGACCATTCGCTTTATATACCGTAATTGATGAACCGTTGGAATGAGTGATTTTCAATTGACCGGGTAACCAACTTTGGCTGTTAGGTGTCCAAGTGTATGAATGAGTAATACCACCTTTAAATGTTATTTTAACCAATTGGCCCAGGGAGTTATATTGTTCTGTTTCGCCAGAAGGGGAAGTATATACAATACGCCCATCCAAAAATTTCTGTAGCTTAGAACCGGCCAATCTAACTTGATTAGTTTTGGTGAAATTATACCCATCAGAGCTTTCGAACATGACTGTCGTTCCATCGTCAGCTTGACGCTCAATGATATGTTTCTTTATATGTTTGTTGTAGTAAATTTCTAAGCTTTTGTTTAGGTTCGAGCTCCAGTTTCTTCCAAAAGGTTTTTGATACCGTACATGCGAAAGTTTATCACTCTGATAGGTACGAATAATAGAGAGAGGGTGTTTTCCGCGACCAACAAAATCTGTAAACTTTTCGACTTTTTCACCATCTTGGTAACGTATTGGATTACCGATTTCTCCTTTACAAGTAACTTTTTCGAAAACGGCTCGACCGTGCGTTCCCTCAGAATCACCTGAGTCTGGGTCATAAAAAAACTGATTTCTTTGTAATCGGGCTATTTGCTCAAGCATTGCTTCCTGATTCCGTTTGTACCTTTTGTAGTTGTCGTCCAAACGATAATCAGGTATGGGATCGGCATTAATCTCTAAACAAGTTGATCTCAGGGGATCACAATGAGGTGTTTCTGGCCTTTGGTCTTGTTCCGGTATTGGATCTGGATCTGGGTCTGGTACGGGCTCACAGCCTGGCTGATCTGGGCCCGTGCATTCATCATTAGCAGCTGCCGCATTTAAACCCCAACCCCATTCAGTGGAGTGCAGCTCCACTCCAGCTTCATCATCAATAAAACTGTCTGTGGTGATATTTACATTTGAGATATAGAGCGTAACCATCAAGGCCACTTTGGTCTTCTTATACTTCATGACTTTTCCTTTAAGTCTTATCTTTGTAAAAACTGATTATCTATTTGAGCCCAAGCTGACATTATCTTTGGGCATTCTAGAACAACAGCGCCTTTGGGATTGCGCATTGCTCGTGGGACAAGAATTTTTCTTTTTACTAATTCATCAATAGCTTTATCTAGATCAATTTCAGATAGCTTTAAATGTGAGGCGAGCTTGGGTGGATAAACAATAGGGTGCAACCAAAGGTGCTCAATCAGCAGAACGCAGTTCTTGGCATCTGGAGACAGTGTAAATTGAGTGGTTAAGGACTTGTGTGTCTCCAAAATAACCTGAGTGCTTAATTGTGCAACTTGTTTGCCAAAATACTGAGCTTGGTCCCAATATGTGCTGTCGATATACTCTTTGCTTGTCAGTGTATACGCGTCCAATGCCGCAATATAATCTTCTTTATTCGCGTTCAATCGATACAAAAAGCTTATATATGCAGAAGGATCATTTATTAACATTGCACAAACCATAGCTCTGGCTGTGCGGCCATTTGCGTCTGAAAATGGGTGAATTTTGATCAGTTGTGTGTAAAAACAAATAGCTTGTTGAATACTAATCACGGGGAATTCTGCAATATCAATTTGCATTTGGGTTAGCAGGGATTGTAACTTGTCAGCTGAAGGGGGCTTAAATTCAAGCTCTTGGCTTGGGGTGGCTATTTTTACGCCTGAAGTTCTTATAGATGTTTTGCGGTTTAAAAAAATTGAGTTTACTTGAGATAAAGTACTAATATTTATCCCGGAGCTGTTAAATATTTCAACAGCTTTCATAAACCTCAAATTTAATTCCGTTTGTACTTGGCTTCCTGGGTGAATAAAGCCTACACCGCAGTTAGTCAACGCTAATTGTTTTCGAGTAATATTACGTGTTTCTCTCAGACTAGAGCCACCTGCAAGATAGCGGGAAATTAAATTAATGATTATTGAATTTACTATTTTATTATTCATACAATTTCATTTTTGTTGCATATTCTAACATAAATGACGTTTTATATAAGTCTGTTTTAAAGATTGTTTTTTCATCACCCACAAGGGGAGTACTTTTAATTTATTCGGGTTGTATTATTTTTTTGTGTTTAAAAACAAGTGTTTAGTGTATTTTTGTGCATTTGGTAAAACTTAAATTCGATGAGTAATATCGTATTCTAAATCACCTAATTTATTAATTTATTCATTTGTCTGCAATAGTTTGAGTGTTATTGTTCGGCTGTTTGGTGAGATGGACGTCGCTAAGTGTATTAATTTGTCTACAGGTTCTGTTTGCGGCTATGAAGTTGAAGAAACCGTGAATATATTCGTATGCTTTACTAAGTTTGTGGCGCATGAGAAGCGTAGTTAATTTGCTTGTTTATGTTTAGAATGAATATTCGCCGTTGGAGTTTAACTAGAGGTAGAAATTTGTATTGGTGCTACTTTATAAATGAATGAAAGCCCAACTAGTTGGGCTTTAAGTGCTCTTAAATATTATTGGCAAGCACTAATAAACTGCCATACTTGCCAGCGGCCTGAGTACTGAGCAGGATGTTGGTTGTTTGAATACCACTTGGCTTCATATAAGCGATTGTCTATGTGTACTTGATCGCCTTTGCGATAGACATCTTCGGCGCGCCAATTTGCAATGCCTCTGCATACGCCGTCGCCGGGGTTAGAGTTACCTAACCATTGATTGCCAATACCATAGTTCATAGCGCTGAGAATATCGCCATTGTCCTGAGCGTACTCCCACGCAAATATGCCGCCTAGATTGCTGTTTAACACATACTGAGCTTTTTTAATCACGCTGCTTGGGTGGTCAAACCCGACAAATGCGGCGTCATTTTCTCTCCAAGCGTAGTGGCAGTCGCAGTCTGCATCGTAACGGATAGTAAATCCATTGATCCCTTGACCATTTGGGCCGATAACTTCATCAACAATACGTCGATATGTGCCAACACCTTCTTCATCCCACGGTTGCACAGCTTTCGGAAATAGCCCTGCCGCTTGCCCACCAATAGGCGTACCAGAAGCACTTAGGCTAACACCATCAAAACCTCGGGCATATTTAGCGACACCCACAACCAGTTTGCTGGCGGGGACGCTCTTGTTAAGTAGGTTTTGCACACCTTGCATAACGCCATGGGATGCTGCCATGTTTGCGCTGTGTGCATCTAATGAAGTGTGGTGTCCAATATTGTTTCTTGACCAGCCACCAAAAAAGTCGTATGTCATCAAAAAGATATAATCAAGATAAGGTGCTGCGCGTTCATAATCAATATTTCTAACGTTATTAGCGTGTGTCCCAATCGCACTTGTAATTGAGTACTTTCTGCCAAGCTCTGCTTCTAGTACATCAAATGCAGCTCTTAAATCGTGCATCAGATCGGCATAGTGACCGCCTTCTTCTGGTGTGTTTGGCCACTCCCAATCAATATCAATGCCGTCAAAAGCGCGGTGCGTACGTAAGTAATTAACAACTGATTGAACAAATACTTGTCTTGCTTGTGGATCTTTAGCCATGGGGGGAAATGTGTCCGAGCCGCCCCAGCCACCGACCGAAGGAAGGATTTTTAGGTGTGGGTATTTTTGCTTTAGTTGCAAAAATTTAGGCGCAAACTGCTTGTCTATTGTGGTGTCGTCCTCGGCGAGGACATAATCGGGTTTATTGGCGCACACTGTGGCGTCATTGGGGAGCTCTCCTGGTCCACACGCCCGCAAAAAGGCGTATAAAATATGGGTTAAATTATCGCCTGGCACATCATCGATTGAATTGGGGTCGGACCAATTGGCAATGTAAGTGCCAACTACCTTATTGCTGGTTTGTTTAAACTGTTGGTGGGTGCCAGTAAACTCTTGATACTGTTCTTGCGCCCAAGAGGAATGGGTTGCAGACATCAACATAAGGCCAAACAAGCCCATGCTATTCAATTTATATACTTTCATAAGTATCCCTTTACATGTTTTGTCTTGGCAGGTGGCACTACCATAAACGCCATCTACCGAATAGTTACGGATCAATAACGCTGACATTAACTGCTCCTAGATCAGCTTTTTGAGGATATTTTATACAATTCGGTTTGCCAAGTTGGACTATGGTCGAATAATTTATTCAAAAAGGGGACGTAGGGGAGTTGGCTGCGATTAAAATTTTATTTTGAGGTAGCAAACTCGCCTCGCGTTTTTTGTATGGATAATTTCGATTTGATTGTAAGCATGTCATACCTTTAATGGGCAAACATGCCCACTTTAGAGCGTGTTCGCTAACAACTAGGCATCGAATGTCGACATAAAATTCGTTTACACCTCAAATGTTTAAGGGTATTAAATGGCTGAGGACATTTCCTAGACATAGCCCAGTGTAACCTTGCTGTATCTCATTATAGAAGGGGTTAACAATGCAGCTTGTTTCAGACAACATGTCCCATAAAAAAGACATTTTATTGAGTGTAATAGTACCTGTTTATAACGAAGAAGAGGTGCTGCCAATTTTTCATCATCGTCTGAACCAGGTATTGAGTGCGATACCTAACGAACGGTTTGAAATTATCTATGTCAATGACGGAAGTTCTGATGATAGTTGGAGTGTCATGCTGTCTCTCACGTCATTTTGCGCAGATGTCGAATGTCTTAATTTAAGCCGCAATTTTGGCAAAGAGGCGGCCATGACGGCTGGTATCGATCATTGCAAAGGCCAAACAGTTACCTTGCTTGATGCTGATCTTCAAGATCCACCGGAGCTCATTCCAAAGATGCTTGCTAAATGGCAACAAGGCTTTGACGTGGTAAATATGAAACGGACTGAGAGAGAAGGAGAAAGCAGGTTTAAAAAATACTCCGCTGATATTTATTATAAGTTGCTTGACCATTTAGCGGATGTACCAGTGCAAAGAAATGTGGGAGATTTTCGTTTAATTAGTCGCCGAGTGATAGAGAAAATTAAACAGCTCTCTGAAAAGAACAGATACATGAAGGGGATATTGTCGTGGCCAGGTTATAAACAAACTACGATTGAATTCTCGCGGCCTCGCAGAGAAGCAGGTACAACCAAGTGGTCATTTACTCAGCTTGTGGGGCTTGCGCTATCTGGGATCACTGCATTTAGTGTAAAGCCTTTGCGGCTATCAGTCTGGGCTGGCGTTTTAATTTCTGCGTCTGCATTTGTCTATGCGTTTTGGGTTTTCATTAAAACCGTATGGTTGGGAGAGGCCGTGCAAGGCTACCCATCATTGATGCTTGTTCAATTATTTTTAGGTGGTGTACAGCTCATCGCTATTGGCGTATGCGGTGAATATATCGGGCGTATTTTCACCGAAGTCAAAGGGCGGCCCAGTTATATTGTGATGGATGTTGAGAGCAAAGTTCAAGTCGTAAAGGGGCAGCAAAAGCATGCTTAAACCAAGTACCAAACACCTTGTCCATTCGGCAACAATCGTCAAAGTCATAAGTCTAGTATTGCTCTCACTATTTTTATTGCGGTTAGCTTCGCTAGGTATGTACCCTCTGTTTGATACCACAGAGGCGAGGTATGGTGAAATTGCGCGGATCATGTTGGAGACACGAAACTGGGTTACGCCGCAATTCGATTACAATGTGCCCTTTTGGGGTAAACCCCCGTTTCATACTTGGCTTAGCGCTGCTAGTTTTTCACTGTTTGGCGTTAGTGAGTTTTTTGCTCGGTTACCGCATTTGCTGGTGGGCATGTTAACAGCACTTGTGGTTTTTCGTTTTGTGGCTCTATTGGTTGATACACAAAAAGCGGTTGTATCGGTCTTTGTTTTGGCATCTACATTAGGCTTTATTTTGGCTATTGGCATGGTGATGACCGACAGCTCTTTGCTACTGGCCTACACATTGGCCATGACAAGTTTTTGGTTGAATTACCAAGGTTATCGTTCAAAACTACATGGTCACCTGTTTTTTACTGCATTGGCCTTAGGTATGTTAGTGAAAGGGCCGGTTGCTGTTGCGCTTGTGGTTATCGCTTTAATAATGTGGAGTGTGTGGGAAAAGCAATTTGTGAAAGCATTTTGTTCACTACCTTGGAAAACGGGTTTTCCCTTATTTTGGTTGCTCGTCGTTCCTTGGTATGCATGGGCGGAAATAAGAACCCCAGGGTTTCTTGAGTACTTTATTATAGGTGAGCATATTCAGCGTTTTTTAGTATCTGGATGGGCGGGAGACTTGTATGGTAGCGCGCACGATAGACCACGAGGCAGCATATGGATTTACTGGATACTGTGTGCATTTCCTTGGTCGTTTTTTGTCATAAAATCACTTTTGTCTAAAATGACAAAAAGCAGCTTCTCATCTGAACATGAGTCGCAGATTAAGCCTTATTTAGTCGCATGGATATTTGCGCCACTGGTGCTGTTTACTTTTGCAGGAAATATTCTTCCAATCTATGTTATGCCGGGGTTTGGAGCCATGGCTGTATTTGTGACCATCACAAATCAACTCTCCAAACGCTTGGTCTTAGCAGGGTGTTTAACACTCTGTATATTGAGTATAACAACTGTATTGTTGATATCTGGAAAAGTAACTTTGCCAACACAGCAAAAGTTGCTAGTTGCAAACGCCACATCAATTCAAGAGGGAGAGTTATATTATTGGTACAAGCGGCCGTTTAGCGCACAATTTTACTCTCAAGGAAAAGCTAAGTTACTAAAAAATATTGAACTACTAGAGTCGAAGCTGGATGAACAAGCACCTTTCTTTTTGGTAATAAATACAGCCCAGCTTAACGGCGTAGCCAATATATTGAAAAATAACTGTAAGGTTGTTGAAGTCGTTAACAAACATATACTGTATCAATGTAATTAGGAGCCCGATGTGCAAGTACTCTTGGTAGAAGATTCCAAAAATATTGCAGAAGTGATTTTTGACTACTTTGAAGGCTCTGAGGTTGCATTAGATCATGCCGCAACAGGTATCTTGGGCTTGGAGTTAGCAAAGTCCAATCATTATGACTGCATTGTAATAGATTTAATGTTACCAGGTATGAATGGTTTAGATATTTGCAAATCACTCAGAGAATTAGGTATTAACACACCGGTTATCATGTTGACTGCAAGAGATACTGATGAGGATATGTTACAAGGGTTTCACCATGGTGCTGATGACTACCTCGTGAAACCTTTCAATATAGAATTGCTCGAAGCGAGAATTCTTAGCCTAACGCGCAGATATTCAGGAACAGGCTTTAAAACAGAGTTAGTACAAGGCTCGTTAAAACTGAATATTTCAACCCATCAAGTATGGCGAGACGGAGATGAAATTAAACTTTCTCCTATCAGCTTTAAAATCTTAAAACTATTAGTTGAACGCAGCCCTAATGTTGTCACCAGAGAAGAAATGGAGTTTCAGCTTTGGGGGGAGGACTTGCCAGAACAAGATGTGTTGCGAAAGCATATATACCAACTTCGTAAAAAAATAGACAATCCCTATAACAAAGATCTGATCGAAACTATCCCTAAAATAGGCTACAAGCTCAACAAATGAAACTCGATAATTCAACTTCTGGCATTTTGATCCGTACTTACTTGTTTGGCGCAATCCTACTTGTCATTTTTTATGCGGTGATCTTTTATTTTGGTACGTCTTTGACAGAAGATAATAATAGTATGAAGCGGCTCGCTATCGTTGGCGAACACTACATTATTAAGTACAAAGATGCGGAGCCTAAGTCAATTAAAATAAATCCTCTGTTAACTGTATATACGGATTATTCAGTTTTACCTGAGTCACTTCAAAAAAACATAACCAAGGATTGGTTTGGTAGTTCGACGTTTCATATTGAGCACTTGGATGTAGAGTTCAATGTGCTGGGCAAATTAATTCGCCATGGTGAAGGTCAGCGTGTTATGTATGCGGTTGAGGATATTGACGCAATAGAGTTAGAAGACGAAGAAGTCATTATTCTGACCGCAACTGTATTTGGCGGCGGTGTGGTATTGCTAATTTTGGCTTCGGCCTATGTTATTAACAGTGCGCGGCGAATTAGCAAACCTGTCACCGAACTTGCCAAAAAACTTAAAGATGATGAAGATTTTGAACCGATCAAAGTAGATGGCAAGCTGTCAGATGAAATGCTACAAATGGAGGAGGCGATGAATACATATCGCGCTAAGGTTGCACACGCATTTGATAGAGAAAAGTCATTCACCCGTTATGCCAGCCATGAACTTCGTACGCCAATGATGGTAATAAAAGGCAGTGCTAGCATACTGAATAAATCAACCGATGAAAAAGTACTTAAACAGGTTGGCTTGCTTCGTGAATCGATAGAAGAAATGGAGTCTTTAGTCCAAACCTTTCTGTTTCTAGCTCGTGATCAAGTAGAGTCTGATATGGTTTTGATAGACAACAAATTACTAGAAGGGATGAGTGATAAGTTCAATTCGCTGAAAGACAGCAATAATGTTGATCTTAATATTACGCTACTGGAACCATTTGAGCTAAATGCATGTCATCAATTGTTTTCTGCTGCACTTGGAAACTTAATTAAAAATGCGCTCAATTGTACCGTAGGTGGAACAGTGAATATCTTTGTTTCGAAAAGAGAAATTAAAGTGATTGATAATGGGGTTGGGTTGAGCTCAAAGCCTAGAAATGACGAGGGCTTTGGTGTTGGCTTAAAAATAGTGAATGACATCTGTAATAAATATCAATGGCAATTCTCCTTGACCAATAATGTCAACAAAGGGTGTACTGCGAGCGTTAAGTTTCGAGAAGCAAACAGCTGCTAAAAAGTTTAGGACATTTTATAGACGTCACCAATGATACTGTAACTTTCAGCAAATAGAGGTCAAATATTCTAGTAGGTTAGAAAGTGCAGTTTATTCGTTTTTGTTTAGTAGGTGGGGTCGTTTTTATCATAGACTTCGCTTTATTTAATTGGCTAGTTCAATATATTCAGAACCCTTATTTCGCTAGGTGGGTAAGCTTTTGTGTTGCAATTTATTGCAATTGGATAGGCAACACTTACTTTACGTTCATTGCTAAAAATCAAGCCGCCACGGATAGGCTTCATAAATTTTGCCAGTTTTTAATAATGAGCCATAGTACAGGTCTATTTAACCTAGCAGTATACTCTGCCGCTGTTTATTTTGGGTTATCGCTTAAACTTAGCTTTACTTTTGGTGTGACGGCATCACTACTTTTAAACTTTGTCTTTTCTAAGAGAATCATAGCGGGCCGGAAATTATAAAGTTAAAGTTGCAATGACATGTTAAAATCCAATTTATTTTAAGTAGGTTTAGCTGTTACATAATCTGGCAATTAAGGTCAGTAGGGTGTTTTTATCTACTTTGATATGTGGTGATATTGTGCTGAAAAAGGAAATAGTACAATGGCGGAATTTAAGTAATTTAAAAGCTGAGTCTTTTTAACAAGGCTCAGCTACAGAGGTAATAGACCTCTAGTTATTTGTGCAGACTAGATCGCTTAAATAATTGTAACAGCTCTTAATACACAGTATTGATTGTCTAGTTTAGGCACAGTCGCATCGGCATATACACGAATTTGGCGGTTATTAATAAATGCTAATTCAGCTAAACGAATTAAGTTTTGGTCGCTATCTCTTACCGCTACATGCTTGTTGTGGCAACCACCTGAAGTCCATACAAGTTCACCAGAAAAAGTTAATTGCGTCATTGATCTCCATGCTGGGAAAATACTTTCTTCCTTTGAATAACTACTGATTGACTCAATTAGTGAACCTTTTGCAGTGTATGTGTTATTGGCTGTCGCATTAGCAAATGTAGATGCGGTAGCAAGCAAAGCAACAAGTGAAAGAGCGCTTAGTTTTTTCATTGGGGTTATCCTTTATAAAAATGAATATGTTTATTATATTTAATATAATAAATGTGCCTTGATGTTTGGTTAGGTGGATTGTAGTTTAATATTTTGTTTGGTGTAACCACCTTTAATTATTGTTTTTATTTGTTGGATTTATTTTGTGTTTAATGAATTTGTTATTTAAATTCCACTTTCTTGTGTTTTTCAAATGTATGGTTATTTTAAATCTGGTCTTTACGTAAGTTGAAGGGATAATTACTTTAGCAAAGGGTATGCCCGATCTAATTGAGCCACAGCGGTTTGAAGCAAGCCTATGTAAATTTTAAAACACCGTTATATCCGGTTAAAAAGAAAGTGCTATTGAAAGGTTTAAGCATAGTTTCACTAATGGCTCCTGTACCATTTAACCATAAAAAGAAGGATGAACTTTACGCTTGGGTGTGATCAAAAAAGGAGCAGTTCAATTCGCTTTTTAAAAAATAAGAATTGGATAGCCCCTTTTCTGTGGCTGCTATTACTGGTGTAGCAATATTGCTGCAGGCACGCTTGTGGTTGGGTAAGTTGTTTTACGATTCAGAGTATCTGAGTCTTTGCCAAACCAGTGCGTGTTTAAGTCGACGATGCCGCTTGCCCCGGCTCGCGCAACAGCATTGAGTTCTACACCGACCTTGAAAATCCCAATTGGAATTCCCAATTTGAAAGTGGCACTGTCGTCAAGTGCGTCAGCTATCCGATAGCGGATCCGAATGGTTTGCAGGCACTTTTTCTCGCTAGCATCGAGATCTTTATCGGCGGCTATCGCAGCGCTCGAACGGTCAACAAGTTGGCTGCGCGCATATTTGCAAAGTTTCGGCTCGATATTGCTATCCCAGGTAATTGGCGCGCTTGAGCCTTCACCGACTGCAAAAGTGCTTTCTAACAAGAGTACAGGAGCCGGTAACTTGCTTTGTGTGATCCATTGCCCCGCTGTAATTGCGGTCATTAAATCGGTTGTCGATACATGTAGCAGATCAGCAAGTGTATTAAGCAGCTTGTCGCTACCGGGCTCATTGGCGATGATTTTTTCTAGGTTTGCTACTGTAATGGAATAGCCATAAGTCAACCCAGTGCCTTTTTCCAATGTGACTTCTTCAGCTTTTAACACTGGCTGCCAAGTAAATTGTGCCGATTGATAACCTAAAGTATTAACCAAGACCTTATCTTTGGTTGTTTCAGCCTTTTTACCGGAGACTTTTTTCACCGGATCTAAACCTGCTAGAGAGATTTTTAGCGCTGCCTCGCCTGTGATGGCAGCTTGAGAATAGGTGATACTGCTATCTTGAGTAAAAATGCGCTCACAGATCTGCTCTTCGTTATCTGTTGGTGCGATTTCAAATTGTTGTAAGCGGTAGCTGGTCCATTTTTTCTCGCCATTGACACTAACCCCCGCAGTAGTGGCAAGTGACAGCGCTGGCGTGGCTTTGCCGGCGAGTGCCATTTTGGCACCAGCACCAGCACTAGCAGCATGGCCCCACAGGTTGACGAAACTTAGGCGATTGCGTCTGAGCGCGTAGTCAGGTGCTGGTGGAGGAGACTTATCGGATTTGTTCTGGAAATAAGCGACGACTTTTTGGTGGTGAATAACCTCTGTGAGCAACTCATTGAGCTTTGATGGGTCCAAAGAAAGGGCTTGTTTTACCCAAGTAATGGCATTTTCCCAATCGTTCAAGCTGGCAAAGCCACTAAGCCCTTTGCTGGGCAACAATAAGTTGAAGCCTTGCTGTTCGAAATATTGCAACGCAGTCATTTTCATTTCGCGCTTTTCAGTTTTATTAAATCGGCGCACAATCCAATTCTTTTCCTGCTGGGTTGCGATTTGCTGAGCCAAGTCATCTAATGTGGTGATTATCTCTTGTTTGTCGCCACGGTCATTAATGGCTTGAATGTGCAGGAGCCATGCACTGGCATCGGACAAACTCAGTAGCAGTTGTTCAAACGGAATATTGCCGCCAGTTATGGCCTTTTGAATGGTTTGCCAGAAGCTCAAATCTTTAAACAATGGACCTATGGTTTTGCTCTCACGGTCAAAGAATTGTTTGATCCTAGATTTACTGCCTGTTTTGCTGCCATAGTCGACCAAATCAAAGAAAATCTCCTCAAGAGACGGATCTCTCACGCTGTTATACCAAGAGGGGTAGGGGTCTCTTAGCATCATTAATTCGCCGTGATACTTGGCATTTGCTTCAGCCCCAATATTGGCTGATGCTTCAAGGCCTATCTGTTCTAAGGCCATGGTGCCATAAGTACCAAATTGCTGTTGTGCCTGTTGCTTTTGAGTCTCTTTTTCTTCTTTACTGGTCATCATGTTACTCGATTGACCCGAAGTGTCGATTGAAGTGGACGCTTTGAGACCAATAGAAGCACCGATACCTAACTCCATTTCCCATAGCTCGCCTTTTGCGGTCATCAAACAGATGGGGTGGACATCGCGCACGCAGGGTTGGCGAGTGAGAGCGACCAGCACCTCGCTGGCACCCGATGCTTTTACACTAACTTTGGCATCCGCTGTGGCAAATCCGGGTAGCACTGCTTTTCCAATATCTACCCCGAAATCAATACCCACACCGACACCTTTGGCGCCGTAGCCATGAGAAGCCTGACCTACAAAGTCCAGTCCGGTAACGACGAAGGTGTCCAGCATTTGTTGCTGGGTTATCTGAGTCGGCTTTTCGATATTGTTTGCTTTGCCGTATCGGATCAAAAGTTGTTCGCCTAGCAACTGCCCCGACGAGGCGCCTTTGGCGATTTGCCTAACGGCAGAGATGGGACTTGCGGATGAGTTGTCACTCGGACTTGCCCTGCCTTGAAGAGGGTTGTTCGACATCGGTTCGCTCCTTTATTGGTTGGCTCTATAGTCACAGAGCATGAGCTTACACACTTGCCTAACTGCATACACAGGGAGAACTCTGAGGATTGAAGGGAAAAAACGCAAGCTAGTGTGAGTCGAATATTGCAGGGGAGGTTCATGCCCGCTTTACGCGCAATTCAAATCCACAGCAAGTTATAGGGATACTAAGAAAAGGCAATTAAATTGCTTCGGTAACAGTTTAAACCACCAGTCGTGATGAGTTGTCAGTGGTTGCACTACTATCGAATTGTACATAGTACATATATTAGAAACACCTACTTAACTTAAACGTAATTTACTTACCTTTCTGATACCTTTTATGCCGTGTTTAAGAATAATTAAATCCATAACAAAAACCATAGAAGGAAACGTAAAATGCACAAGGCAATTAATAAGGCGGCTGATCATAATGTAAGTGATGAGCATGAAACGATTTATGCCCTTATCAAGCGGCAATCACAACAGGCCCCAAACAGTATCGCAATCATCGATGGGACTGAAGAAATTTCCTATGTACAGCTTATGTCTGCGGCTTGGACAATCGCAGCTGCCATTGAAGCCCAGAGCATTCCGCAGGCCTCTCTCATTGCCGTGTGTATGTCGAGAAAGTGGCAATTAATTGCTGCGATGATTGGCATACACAAGGCGGGTTGTGCATACATCCCGCTTGATCCAAGTTATCCAAAAAGCCGTGTAGAGTATATGTTGTCTCACTCCAAAGCACAGGCTGCCATTGTCGATAACAGTGACACCGCTGCACTTTGTACACACGTGAAAACCTGCATTAGTCTGGATTCGCTCGATCTATCCCAGCAAAGTGTTGAACCTAATTATTGTCCAAAATACGATGATTTGGCCTACGTTATTTACACCTCGGGTTCTACAGGAAACCCAAAGGGAGTTGCGATTGAACATCAAAACCTTGTGGCTATGAGCCACGCGTTAAGTAACTTGTTTGGGCCGCAGGAATTAGCAGGAGTATTGGCTGCGGCATCAGTGTGTTTTGATACATCTGTGATGGAGACTCTGGGTACTTTGTCTTTGGGTGGCACCGTTATTCTTGCACAAAATGCACTCGCACTGACATCACTCCCTCGTGCAAATAAAGTCAAAGCCTGCGTTATGGTCCCCTCATCCATGCAGGCAATACTCAATAGTGGGCCGCTACCAGAAAATATCGAATGTGTGGTATTTGGAGGAGAAGCGCTCAAATCCGCGCTGGTTGACAAAGTGCACAGTCTCAGTCCAAGGCCACGGGTTGTCAATGCGTACGGTCCCACTGAAGACACCATATTTTCAACGTTAAAAGACATAGCCGTGGGCGCAAAAACAATCCCAATTGGTCGACCCGTTGGAAGCTCTGTTGCTTACATCTTAGATGATACGCTTCAGCCCGTCAGTAAGGGGATGGCAGGGGAGTTGTGTCTTGGTGGTAATAAGTTGGCACGAGGGTATTTGAATGATGATGAGCAAACACGAACTCGCTTTGTTGAAGTACAAGTCGACGAACACCTGCCTAAACAAAGACTCTACAAAACAGGTGATTTATGCCGCTGGAACGATGACGGTGACATTGAGTTTTTAGGGAGAATAGATCAACAGGTAAAGATCCGTGGGTTCAGAATTGAGCTTGGTGAAATAGAATCCAAGATTGAGTCACTCCCATTTATTCGCGCTGCGGCTGTGAGTGCTGTAGAGAGTGATTCAGGGCAAAAATCACTTGTCGCATATTTAGTAGAGCAACAAGATGCGCCTAGCCACGAGAATTTAAAGTCGTTGCTTTTAGAGCAATTACCAAGTTACATGGTGCCACAACTTTATATGTCTTTGGACGCACTGCCACTGTTACCCAATGACAAATTAGATCGCAGTAAGCTGCCCGATTTGGCTCAAGTGAGGCATGCTAGTCAAACTCACCAGTTAGCTCAAAGTTCACCTGCAAATCATGGGCAATTTTCCAAGACGGTTTCACTTATTCAACAGGCGGTTGCGGCATTACTGGGTGTGGCTGATCTAACCTTGATCAATCAGGATCACAGCTTTGATAGTTTAGGGGTTGATTCGTTAAGTTTGATGGAGCTTGCAAGCAGAATAAACAGCGCGCTTGGTTCATCTTTAACCCCTGCCATCATTTTAACTTTTCCAACACCCGCATTACTTGCAAATCATTTGTTGGCAGGTTGTTCACAAGCGCAGTTGACTGTAAATGAGGCTACACCCGATGTTGAAACATTGAGCCAGTTTCAAACCTTATTGCAATCCAGCCATCCGACATTTGGCTGTGCGAGTGTACAGGCCTGGAGTATTGACGATAAAAGCGTGTTAGTTGAGGCAATATTGAGCATGGTCAACCGTTTACGCCGTAACCCTTATGGTAAAGTGTTGCACACAGGCAGCGCGTCTAGAGGTCTTATTGGTGACAGTTACAATGACGAGCAGCGAGAGTCCATAATTTGGTCGACTAACTTGTATTTTGGGTTTAATCGCGACCCGCAGGTTATCGCACAAGCTTCTGATGCACTGCAAACTTATGGCACCGGGATGGGGATATCGGCAGCTGCCACAGGCATGACAGGTCAGCATGTCGAGTTCGAAAAAGAGTTTGCCAAACTCGTAGGCAAAGACAGTGCCTGCCTTTTTCCAACAGGGTATACAGCGAATCTGGGGGCAATTTCAGGGATCCTCGGAGCAAATGACGTAGTTGTGATAGATCAACTTTGTCATGCCTCTATTGTTGACGGTGCTAGGTTGAGTGGCGCAACTATCCGCACGTTTAAGCACAATGACAAAGACGACCTTGCAAGCGTTTTAGAACAGGAACAATCTCCATATCGCACCACCTTAGTCGTATTAGAAAGTGTATACAGTATGGGAGAGGGCATTGCACCTGTTGCAGAAATAGTAAAAACGGCAAAGCAACATGGTGCACTTGTTCTGGTCGATGAAGCTCACTCATTTGGTTTCTACGGCGAACGAGGTGCTGGCGTTTGTGCACAGCAGGGGGTTAGCGATCAGGTCGATTTTATTATGACCACTTTAAGCAAGGCGATGGGGAGTATTGGGGGAGTTATCGCAGCCAGTGAAAAGCACGTAAACCTGCTTAAGTCAGCGTCGAGAGCTTATATCTTTCAAGCATCAATTAGTCCCGCGGATATTGCCGCTGCGCTTGCGTCTCTGCGTATTTTACAAAGTGACGATGCGATGAGAGCGCAGCTTTGGGATCGTACTCGTTATATGCGTAATAAATTCAAGCAAGCAGGCTTTGATCTTGGCACTGGTGATGGGCCAATAGTGACGCCTCACTTTGGAGACAAAGACAAGTTATATGCCATTGTTCAAAGTTTGTATCAACGAGGTGTGCAAACCTTGGCGGTTACCTATCCCATTGTTGAAAAAGGGCGTGGGCGTTTGCGGTTTATTTGTTCGGCATCTCATACCTATGAAGATATTGATTATACAGTTAACGCACTCATCGAAGCAGAACAGGAAGTCAATGCGCATTTTTCTGCGCTTGCAAAAAGTAGCAGCAATACAGCACTAGAGGAGCTTGTAACAGCAGCACCTAATTTAAAACGCTGGCTAGATGGATTTGTTTATTATCTTAAGGCTTACCTAAGAAGCACTGAAAACCAGCTGCCTGAGTTGACTGTTACTATATGCCTTAACTCAAATGACCCCACTGCTACCTTGGTGATAAAAAATAAGGAAGTGCATATTTTGTACAATCAAAAGAGCGATTTAGCATATTGTGAGTTGCATATCACAAGCCTAGAGGCACTACAGGCGCTAGTCACTGGTGATGTACAGGGGTTGCTTGAAGCTGTGTGCCAAAGTGGCTGCACTTTGAAAGGGCAGACCGAAGCGTTTGTATGGTTTATGGCAAGGTTTATTGAGCAAAGTAGCCATCGCGTAACTACACATCAAAATAGCGAAGTAGCAGAGCTTGTTTAGTTAATTACCGATGTGATAAATGGGTCAAGTGGTGCTCGATAATACTACCGTCAATTTAAAAGGACTATTGCGCAACTATCTTGGCCCATGTTTACACGCTGTAGGTCGTATCAGCCCAGTCAACGACATAGACTAATTAATGTTGTTGATTAGATTTATCGCGTGCCGTTAAGGCGGTATCTCAACATAAACTATGTTAATTAAAGATAGTCGCTCCCATTCAAAAAATAGTTTAAAAGTTGGGCAAAGTAATGCATTAAAAATTATTTATTATTGCGGTGGTAAATTGGCATTTTGCGCTTTTTCGTGGCAAATTGTTAGCCAACATTTATTGCGTTGATTACATCGGCGCGGGTTATAAAAGAAGAGGTCGTAGTGAAAGTTAGTTTGATATTGTCGTTAATTTTGATTTTATGCTCATGCGCTAGTTCAAGCGATAAGCAACAGCAAGCGATTGGAGATGGCTATGTTATTTTGTCTTTTGATATTAATGAGCAGGGCCAAACTGAAAATATTGAGGTCGTAGAATCTAGCCACGAGGGATTTTTTGACAATGAAGCAATAAACTCCCTAAAAAAGTGGAAGTACAGGCCTAAATTGGTAAATGGCGTACCAACTAAAAAAGAAAATCAAAAAGTTCAGCTCGAATTTAAAATAAAAAAAGATTAAAAGTTTAGATTCAGAAGTTTATTCAGGCCGGAGGGAAGCCAGAGTATCGCACCTACCGGCTTTGGCTTGTCTAATTTAACCTATGAAACACAAGGGCCGCACCATAAATATGAAGGCAGTTTTTGCTGGTTTTAAGTGAACATCAAAAAATAGGAGGTGATAATTAACCTCTATTAAATAGCTCTGGTTTAGTCACCGTAACTAAATAGCACGTCAAAAATCGGGGTTAAAGTTATTGCTTCACAACACATTTAACAATGAGTAAGTATTGTGAAGCAAGTCATCTGCTCTTAAGCTATTTGCTTGATTAATTTATTATTCACTTTCTTTGCTTTTTGTGTCACTGGAATCAGTCAATTTTTCGTGGTTTCTGTCTTTTTTGACATTTTTTGACACCAGTGAAGAGTTGTATTTGTTTTGTATTGTGCTTTTATTTTTCATGGGCGCAGGATCATTTGATTGCTCAGTTGAATACCAATGCTCAAGAACACTGTACGCGTCCCAAGAATCAAGATCTTCTTTCATTTGAAAATCAAACTGATTACTACCTATTAACGCACCGTCAGTTGGTAAGGTGTTTGAAAGCCGATTAAAGTGAACATTGGTAAAGTACTCCCAAATATGATCAGGGATGTCTTTTTGTGTAAACCTAATTTCTGGCTTAGGTACCGTTTTCTTCTTAGAGAGGATTAGTTTAACTAAATCACTGTCCAGTTTGTATGAGTAGTTGTAGTGTATATCTTCTCTATTGGTCTCATCATGGGTTGGTTTTGAAACGAGTACACCAGATTCATCAAAGTCTATTGTGAAAGCTGCTTTTTCAGACTTAAGTTCATTATTAACAGTATTGAGCCAATCAATTTGAGAATCTTTAAGGTTATTTTGTAATTCGGTATTGCTGTTTTTGAGTTGCTCGACTTCCGCCATTAATTTCGAGAGCTGGTCATTTTCTTTTTTTCTCTCTTGTTTGAGGTTTTCGTGTAATTTTACCTCTTCATCCCAGCCTGACTTATTGGCCTTTGCATCATCGGCTGCTTGTGAGTATTCATTTTTCAAATCATTATACGCATTGATACTGGGCCTCTCTTTAAGCTCCACTTGTATATTGTTAAAGGCCTCTTGAGTCGGTCGAGAATCTCGCTCTGCAGTTAACTTATCGAACGCTTCTTGTGTTGGCCGGGACTCTAACTCTTTTACCTCATCTTTCAATTGCTTAATTGTTTTTTCGTGCGCTTCAATATCTGCATCATAAGCTTTTTTATCTGCTTTATGGCTGGCTCTAAGGGTATCAAGCTCATCTTTCGATATTGGTTGTTCACCTTCGAGTTTGATCTGCAGTTCTTTAAATTTAAAGTTAAGCTCTTTGGTAAATTTAAAGATATACATGTCCAAATAAGGCCAAATAAAGACATAAAATCCGGTTATCAATAACGGAAGTACCAGTCGATACCATTCAAATTTAGTATAGTAACTGGTTATATTTGCTTGTTGTACATCCCAAGGAACATTGGAAAATACCAGCAATACCATATCTATATTCACGACAGCCCATGTAAATATGAAAGTACCTAAAAAAGGGCTAGATAACCGCTTGGCAAGCGTTATGGTTAGGAAGTCTCGAAACTCTTGAAACATTTAAATATTTCCTTTTACAAACTCATTGGTGCGACCTTGAATTGCTTCAATGCGATCTTGTCTTTCTATTTCTGCCGGAGTTGGTGGATATTCAGTATGCCACTTTACGAGCAATGGCAACATGTCCTTATGTGGTAAGTCATAGTAGTGGATCATGTATAGCAAACTGCGTGCAACTTGACCTTTAATTTCGTCTCTTGGCTCAACAATTGCCTTCTTACCCAATGTGCGCTCAAAGTCGCAGCTATCGTTTTTAAAATAAGGATTATTTTCTGGGATCGTACCAAAGGGGAGGCTTTGTCGGCTTGTTTTATAGCGTTTATCTGCGGGCCATAGATTATGTAAGTCTGATGTCGCTTCACGGTATTTATCGTGTTTACAACTTTTGCGTGATGTGCACTTTAACGACTCGGCAATCCAAGCTGCAGGATATATGTGCTCAAGTGTTACCTTTTCACCTGCTTTTTTGGGTTTACCACAATAGAAAGTTTCATAATCCTGATTGTACAATTTTATCCAGAAAACTTTGTCGCGCACTTTTTTATACTCAGATTCATCAGCAAAAGTCGGGGAGATCATTACCAGCCCTGCTAATAAAAAAAAGATATGTTTCATCAATTAATCCTTATATTCTGAACCTGTTACGCAGTGCAAGACCTATTAAAAACACCAGCGCAACAGATGCAAGAGATTGTACCCCAGCTACAACAAACACCATGTGAGGGACGTCCACAACTAGTTTACCGTCAATCAAGGTGCCGTAAAGTGCTTGAGATGACTCTGTACGTGCATCTTTTGAACTCGGTATTATGGAGAACATTTGAGAAAAAGAAAATATGAGTGCATCAAAGGAAATTTCTTTGTTATTGGATGCTGTTGCATATATTGGGGCGCATACTAACCAGAGTAAAATGAGTGAGACTATGGGTCGCAAAACACTACGCCCATAATCGCCAAGCTTTTGAAACAGAAACTCAGTGAAAAGTTGGTGCCAAGGCGTTTCAATCCAGCGGCTACATTTCATTTCCTCAATATGTAGGTCTAAAGCAAGCTTATGATGTTTGTTACTTTCAGCCAATTCCTTAAGTCGTCTTAGTCGATCTATATCTTGCCTATCAGCCGCAGTAGTTTGGGCTAACCAAGGGAATTTTTTCGCCATTATTCTTGAGAGTTTTATCGCTTTTTTAGTGCTTGAGAACCTAAGTTGGGAACCAAGCCAAATCCGCCGTAACCCGATGAGAGTTTTTACAAATAACTTTCCTTTATTGCGCATTTTGGGTTTAACAGAGAAGTGGCTCAAGCTTAGCTGGTGGGAAAGTTTTGTATTGGTAAAGTCAGGAATGCAGTGGAACTCATTGCCATCCATGTCAACAGGGCCTTCAAAAGTCGTAAATTTGAAAGATAAGCCACTAATTTTATTTACTTTTACAAGGTTAGAAAATTCTAGCCGTCCTAGAATTTTGGCTGATGCCAGGCTTACATCGCCCTTCCCAAATTGTACATTGGAAAAGCCAATAGTACCCTCCCCAAATTGTGTACCGTAAAAGCTGACATCGCCTTGTTCAAACTGTACGCCATCAAAGTAAACATCACCCGTACCAAATTGTGTTCCGTAAAAATTAACAAACCCTTGGCCAAATTGTGCACCTTCAAAGCTAACATTGCCCTCACCAAATTGCGCACAGTAAAAGTAAACATTGCCCCTACCAAACAGGGTGTTGTAAAAGTAAGCATCACCCTCACCAAATTGTGTAGAGTAAAAGTTAACGTCGCCCTCACCAAATTGTGCAAACTCAAAGCTAACAATACCTTTACTAAATTGTGCTCGAGAAAAGTCTATTTCGCCTTGACCAAATTGAGCATTGTAAAAATAAGCACTACCAATGCCGAATAGCGCACCTTCAAAGCTAATATCACCCTCACCGAATTGTGCACTGGAAAAGTCAACGTCACCCTCTCCAAATCGCGCTCGATCAAAGTAAACATCACCTTTGCCAAACTGTGCACGGGAAAAGTTAACATGACCTTTTGGGAACATGTAACGCTCAAACGAAACCTTGTCATACTGCCTAAAATCAGCATCTACAAAGCTGATATCAGCAACAGGATTGTCTGCTACCCACTGATTCCAGATATCGACACCTTCTAGCCAAAGGTTTATCGCTGCTTGACCCTCGAGTATTGTCTTTTTGTTGTCATCTCTTGCCATGGGGTTTATTGCTCCTTGGTGCTTGTGGGGGTTAAATTTACGTTTCTTTTTCAATCATATCAATGGGGTCAGAGTCGTTGATTTGTTGACATAGCTCATTTACTGGCATGAGATTTAGAGCCTTGCAAAGCAGAATAAAGCTGGCATAAGTGAGAGCGGTATTTTGCAGATGAGAATCGCGTTGAACGAGTATGCCTATATTGGTAACTTACTAAAATTAATGAGAAAAGTGCACTTGATCATTAATGCCTTTTAAATATCATAAATTAGGGATTTATAAAATTACATAGATACACCAAATAGTTTTAAGGAGAAATAGATGAATCCTGCAATTAAAGGGTTAGGGGAAACGGTACTCAGAGTACGTGATCTAGATAAGATGAAAGGCTTTTATTCTAACATTATTGGCCTTGAGCTAATCAAAGAATTACCAAAAGTCGCTTTGTTTAAAATCGCAGAAGGGTACGGGGGACATACGCAAGTATTAGGCTTATTTGCGCAAGAGCTGCCCACCGCATTCGCTAAGGATAACATCAGTTCAATTGAGCCTGCATGCTCAAGCTTACATCACTTCGCATTGGAAATATCATCAGATGACTATTTGGCAGAGAAATCTCGGTTAGAAAAGGCGGGATGTGAAGTGATCACCGCACAGCATAACTGGTGTCATTGGAAGTCTCTTTATGTAAAAGATCCAGAGCAAAATGTCTTAGAGTTAGTGTGTTACGATAGCGCGGCTTTGTAAAAGCGCCGTTTTGCGAATGACGACTTACCCTAAACTAAGCGTTACTCTTTGGGTGTATAAAACCCGGTTAATATATGGCAGTGAACTCGACACAAAAGGGTGGAGCAATTATTAAGTTGAAGAGTCAACAGCCCTTTAAAATTGCTCACTTGAGCATTTGAGGGCAGTTAAATATAGCTGGCAAATGAGCACCAGCCATATTTTTAAGTCAGATTGCCGATTAGTAACACTCTATTAAAACTGAGTTCCAAGGGTTTGGGCTTCCATCAACATATTTATTGCATATACCTTTTGCGAATAGGCTCTCTAGGTGATAGCCAAAACTGGTAAATTCAACAAGGTTGCCGAAGAAAGGAAATTTACCGTAAAAATGCAACTCTCGGAGCATATTATCCAAATTGTAATTGGTTTGTTCTGCTATAAAATTTTGATCTATTTCTTTTAAATTGATTACCCGAGAATCTGGGAAGCCAGGGATCACAACATGCAGGTATTCTTCGTCGTATGCGCCATCAAAAAACTTCACATATTGCATCATTTCTGTTGGAGACAGTTGGTTCATCGCGAGTTTAAAGTCAGTTACTTCAAGCTGCTGCTGAGAGAAATTACGATTGACATAAATTTTGCCAGGTAAAATATCATGCAGTGCGCGCATTACGCCTTGCTCATCGTCGGTAACACTTTGCGCAAGGGCATAGTTAGGAAACCTAGCGTTGGTAAAACGTTCGTAAGACTCAATGACCATACCCATAAAAAACGCTACAGTTTGCTGTCGAGCGATGATATGTGCCTGTTCTTCAGTCATTTGTCTAGACATAAGCAGCGTAGCTTTTTTACCCGCATAAAAACTCACTAGGTTTTGTGTAATTGAATAGACTGCGGCATTTGAAGAGTTTTTGGGGTTGCCACCTTGGTAAATTTTTGTGCCATTGGCATAGTCAAAAATGGTGCTTAAATCAAAACGTCCATTTTCTTCATTTTCTCGTGTTTGTGCATTCCATTGAAATAAGTCATGGGAAGCTAAGCCCATCACGCCTATATCCACCACGCGTACTGGTTTTTTTGCTAGTGCAGGTATAGAAAACAGCAACAACAAGAGTACAGAGAGTAATTTCATTTGGTTATTATCCTTTTAATAAAAATGAGAATTATTATATTTAACTTCTTTTTGTGAATCAATAGAGGGTTTTTGGTGAAATAAATGTGAATCAAAGGCTTTTGATACATAAAATACGTAGGTGAAATAAATAAAATTAGCGCCTGAGCTGTACGCTCAGATCAGCGCATTAGAATGGATTGGCAAGGAAAGCGCGGCAACTTGCTTGCAAAATGGCTACTTCCCATCGGGTTGATAGGAAGCTGGTTTATGAATGTTGTTGTTTATGAAGTGGGGTTAACTTTTGCCATATTTTTAATCCAATCGCTGATCACTTCAATTGAGGTTTGTTGGCCATTTAATAGCCTAAGTAATAAGCCGCCCATCACTAATGCATAGGCCTGTTCTGATTGCTCACTGCCAACTATGGTCGCAAGTTCATCCATAAAACGTGAGTCTGCTTTTTGCAGTAATTTATCGTCGGCGATATCCTGCGGATCGCGGTTTTTTATATATTCTAATAGCAGTACCATTTCGCCTTGAAATCGGCTGTCTAAGGTAGAGATGATTGCGTGTAATGCATCTGCTTTGGATGTGGGTATGCTTTGCTCATCTGCTGTGCCATATAAGCTGTGCTTTTGTGTGACTATTTCCGTACTTGCTTCAAACAAGTCTTTTTTACTCGGAAAGTAGTGATACAAAGCACTTTTAGAAACACCTAATGCCTCTGCAATGCCACGCATCCCTAAGCCGTTGTATCCGTGCTCTGTAAAGATATCTATGGCTTTTGTGGCCAGCTCAATCCGATATGCGTCTCGGTCAATAACTTTTGGCATCGTTTAGCTCATGATCTATCTAATAATTCTACTCAGCCCAGTATAACGCATAAATATATTATGGACCAAGTGGACTAAAAAGGTTGATCAAACTTTGCGCTTGTGATTATTATATAGTCCAAGTGGTCGATAAAAATATGCGGCTAATTTTGGCTTTTGTAAGTAGAGGTAAAAATGTCACAAGATAAACACATCATTAATGGGGCAAAGATTGACTGGCACTGTATGGGTAAGTTTAATTTTACGGCAGGGTTTAGTCCGACCAAGGCTGAAAGTGCAATCGCCAATTATGCTGCGTTTTTAGCGCCGGTCATTCTATATTTTGCGCTGTGGCGTACACTCGATTGGTCGGTGTTACAGTATGTCGTTGCCAGTTTTTTGGCATTGGATATGGTAGGAGGTGTGCTGACCAATTCTTTAGGATCGATGAAACGGTTTTTACATACAAATCAAACCCTAGAGCTGAACTTTTTAGGTACGCTGGTAGGCAGTAAGTTTTTATTCCCAGCGATACATTTTCAGATTTTTGCAGTACCACTGTGTTTTGATGTCAGTTGGTCATACGCATTTTTCTGGTATGGATTGATGATGTTGTCAGTTGTGTTGATCCATTGTTTACCACAGTATATTCATCGGCCCGTTGCTCTGCTTATTGTTATGTTCTCGATTATGTTGAGTCAATTGGTTTTTGTCGGCCCGCCGGGGCTTGAATGGTTGGCGTCAATTTACATTATTAAGCTGGTTTTATCTCACGGTGTGCGCGAGGAACCCTACAGACCAAATGTAGAAGCCAGTTAGTAGTATTATGAGTGTTTAGCCTGCGTAGGGGTTGTGACGCAGGCTAAGCTAGCGGGCAGTGCGCAGTTAATAGCAAAACGCCATCAAAATATAGAAGGCAGGCTTATTTAAAGTATTTAGCAAAGTGCGTTAAAACAAAGTTTTTAAAAGCGATGATCCGTGCAGATTGATGTTTATCCTGTAGGTAGAGCAAATAAAACGGTGTTGGCTCTGGCTGCCAATTTTTAAATATTGGAACAAGGCGCCCTTGCTGAACTTCATCGGTGCAATACACATTTGGTACGCGAATTATGCCGTTGCCAAGTAGTGCGCCGTGGAGCATTACTCGACCATTTTTGCAGGCTAAATCAGCGTTTACACTGATATTTTGCCTCGCCCCAGATGATGAATTTACAAAGCTCCATTGGTTCATGCTGCCAGCTATACATTTGTGCCTGTCTAAGTTTTTAGGCTCTGTAGGGCGACCGTACTTTTCAATATAGTCTGGGCTGGCAAATGTGCCGACTTCAATATCTGTCAACTTTCGAGCGATCAGGGCTGAGTCGAATAGTTCTCCCATTCTAAACACAAAATCAAATTCGCCCGAGACCAAGTCAACCCTTTGACTACTGAAATCCAGTACAACGCTTATCTCTGGGTGTGCTTTCATAAAGTCTGACACCAAAGGGCCGATGATGTTTTCGCCGATATAGCCACCAACGCTATTAATTTTAAGTTTCCCCGATAGGCTAGAAGCCTGCTCTTTGGCGCGCTCAATGGCCGATTCAATGCCTAAAAATGACTGCTTGCATTTTTCATAGAAGATCTCACCTGCATCAGTGAGGTGTTGTGTTCGTGTTGTTCTAACCATCAAGCTCACACCCAAGTCAGACTCAAGTTGAGTCAACTGTTTGGAAACGTGGGACCGAGAACAGCGCAGTGTTTGTGCAGCATTGGTAAAACTGCCTGACTCGACCAACACTAAAAAGCTTTTTATATCTGAATAGCTCACGGCTTTATTCATATTACTTGGTCCATAAAGTGACTCTATTGGTAACTTATAGTAAACATTGATGTGAATTGATAAGTATATATCACCAATAGACGATTTTATACAATAGCGTTCGAAGTTGCTTGCAGCTTCATTTACTTGAAAAGTGCTATGTGAAACGAAAAAGGTAAGCTGAACACTCACGTCTGTTTCACCAATAAAGTAGGTCGAATAAGCAACTGTTCGGCGCATAACTGATATTGCAGCGCACTTATTCACAATAACAGAGCTTTGTAGGCAAGACTAACGCATTAAATATTGGAGAAATCGTATGAAAAAACTGGTTGTTATTACCGGAGCAAGTTCGGGTATCGGAGAGGCTATAGCGAGGCGTTTTAGTGCAGCTGGTTACCCACTTTTACTCGTTGCTAGACGTATTGAGAAATTGGTCGCGCTCGACCTACCAAATTGTTTATGTGAACAAGTCGATGTAACGGATAGACAGGCATTTGAAAAAGCGATCGCAAAAGCAGAGGCCCAATATGGCCCTGTCGAGTGCCTTATTAACAATGCTGGCGTCATGTTACTTGGGCAAATTGATACTCAAGAGCGCAGTGAATGGACGAAGATGTTTGATGTTAATGTATTGGCTTTGTTAGGGGGCATGCAAGCTGTGCTTGAGCCTATGAAATCAAGACAAAGTGGGACGATAATTAACGTTAGCTCAATTGCTGGAAAGAAAACATTTCCTAATCATGCGGCGTACTGTGGTACTAAGTTTGCGGTGTCTGCTATCAGTGAAAATGTACGCGAAGAAGTTGCAGAGTTTGGTGTTAGGGTGACAAGTATCTGTCCAGGCGCGGTGGAAACAGAGTTATTAAGTCATACAACTTCAACAGAGATTAAAACCGGTTATGAAGACTGGAAACAGACCATGGGCGGAGCGTTAATCGCGGATGACATCGCCAGAGCTGCACTGTTTATTCAAGAGCAGCCACAATACGTGTGCATTCGAGAGCTTGCAATTGCTGCAACACGTCAGCAACCTTAGCACAGAGAACAAAAGCAACACCGGCATTGAGCTCTTCATGGCAGAGTAATTCACTCTGCCATGGCTGTTGCGCAAGAACTGGTGATTAAGCAGCTCAACACAGTGGGCACTTATGTGAAATAGCCTGAATAACTCCGGCCTTTGTTGTGTAATTAAGTAACCTCATATTTGGCAGCAATGTCCAACTTACTATTCTGTATTTTCTTTGCATGCACTGAATCAACGGAATGCTTTCTCGCCTCAATCATGAATTTGAATATTTGTTTTTACATTTTTGAAACCTTGGGTTAGCATTTTCGCGGGCCGAAAATTTATGAAGTTGAAGGTATATCTAATTTATACATAGAAGTTTGGGCGGTGACTTGTGTCGCTGGAAATGCTCGTTAAAAGCAAACATTGGGAAATTACTTTAGGAGACAGAGCTAAGCCGTCTGCTTTTAGCCTGATGATAGCTTCCAATACAGACGTATTAGATTCTTAAGTCTGAAACAGTTTTTCAAAAAGGAGTATGAAAATGACAGATAATTTACTGAGCCTATTAAATAACAGGCAAAAACTCACCAAAGCACAGCTGGACCAATTTGTACTCGTTCAATGGCAGCAGGGGAAGCACTTTGATCGCTTGCCTTTAAAGGCATTGCCAGACTATAAAAAATTCGACGCTTTTCCTTGGGAAAAAATTGATTGCATGTTGACTAAAATTGTTAAACAACAAGAGGATGGGCTTTCATTCGGCTTTGATATGTTTCCGCCAAAATCAGCGGCCAAAGGGGATATGCATGTTCACCCGTTAAGTAGCCGTTTGATCACTGTGTTGGAGGGCTATGGTACAGCCATTGTGCAAACTTATAAGGGAAAAATGGCAAAAAAAGAAGTGGGGCCAGGTGACGTGATATTGTTTCCACATGCGACGCCACACTGTTTTTGGGGGGCAGAAGATGCCCCCATGGTAGTTGAAGTAATGCTCGGACCCTATGTGCCCTTTGAACATCCACTGCATACTGTGTGCCCTAAAAAAGCGAAAGTCATCGCACAAGATTATCCGGATCTATTTAAACCCTGCCATGTCGATGAATTGGAGCAAGTCGCCAATAGAGTTGTGGCGCTGCAAGCGCAAGGGCTTGTGGAGTTAAGTGAACATAAAGTGATGGAATGGGGAGATGAGTTTATTGATGCATTGGGGGGCTATGAAACACCAGAGCGTGTTTGTGATATTTAACTTTAGGTTGGGTGAATCACCTCAAACGTTTAGCCGACTGGGTGCCTTTGGACGTTATGAACAGGTTTAGCGTGGGTTTACTTGCCTTTTTAAAATCATAATATTGTTCACAAAATCGCATTGGCTGCGTTATTGGTATTAATAAAGCGCAGCGTATATTGCGTTTTCCAATAAAAACAGCGGTATTATTAAATAAGATTACCTAAATGTAGGTGATGCAGCGAAGCCGTTATAACGCATTGCGCGTTAAGCGACGGCGCTGTATTGCTGCCTAAATACGACTAAAAACCTCAAAATAACGCACTTTTACTGATACGGAACGCTTAAAACTCAGTGATGATTACCAACGATTTCGGCTGTACATACCGCGCCAGTATATAAGCAATAATGTTGATAGTTGGTACTTACAGCCTCCTTTGTGCACGCTAAAAAATAAATATTTGCAGCGCTATTTATTAATGGCAATGATGTGTAGATGTATATGATCCGATGGCAGTTGGCATACAAACAGACTAATTAACTATCCGGTATTTATAGGGCGCATTCAAAGAAAGAAATTGTTTTGTTGTTTCTAGCTTCCAGCCTATTAGACCAGATAGAGAGTGATTTCCAAATCTAACCAAGATGAATTTTGGTTGAAAGCAGATTTTAAAGAACCGAGTAAATAAGGGATTAAGCATCTTCTTTATAAGGTGGCTCAATCCTTTTTACATGCAAGTAGTAGTAAAACTATGTAAGTGGCACCATCAATATTAAGGATCTTTATTATGATGAAACCAAAAATCACAGCTTCAGAAGATATTAAGGAAGCAACAAAGTTGGGAACCTATGAGCGTCTTCGTCCGGGGGGCGCGTCGGCCAAAGTGGCTGCAAAAGTTGAAGGTACGATTAAGCAAGAGGAGTTGAAACTGGCATTATATGATGCAAAAGGTAACCAATCCAAAACCAAGGGCGACGTCTCGGTGCTCGGTGATGTTAAATTAAGCAAAGAAATAGAAATCACCGTTAGTCCAAAACAGCAAACCAAACTGGGTGAAGAGCTGATGGTAAAATCTGAGAATAAAGAAATCGATGATTCACCAATCACCAATCATTTTGCGATTGCCTCGTACCCACAAAACTGGGATCTTCCCAGCGCGAAAAATAGTCTTGTCGATGATGATGAGGCCATTATGGAAGTCTCTGATGCCTATGAGAGCGATGGCGTGCCAAACGACTATAGTTGGTTGGATGAGGTAATGATCTCAGAGCAAGTGCAGGGGGGCGCGCCTGTTGGTCCGTTAACAGTTGGCCCGGGAGAAAACTCAGACTATCTGGATGGCGACTCACCAGGGAGTGATTCTCACACGCGCATCTCGTATGGTTCTATCGACAAGAATAAGCTAAAACCGGACAAAGACGGCACCCGTTATGATGGCCATATCACACAAACCTGTATCTTTAAATGTGGTCGTACCGATGTGAAAGATAAGGTAGTCCCCAACTCAGGTTACGAGCTGACAGACTCACTAGAGCGGGTGAAGGGGCGCTGGAAGTTCTGGTTTACGAAGATTGGTAAAAGTGTCACCGCCAATGGCTATCACTCTGGGGCAGGAAAGGGCAATCATACTTCTGATGCTTATGAGGTCGTAACGACAACTCCTGATTTGACCTTCAAAAAGTGGGTATAACTCGTACTAGAAAATGGCTTTTCAGTTTTGTATTAAAAAACGACTGCTCATTTTATTGACGATATCTCAAGACTGTTTATGTAGATATCCAAATTCAATGACGTAATCTCAATCATTTGAAGGGGCCGAGCGGCCTGCGTCATCAGTAACCCACGTTTTGAAGCCGTATAAGCTCTTAATTTTACAGTGTTCGAATATGAGCTGGTGTTTTACAACATGGTCAACCTTGTTGACGGCAACTTATCTAGCTGTATAACACATCAATCATATTTCCACCGAGATGACACAAGTGAGAATTCAAATCAGTGGACCCACAATTTGATTGTGTTATAGAACAAGCTCTTCGCCCCCTTTTTTAAATTTAAATCTCTAACTTAATTATTTTAAATCACAAATTAGCTTTGTGCTGCATGTGAGTCAGTCTATATGCTCAGAGGTTGACGGCTTACTGCGGTTGTTTTTGCCCAGCACAAATGCGCTTTTCAATTCATAAACAAAACTAAGGATGCGTTATGCTGAATGCAGATCAAAGTGAGCAGCCAAAGAAGGAGACAGGTGTCATTGTTGAAATGATAGCGCCTGCTGAAAAAGGCTTGCACACAGATCGGAAACTAATAAACAGTGTCGTTGCAAAACACAGTGGCTTAAAACCGAGTTTGAAAAATAGAATTTTCTACGCCATTGGCTTTAACAAAAGAGAAGGAAATGCTGATGGGGAACCTGATTTAAACCAAGGGGCAGTTAAAAAGGGCAGTACAAAAATAAATGGTACCAAATACAAGTATGACAAAGTTAAAAAGCGAGATTATGAAAAAAAGTCAGATGACACCTTTGGTTACATTGAAAACTTCTTGCGTTGGGGATCTGCGACTTGGATTTGGGCAAATTTAAATTCATCAGATCTCGCGAGAAAGCAAAATAAAATAGGGCGGCCAATAAGAACTAACTTCCCTTTTCGCGCGTGGCGAGAGCTTGCTCATACAACCGCTTTAGGGCACTGGGGTGCAAACAAGTGGCTTGCGGGAGATGAGCGACGAGACTTGATATACAAAACAGCGGATGATGATCAAGACTGGTCGGAGTCTGAAATAGAGAATGGTCTTGACGCTGCTGCTAAAGCAATTGGTGATTCAAAAGGGGCCAAAAGTATTGTGTCTGATACGCTCAATATGCCTTTAGTTCTTACAACGCCTTACCACTGGAGCTCGACAGGGGCGAGCGATTTACAAGAGTCTGAAGATTATAAATACCAAACCTTTTTAGATGAACTTAACGGCTATGAAGTTGATAAAAGAAAAGAACTATATGATAAACATCCACTAAAAATTTATTATCCAGAGCCGACAACTTACTTTACTCGGGCAGCTGCTGATATTCACCCTTCTAAAGGAGATAGTGTGCTCGAAGGCGCGGCTAAAATTACCAGTATAGTTGAAACCGTTGTGCAAACAGCGACTGACGACACCACGAAGGATGGCACGAACGCGACCGATGTGTCAGTTACCAAATGGAAAAAAATGTTTAAGTTTTTGCACGACCAAAAACTCACTTCCGCTCCGGGCGACAGGGCCAAATCGTTAGTTGATTTGTATACAGTTGTTAAAGGGTTGGAAAATCCTGCACGAAAAGGAGCGATTGAAACAGGAATGGGGACCTCTATAGATCAAAGTGCTTTTGAAGATGGGTATGAGGACAACGTGTATAAGTGGAACACTCAAAAAAAATAGTAACCTGTAAGTAGTTAAGCTTCATGCTTTTTCATATTTAAATTAGTTTATTTTTTACCTTAATTGGATAAGGTAATTGCACCATGATTTTTAGTTTATAGTTAATCTAGCCTTTTTTATTTGTCATGCAAGTGACATAAGTGCCATTCATTTCTTAGCGTGGAACCTCATTGCTCTGGGGTTGTCATATTTAAAGAAAACTTAATTATAATGTTATTTTGTATTTTAATGTTTTTGTTGTTTTTGGTGTTGTGTTTGTTTGGTTGCTTATGGTTGGTTTAAAAGTTATATATTAAATTTATATGGTTAGAGTTAATTTGAAGGTTTTTTTTAATAATAAGGAGTCAGAAAGTGATGCAAAGTCAAAAAGGACCGATTAAACCAGCAACAGGAATTACGGGTAATCAGATTAAGCCACAAAACAAAGAGTCAGAAATGATTCTAATGCAAAAAGGACCAAGTAAACCAACAACTGATATTACGGGTTCTCAAGTAATCGCACAAAACAAAGAGTCTGAAGATCAAATTACACCATTGCAAATTGAAGCGTTAACAGAGTTGGAGAAGGAAAGTGTCAATAAATACAATAATGCAATTTGGGCCGCTAGAAATTTAGATTCCATACGTAAAACAGGGAGGTTTACGGAGCTGGGAATAGAAAAAAGCCGAATTAAACAGTTTTTCGAATCGGGATGGGCAGAGAGAAAATCATTAGAAACAGCAATTGCTAAAACAAGGATGAATTTATATAAAATGCCATGGAAGTTCAAACATGACTTTGTAACAAAAACAAACGAACGCTTGCAAAAATTAGGAGAATATATAAGTGCTAAACGACAAGTAGAAAATATACGTAATTTGCCATTGTATTTGCGGGAAGTAAACAGAGAAATGGATGGCAATCAAGCTTCAAAACAACTTGGCGAAGAGAATTTTTTGAATATTAATGACAATCCACTAGAGGTGGTGGATAAATTAGAGTCTTTAAAAGATCTCAAAGAAGCCGCAATGAAACTACCAGCTGAAGAGATTCTAGTGACTTACTACGTTGTTGAAGATGGAGTGCAAGACTATATTAATATGGAGAAACGGATAAAGCAAAAACGAGCTGCAAAGAAAAATAACAAGTAATTGGCTTATATTGCATTTTTACTCCTTGTTTTCATATTGAAGGTATAAAAATTTCTGTTTTAAATTTGTGTGGTTAAATGGTTCTTGTGATTTGCTTTTGGCTGGTCTGTTTATTTAAATTAATTCGCTTTAGCAATTAGTCACGCATGTGAATGTGTTGATGCTGATAGAGTTATTACTCCTTTTTATGATGTGTTAAATAAACGCAAAAGTTGGTACCTGCTGCTATGCTAGTAGTGTCATTGAATAATTGAATAAAAAGCGGGCCAGAGGAGGGCGTATGATGTTGAAATCTTTCTTTGCCATACTGGTTGTTTTTTTCTCTGCAGGCTGCTTTAGCAAGAGTATTTTAGTCGCCGGTTCGGTCATAAATCAAACCCCACCAAGTCAACATATTGAAAACGCTAGAGTGGTCCTGTTCGCCAAAGGAGAGCGTATCGAAGCGGAGTATTTTGCGTCGGACGGTACATTCAGTAAACGGCTACCGCCAGATGAATTTGCTAAGGAGCATATTACTTTGTTTGTCGAACATACTGACTTTGTGCAGGTTGACCCAGAGCGCGATAAGATAAGAACAGGCTTTAGTGGCAAAACAGAACACCACATCAATGTTAGGACAAAGGAGCACCTAGCAGATACTCTAGTGCTTTCTGCAAAAAAGTCTGCCTTAACAGGCGATTATATTAAGGCATTGGATCAGCTGGATTCTGCAAGTGCCATCTATCAAAGCTTTGACATCTACTCTTACAAAGTAAGGCTGATTGGCGATGCGTTAAAGACCCAAAATACACTGCCAATCAGACATATGGATCTGACCACTGATGGCGACTTTTTGAATTATACAGAAGGCCTCAGTGATCGTGAGAGATATAAGCTATTTTTACAACTCGGCCACGTATATACAAATGTACCAGATCCTGAAAAAGAGATTGACGCGACAACTTCCTATTTTGATGTGGCGGTGTCGGCTTATGCCGTTGCTAAAAAGGCAAATCCAGCAAACGCGAGGCCCTATCAGGGTGAATACAAGTTGTATCAAAAGACGGGCAACCATTTTGACGCGGCTATGGTGATCCAAAGCTATTTTGACAATAACGCGGTAATAAAAAAGGGATCAACAATACGTACTTTTTTAGGGGATTGGTTAACGAGCTTTGAAAAAGTGACAGGGTTTCCTTATACCTCACGGGAGGATATAGCAAAAGACACTTTGTACTATGACATGGCTAAAAAGTTACTAGTGACGATACAGCAGTACGAATCGATTTTTAAGCATGATAATAAACCTAGCTCGAAACGGATACGTGACGCAACAACTCTACTCAAAAACATCGTAGAAAGGAGGTAAATATGTCTAATTGGCACATTAGCGTTTTGGTTGTTGTGGCTTCCATATTGGCGGTCATGGTGATCCTTCCCGTCGCAATTGTGACCGTGAAATACCCTGAAAATGAGCTGCCAGAAGTACTGGTTAATTGGGGTGGTGTCATTTTAGGGTTTTTCTTTGGTACATTGACGACTGCGCTTACGAGTAAAATAGAGAGAAAGTCTAGCGACCCCAATGCTGAAAACTAATCAACGGTGATTTGGAGGAAGTTAGATTTCACTGTTAAGACGTTGAAATAAGCTGGTGTAGCAAGATTGCTAAGCCTTGCAATATTTCCAGCTTATTTCTATCTCTATCTCTAACTCAATTGCATCGACTAACTCTTGTATTTAATTGAGCAGCCATACGGTTTAGTAATTTTCTTGTTGATGGCTTTACCTGCCAATAAGTTGGTTAGGCTACTGACGACATAGTTGGTCGCTTTTGGTATGTCTGCGGGGTTTGCCGATTTTATACTGTCAATGGCACCTGCGTAACTCAATTTACCCTCAGGAGTAATGATGTACATATGGGGCGTCGTTTTGGCTTTGTAAAGACGACCAACTGTCCCCGACTCATCGAATAACACATGAGATGGAGATGCATTTCGACTTTTGGTCAGGCTATTGGCTTTGTCGGCATCAACGTGCCCCTGTTTACCTTTTGCAGAGGAAATGACTGACAGCCAAACCACATCCTGTTGCGTGTACTTGCGTTGCAGCGACTGCATATTGTCGCTACCGTAATGCTTTTTGACATAGGGGCAAAGGTGGTTTGTCCATTCTAGTACCACATATTTACCTTTGAAATCTGATAAAGTCACCGTTTTTCCATAAGAATCTTGCAGTGTAAAATCAGGTGCCATAGCGTCTATTTTTGCTGCCGCCATGCTCATGGCCGGGGCAAAAAAGAGTGTAATTAAAAACCATTTAATTAAACGTTGCATTGTTAATTTCCCTCCTAGCTTCATAGATAGCATCGATTACTATCTCAGGTGTTAAAACTTGAGGCAAAATCTGTTTACTGTGGTTTCCTGCATACACAACATACAAGGGGACACCAGATCGTTGATATTGCGTCAAATAGTTTAAAATAGTTGAATTCTTGTTGGTCCAATCTCCGACTAGATAGTCGACGTCCTCTTCTTCAAAGAGTGCTTTTAGCGCTTTATCTTTAAAGGCGACTTGTTCATTTACCTTACAAGTAATACACCAGTCGGCGGTCATATTCACTACCACAACATGATTTTCATTACGTAGATGCGTGAGTTTTTGTTCATTAAATTGGCCAGAACTGAGTTGCTGACTATCGCTAGTAATTTGTGTGCCTTTAATGCTTGAAAGTACTGCCATACCGACTGCCATGAGCACGAGAATATAGCTAAAAGGGCGATTCATTTTACTCGATAGCCAGATAAAGAGTGCAAATAGTAATAGCCCAGACAATAACCACAATTGGCCTAGGCTGCCGGTTTGAGATAAAAATATCCAAACCAACCACACCACAGTCGCAAGCATAGGAAAGCCAAGGAAATGTTTAAAGGTTTCCATCCATATTCCGGGCTTTGGCAATACCTTTGCAAAGTGTGGCGACATAGGTAGTAGTGTCATAGGAAGCGCAAAACCAACTGCCAAGGCAGTAAAAACTAGCCAGGTTTCAAATGCAGGGCTAAGCATGGCAACACCTAGTGCCGTCGCCATAAATGGCGCTGTACATGGGGAAGCAACGATAACCGCAAGTACACCAGTAAAAAACTGACTGAAGAAAGAGCTGCCTTGTGTCAATGAATGTCCAATTCCTGACATGTTTGCGCTTTGTGGCACTAAGTCCCACAATATCATTGCGATGAAAGTGAACAAAAAGGCCAGTGCAGCAATCAGCAAGGGCTCTTGTAGGTGAAACCCCCAGCCAATGGCACTGCCGGCCGCCTTCAGTGAAACGACTACCGCAGCAAATAGCCAAAAGCTGATAATGACCCCTAGTGGATACCCCCAGTGACTTTTACGCTCTGTCGAACTCAGCGCTATGGCCTTCATCGACAATACGGGCAGTACACAAGGCATGATATTGAGGATTAAACCTCCAAGAAATGCGAAAGCTAAAATAACCCAAAGCGGTTTCGTTGAAGCGTTATCGGTGCGACTAAAGTCGGGTGAATTGGGCAAGGCATGGACATAGTACCCAGACTCGGTGTCGCTAATTAAAAACTTCAGTGAGTCGGGTTGTGACGAAAAATAATCAGATAATGGTAACATTAGTTGGGCCGCATCTTGTGATTGTGTCCAAACTTGCACAGCATTGTGCTGGATCACATCGCCTCTAAATGGAAATATCTGCCAGTTAGATTGATACGGCAATGCCATTTGCACAGCTATATGGCTTTCGCTTAGCTCAAATTGAGCCTCAATGAATGACTTGTTCGCCAAACGCAGGCGAGTTTGCTCAAATAGGGTTTGGTGCTCGGAATAGACGATAGCTTGCCCTGTTGGCACGATTGGTAAATTTAGTTCTAACTTAGCCCACCCTGGTATACAGTCCTCTTTGCAGACTAGCCAAGACAAGTCGGCCTTGATGGTTACATGGGTAAGGGTCTCGTCTTTAAGCGTTATTGGCACCATTAGTAAGGTATTGCCTTCGTAGCCATAGTTCACTAAATGCGCTACCTCTATTGCTTTAGGGATTGGCCATTGAATATCTCCAAACTCTAGCGCATCACTGTGCCAGTCAATTTTAGGGGCTTCTCCGGAATCACCCGGATTTAGCCAGTAGGTATGCCAACCTTGTTCCGGATTCAGTTTGATGCCTATCCAATGGATTTTCCCTATGCTGAGTTGACTGGTTTCGGATACCAGCGAAACTTCAATATGTGGCCCTGTGGCTGAATTCTGTGCAAATCCTCCACATGAAAATACCAACAGAAAAATAAAGAAAAGTTTAACCATGCAAGTATCTGTTCCGAAAATGTCTTTTATTATTGTAGTCTCAAAACTCAATAATTTAGTTCATAAAACACCCAACTTAATAAGCCTACTATGTACTTACGTGGCATGAAATGATTTGCGACTAACGTGCATTTGTAGGTCGTTTGGTACTCAATAGGTTTATAACACCTCGAATATTCAGATTTAGTAAGGGGCCAATTGATTATTATGACAGCTTGTGAAGAGAAATGGTGAGTTACTTGATATTCATTTTCACTGTCGCTGATGGCAATGTGGACTGTGTGTACTTGTGCAGGTTTATCGCATAATTGTCGCTAAAAGTATATTTTTCTTATTTGCTTTATTTTTAGGTGTTAACAACTTTTCATAGGAGTCGATATGATTGATTTTATCTGGGACATGTTTCAGCATAGGCAAATTGGTAAAGTGCAAGATGGGCTCCGCAATAACCTTGAGAAAGATAAGTATCAAGACGGAAAGATAACTTCCAATGAAGCCCGCCTTCGGGAGCTAGAGCGCCGCCATGAACAGCTTAAGCTTGTGACGATGGCCATGTGGACTTTGCTCAAAGATCATTCCGGTTTAACGGAGGGCGATCTCAAAAAATACGTCGACAAAGTGGATTTGATGGACGGAAAGGCTGACGGGCGTGTCAATACAAAAGAGCAGAGCGACTGCAATGACTGTGGTAGAACGATCCTTACCACATCGTTAGCCTGTCCATACTGTGGTGGAGGTTTAAAACGCAAAAGTGCTTTTTCTAGAGTGTGATCTTGTTTTTGAAAATAGATAAAGCGGATCCTCAATTTAGTTAAAAGTGTTTGATTCTTTAATTGGGGTTGGAGTAACAAACTAACCCTAAATAACTTCCTTAATATGTGCCAACATATTTCGTCATGCTAACTGGCGACAATAAAGCCAGTGCAAACTCCCACTCCGGTGATGACACTATATAAAAACTAGGTCCATTGGCTCATGTTTATTGCAAGTGTGAGCCTATAAAAATATGAGGTGAAAATAAAAACATGGAACATAGAATATGTGTTGGGGCTTTTGTGGTTCAAGATGACAAACTGTTGATGGTCAATCATAAAAGAGCGGGCCGATATAACTTTTGGGTGTCTCCTGGAGGAGGTGTCAAAGGAGTCGAGTCTTTAGAAGAGGCCGTGATCCGCGAGGTAAAAGAAGAAACAGGACTCGATGTATCTGTCAATAAGCTTATGTATATCGAACAAATGCATTTCCCAAAAGAACGTTCAGTAAAATTTTGGTATCACTGTGAACTCACTGGCGGTACTTTAGACTGCACTGCGCAAGAAGCAACCATAGAATACATTGTGGATGCTACCTTTATGGATAGGGAAACCCTGGAGGTAAACGAAGTATATCCCCCTATGCTCAAAGAAGATTTTTGGGAAAAAGTGAAACAACCAAGTGTTCAACCTAAAGTGATTGAGCTCAGGGAACTGATAAACTACTGAGTGAAGTGTAGTGACTATACACCTTTTAAAAGACTTTACTCAAAGGCCTAGAGCGTGTTCACGCTGTAGGCTTATTTGCTAGGTCATCGCTGTTATTGCAGATTTTTAACATTCCCTTTCTATCGCGAGTACATTCTGTGTTCGCACCTCTAGGTTAATTGCTCTGATCCAGCTAAGCGAAGTGGCATATTTTTGCTCGCAAAGAGTCGTAATTGAGCAGAGTAACTAGGTCAATTGACGCCTAACTTTTTATGATGAGTGATTTAAGTACCTCAATGGCGGGGAAAGTTGTAAAATGGCGACACAATGATGAGTGGGTCGTCTAAAGCTTGGCTGACGTCCATTCTTAGGTAATTTTAGCCAAGCCTAATACGCCGTTGATTTTGGCGTTAAGTGTACTGAAACATGATTAAACTGATAGAAAACACGCCGTGGTGGTTCTTAATACTTTTATATGTAACTACATTGATCATTGGTACTTTTATTGGGGCGCCTTTGCTGGCTTACGCTTACGATATATCAATGAGCATAGAAGTACAGCGACTGTTTGTTTTAATGGCGCTCATGAGAGTACATTTCTTACTGCCTCTTATGATAGCGGCAACTATTGGTCTCACGTATGTGAGAGGGAAAAAGAATAAATCTCTCACATACGCATTTATAGCAGCTTGTGTTGTTGTTATTCCAAGTATTTTTTATGGTATGCAAGCGTCTGATATTTATGACTTTGCAGCCGTTTAAAAAATCTTTGGCGCTGTCGCGCTTGCCAATAGGCAAGCGTGTGCAACAGATTGGTGGACTGCAAAACAGCATACTATGTAACAGATAACCTACTTCGCCTTGCTTTTTTGCAGGCTGTTCTCTCATTTATCCAGCATTAGAAAACTTGAGTGATGGCAAGTATTAAATTGCCACTGAGTGCGACTCTTGTTCGATCAGGTGTGAGCCATTTTTTCAAAGCGAGTGTAAATATGGAAAGTTTAAAGACAGTTGAAATCAAGTCATTTGTTCCCGCGAAGGACTTTGAGTGCTCCAAGCGTTTCTATCAGACTATTGGGTTTGAAATGGCCTCCGAGTTTGAAGGGGTTGCTTATTTTAGGCACGGTGCTTGTGCTTTTTTGCTCCAAGACTTTTACGAGCCGGATCATTGCCAAAACGCCATGATGCACCTGTTGGTGGAAGATGCAATGAGTTGGCACAAACATATATTAAATGCACAGGTGAGCGATGAGTTTAATGTTAAGGTGACTGAAGTTGTAGAGCAACCATGGGGAATGCTTGAATTTTGTTTGACTGATCCCAGTGGAGTTTTGTGGCGAATAGCACAGAATATGTAACTCATATTGCTCATATAGGAAAACATAATGATTATAAAAATAATTTTATTGCTTGCTTTACTGAGAGTATTGGCAATCACCGAAAAACCAATTTTATGTGCAGGGATATATTCCTCAGTGGTTTTAGTGTTTGGCTTGATGAGCGGTGCCAGTTTTTCGTATGTTTTAGTCGGTACTTTAATATCGTTTGGCTTATCTTTTTTGTATTTTTGGTTTTTAAATAGATTTAATCATGGCCCGTTGTACTTTGTGATCTTAGTGCTTGGATTGGCGATTGGGTTAGTTTAAATAAAATTTTTAGTCGGATTGGTGCCTATATTATTTTATAGCAAGATGAGAATTAACAATGCATATTGTGAAACTTCTAACACTCATTTCATTTGTTATTATCACGACTTGTATCTATTTTTTTATGAGGCCTGTATGGGTTCCTATGTTTCATAAAGTGGTTGGAAAACGCACAACAGCAGATGTCGTTGACCTATATGGTAAGACTTCAAAAGATAGGTTATTGCCTTTTTTCAGAGCCGCAGACGTTCAATTTCCACCTGAAAAGGTCACCTTGCTCGCGATTAAAGATTCAAATCTACTTGAACTGTGGGCTGAAAATGGTGAAGTGCAAACCTTTATACGTTCTTACCCAGTGCTGGCTGCCAGTGGTGTGTTAGGTCCCAAGCTAAGGGAGGGGGATAAGCAAGTTCCAGAAGGGATCTACCAGTTAGAGTATTTAAATCCAAATAGCGCATTCCATCTGTCCATGAAACTAAACTACCCAAATGATTTTGATTTAAAGCATGCCAAAGAAGAGGGGAGAACTGAACCGGGAACCAATATTTTCATTCACGGCAAGGCCTTTTCAATAGGGTGTTTAGCGATGGGCGATGAAGTTGCAGAAGAACTTTTTGTTTTAACGACGCTCGTGGGCAAAGCGAATGTCAACGTCGCGATTGCGCCGTCGGATCCAAGAATGAATGATATTTCAAAGTTAGCGACAGACAAACCGCAATGGGTGAAGACCTTGTATTTAGACATTTCAACCTATTTTGAGAGGTTTAGACATGATAACTAACTTGCTAGTCATTGTCGGACTATGTGTTGTGATTGCTGAGTTTGGCGGCATGAACACATCTAGCTGTGCAGCTGCTGACAGTGTAGTCGTATTATTCGACGCAGTTCATTAGGAACTTAATAGAAATAGGGTGCTTGGCAGTATGCAATCATTTAGGCTTTGGCAGGCAGTGTGCTTTTGTTTTGTTCCAATTGCCTGTCTTTATCAGTTGTGTTGGGGGATTTATTTTTCTAAAGTTCCTTCGCAATTTTGGGTCTCAGGTGCGTTCAATCAAGCTTTGTTGCTTAAACATTCCGGCGAAATAGCCTTGTATATGTTGATGTTATGGTGTGTCGTCACAAAAACGGTGGCCAACACTAAGCTTGGTAAGCTGTTGATATGTATTTTGCTTGTGAGTGTGAGTATGTATACCTTGGTGCTTTTAATAAATGTGTGTATTTTTAACATATTGTAGCAACATTGCGGTAGGTTGAGTCCCGTTATGTGGTTAGAACAGTATGGTCGGCAGCGCATGCCAACGCAAAAATGCAAACTTTTTAACCTAAAGTTAAATAAAAACCCTTGTTTTAGTGTATAAAGTTAAAAGATTAGCTGCGCTTTGGACTTAAACATTTCACATGACGTCTGCTCAATATAGCAACGAAACACCAGAACAGAAGCCTTCCTTGGCTAAACTCAACTATGCGCCACGTATAATTGGCTGCGTCCTGATGGCAATTATGCTCATTGGCGCACTGTACAATGACCTTAACTTCATCACTGTTTGTTTTATTTTCCTAAATTGCGCAATGTGGCCTCATGTAGCGCGCCTACACAGCAAACTTTTCTCTGATAAAAATAACCATGAATACATTAACTTACATTTAGATGCACTGTTTTATGGGATTTGGTGCGCTGTGGTTGGGTTTCAGGTTTGGGTGGTGTTTGCGTTGTTAATCGTTAATTCGTTAAATAGCCTTATCTTAGGTGGTGTGAAAAGGTACTACAGTTGTACTGCCGTATTGGCTTTGGGTTGTGTATCTGGTGGGGTATGGTTCGGTTTCGAGTTTGTTGAACAGTCTCCGCTTATCACGCAGGTTGTGGCTGCTGCAAGTGTCTATTTATATTGTTGTAATGTCGGTTTTTTCAATCGAAAATACTCCGGGCAGCTAAAGCGCTCTCGAGACAAAATGCGACAGCAAAATGAAGAACTTAGAGAGGCAAAAATAAAGGCAGAACAAGCTTCTAAAGCAAAGAGTGAATTCTTAGCAAATATGAGCCATGAGATACGTACACCGATGAATGGTATTTTAGGTGCACTACAGATTTTTGAGAAAGGAAATCTCGATGAGGAATCAAAAAGTTTAATGTCAAAAGCTGTATATTCTGCGCAATCTTTACTTACGGTTATTAACGATATTTTGGACTTTTCAAAAATTGAAGCGCATAAATTAACGCTTGAAGTCGCACCTTTTTCAATGTCAGACACTGTTGAGTCTGTCGTATCAGATTTAAAAGTTGAAGCAGATAAAAAGTCTATATCACTCCATGCGAGTTATGATCTGGGGTCATCTGATGGCCGCTTGGGGGATTCTGTCAGAGTACGGCAGATCCTACTTAATTTGGTATCAAATGCCGTTAAGTTTACAGACTCAGGCGGAATTAAAATTGAACTGCATGCCATTCAATACCAAGGAGAGTCGGCGCTACATATCGCAGTAATCGACACTGGAATTGGTATGGATAAAAACGCCCAGCAGTCGATATTTGATCGATTCCAGCAAGCTGACTCGTCGACTACACGCAAGTATGGTGGCACAGGGTTAGGCCTCGCCATCACGGCGAGCTTAGTTCGCTTAATGGGTGGCACAATAAACCTTAAAAGCGAACAAGGCAAAGGCACTACGATTGACGTTATCTTGCCACTGGCACAAGCTGAGCTATCGGATCCATATAAAGAGGGAGGAGAAGACCAGTTACCGAATTTTGCGGCTTTGAAAATTCTAATCGCTGAAGACAATGAAATAAACCAAATTGTGATTAGCAAGATGCTAGAGAAAACTGGTGCCACCATGGATGTCGTTGAGAATGGCAAACTCGCGGTAGAAGCTTTTAATCAGTCCAGCTACGACATAGTTTTAATGGACATACAGATGCCAGAAATGGATGGTATAGAGGCATTTATGCTAATTCAAAAAGTCAATCCAAACATTCCAGTGATTGCACTCACCGCAAATGTGATGTCGCAAGACATTGCGCACTATAAAAGTCTTGGCTTTGCAGCCCATATTGGTAAGCCGGTAGCTATGCACGCGATGTACCGCACCATTAACCAATCAGTAAAGCAAAATACGCGTAACCAGGAACAAGGGGATGATTCCTCTCATAACCCATGCTAATTATTCCTCCTCGTTTAACATGGGATATCCATAGTAATAGATAAAGCAAAGTCCAGTTTAGTTGTAAGTGCTTACTTTTACTTTTATCTAGGGATAGTGGTGAGCTAGTATTTTTTTGTCTCTATATGACTTTTAATTGCCAGATATTTAGTGCGTCCAATTGGCAATTGTGTGTTATCGCGTAACTGCGCAAAATAACGCCCACCAGATTCTACCAGTAAGCGTGCTACCTGATTGATGTTGACGACATATGAACGGTGGATCCGCTCAAATTGCTCAGGTAGAAGCTGTTGAATTTTTTCAATACTTTTGCTGTGCAAATAGACCTCTTCGCTGTTTATCAGATGAATTTCACTGTAGTGGCCATCCGCTTTGAGCCAAGCAATATTGGCGACTTCTATTAACTCAATCGCAGCGTGCTTTTTTACGCTTAAGTAGCGGCAACCATAGTGGCTTCGCAAGGTGTTGTCAGTGAGTTTGGCGAGGGCCTTAGCTAGTCTGTGTTCTTCCAAAGGCTTAGCAATAAAATCCAGAACGCCATACTCAAATGCCTCGATAGCTTTATCAGAATACGCAGAAATCACAATGGTATGAAAAGCCTTAGCCAGTTGATTTTGAAGTAAAGAAAAGCCATTTTGGCCCTGTAAGTTAAGGTCGAGCAGTAATAGATCTACTTCGTTATCTGCAAGATAGTCTTCAGCTTCAGATAAGGTTAAAAATTGCCCTAAGTGAGTGAGTTTTTTTCCTAAAATATTGCGTGTAAAACGCGCAATCCTTTGTTGTAATAGAGGTTCATCTTCTACTATAACGACTCTCATAAAACGCTCCTCTATGTAAAATTAGGTCTAATTTGGTATTCGTATCGAGTTACCCAATGGTCAGCGACTTGGCAACTTTCTAGCTGCCAATCAGACTCGCAAACTTGTGCCATTTTAGCGCGAATATATGCATCGCCAATCCCCATTCCCTGATGTTGAGTGGCGACATCGATTGGGGTTGTAAGTTCTAAAATGATGCGGCTTTTACTGGCACTAATTGAAAGCTGAATAGGTTTATCTGACATGATACGGTTATGGGTAAAGCAGTTTTCAATTTGACTGTGAATAATGGCCGTCGGTACTAGAATGTGAGCAGGGCATTGAGAGGCGCTGTCGGGTAGTGACTGTGTAACTAATTGATAGTTTTGCTGGTAACGCACTGACATTATTTTGAGATGACTGTGACATAGGCGCAGCTCTTCCTCTAGTGTGACGACTTCTTTTTCGCTTACTTTTACCAGAGCACGAAATTCTTCAGCTAGTTGCTGCACAAATTCGTTAGCTTGTGCTGGTGCAAAGTCGATGAGTTCCTGAACCTGCATTAAGCAGTTCATAAGGTAATGTGGTTGCAGGTTTCTGCGCAGTAGCTCGCCCTTTATTTTACCTGCTTCCAAAGCCAAATTTCGCTGTTTAATAAGTTGATTTAAAAGTGATACGCCAATTGAAGCCAGCACTAAGGTAATACTGAGTGCAAAGCCAAACTCTAAAAATAGCCGAGGTGCTAAAATGAACCCCAATATAGAAACGGCGCAGATCAGCAAAGCTGTGATACTGCCTGCCTTGCCGTGCCTCAGAGTAATAACGTTGATTGCACCAACAAAAAGCAGTGAGGCGCAGAAGAGCCATGCACTGCGAGCGTCAAAGCTGGTTGTAGAATACGCCACTGCAAGCAGCGTTAAAGCAAGCGCGCCGAGCCAGAGAGGTTTGTGAGAGGCATTGTGTTGAGCAAGGTAGTAACTCGGCAGCAGGGAGGTCACTACCAGGGTCAATGCAAACACAATATGCATTCGCAGGAGGTGTACGTCATAGTAATAATTTACCCAGAGCTTCCATTGCTCAGCAACAAGCAGAGCAAGCGTAAAAACACACAACAATGCAAATATGAGGTGACTAGCTTGATTACTATAGCGCAGGTACACAGTAAGAAAGATCACAAATAGCAATGATAGACCACCGATTAACAGTGCCGTGATACTACTGGCAACAATAATTGTTTGGTAAAACGATTGTTGGTCGATAATTGCAAGTGCATAGGCGATTGCTGAAAATGCATCTGCAGTGTGAAAACTAGATAACTCAATGCTTATCAAATGCTCACCGGGGACCAGTGTTTTATAGTCTAATTGGGTCAAGCTGCTAATAGCACCGACTTGTTCATAGGTTTTAGAGCTGCCAGGTACACCATTTTTACCAATAAGCTCACCATTTAAATAGATCTCATAGGCTGCGAGCGCTAAAAACAAAAGTGTTGGATTTGGCGGTAACTGTTCCTTGTCAATAGTGAGTGTGCCTCTAATGCAAAGGTGTTGTTGGGCTTGAATATTGGGAAATTGAAAAGTTTGCCAATGACGATCATCTAATTCTTTGCTGTGACAACCTTGCCCTAAACTTTCCGAGAAAGACGCCTGCCGAAGGTTGCTTACCCCTTGAAGATCTGAGCTGGCGAATGATTTGTGAGCCAAAGCTACAACGAGCAGGCACATAAAAATCAATCCATTTCTAATTTCGTTTCTAATCACAGTGAACACCGTTCCCTAACATATTGGACATTGTAAACCATCTTTCAGTGCATTAAATGCGTTTAATGCAACTCAGGTGCAGTTGGTGAGTTTGAACAATTATTTTGAATTCAATTTTGGATAATTGGCTCAAATCTTTTATGAGGAGAGCTGAAATGAAAAAAGAGGTGCTTTGGTTAGTGTCGACATTGGGTGTAATGAGTTTGTGGGCGACACTGAACTTCTATGCCACAACACAGGGCTGGTTTATCGAAAAAATCGCAGCTCAGGGCGATACACAAGAGTTTGTAACCAACATTAAAACAGAGGTCGATAAAGGCTTTAGAGGCAATGTGGCGATGCTGATGATGGAACAAGGGGAGGTTATTGCAACTCATCATGTATCGAAGGGCGAATTAGTGAATACTGATTCAGTATTTGGTGTTGCATCACTGGGAAAATGGGTTGCTGCTGTGGCCGCTATGCAGCTGGCAGAGCAGGGGAAGTTGGATCTGGATGCCCCGGTATCTAATTACTTAACGCGCTGGCAATTGCCACCTAGCGAGTTTGACAATGATGGAGTCACAGTAAGAAGGCTATTGAGTCACACTGCGGGCATTACCGATGGTTTAGGTCACGATGGTTTCCCTGTCGGTACGCCGGTTCAGCCATTGGTCGAACATTTGACCTTAGCAGCTGACCGCGAACCGGATAAATCGGGAAAAGTTGCAGTGGGCATGCAGCCGGGTACTAGATGGCAGTATTCGGGTGGTAGCTACAACTTACTTCAGTTGTTAATTGAAGAGATTTCTGGGCAGGGTTTTGCACAATATATGCGACAAGCCATTTTTTTGCCTTTGGGCATGACAAATACTGGATATAGTGTAGATAGAAGCGCACCCCAAACGGCTCAGTATTTTGGCGAAAATCAAACATTGCTGGTTTATCCAAACTATACGTCTTTAGCTGCAACGGGGTTGTATAGCACCACGTCAGACCTTGCCAAGTTTGTACGTTCGCAAATTCCTACATCCGCCTTAAATACACCAGGAAAACGAATACTGACCGATCAGAGTCTGTTGGCAATGCGCCAGCCAATTGGCCAATCGGGCGGACTTGAGATCTGGGGAGCGGGAGTCATGTTATATGCAGATAATAATCATGGCAGTTTTGTATTGGGGCATGGCGGCCGCTCCCCAATGCTCAACGCAACGGCGCGCATGAACCCCAAAACTGGTAACGCCTTTATTATGTTTCAAACCGGTAACAAGCGGGCATTTGCATCTAACATGGCAACTAAGTGGACAAACTGGGAAGCGGGAACGCCGGATATGTTTCAGCTGCGTTTTATGTTGCTTGATATGTTTAATCTTATTGCAATTGGCTGTTGTGTGATTTTGTTATTGAGTGCCCTTGGTTTTATGTACTCTAGGAAGAGAGTATCAAAGTGATAGAATAAAGGGGCAGTGCAGCCCTTTTATATTATTTTGGTTAACGCTCGTTATAAATTTTTATTATTAGGTTTATTAATTATTTAATTTTCACTGTTTCTAAAATAGATCCGTTAACACTTTTTTTTATATTTGGTATAGTTTCTTTTTTTATCGAATATGGAATAGTAGTTAAATGTATCAGTTCTTAACTATAATAAATACCAAAGGATATGGTTGGCTAATAAATAGAGGTCGACAATTTTTCCTAGCGGTTTTTTTGATGAATTTAACCGCGTGTGGTGGCAGTTCACATAATGACACCACTCCCCCTTCATTACCTGAGGAGCAAAACAATAAACCCACGGTTTCAATTGTTGGTGACTCTGAAGTTTTTGAGCAAAAACAGCTTATTTTGACGGGCAATGCCAGTGATACAGATGGCAACATTCAGTCTTATCAATGGCATTTTAACGACAATGAATCTTTGCAAGTTGAAGGCAGCGACAAGCGTGAAGTCACAATTCAAAGTAACGATTTAAGTAAAGATCAATCCGTTGAATTTACGTTAACCGTAACAGATGATGATGGGGCTAAGTCTTCGGCAACACACACAGTATTATTCAAAGATACTCCTGCCCCAAGCATTGCCATACAGGGTGATAAGCAGTATGTAGAGCAATCACAATTTGTCTTGACGATTAAAACCTCGCTAGACACAAGCGAGATTGCAGATATAGCTTGGCAACATGACTCGGATCTGGACATTACTTTAACTGAATTAGAGAGATTGAATTTACAGGTTAGCTTGCCAGATATACAAAACGCGACGCTGGTCAATTTTAATGTATCTATTACTGATATACATGGAAAAGTTGTATCGGCAACACATGCGATAGAAGTAACTGCACTAGAAAATGAACAGCCCCAAGTATTAATAGATGGTGCGCAGCAAGCGGTTGAAAAAACAGCGTTTAGTTTGACTGCCAATGCAACTGACACTGATGGAACAATCAAAAGTTACAATTGGACGCATAATTCACAGCTTCAACTAACGTTAGAAGGCAATACAGACGCAACATTATCTGTGATCAGTCCAGACATTCAATCCCAGCATGAAATAAAATTTACAGTCACAGTTGCCGACAATCAAGGTGCATCATCCAGTGCTATGCACTCTATTGTATTGGAGCCAATCAAAGACAGTTTGACTCTGGTTGGTAAGGTAACAGATGCACCGATCGCAAATGCTGCTGTAGAGCTAAACGTTGGCGATGAAACATTTACGACTACAGCTGATGCTGAAGGCGCTTATATGCTGAGCTTTGAAATTGATGAGTCTCTATCTCAAGAGTTAATTAATCTTAGGGCGCTCGGTACGGGTGAGCAAGCACATGTTGAACTTGTGTCGCAGTTAGGTTCTATGGAGCAGCTTAAACATGCGGCAGGTGATGACTTATCATTGAATTCGACAGAATATTTTGATGTTAATATCACCAATGTGACAACCGCAGAAGATGCGTTAATATCAAGAATGAACTCATCAATTACTTCTGATAATCAATTATTAGAAGCCAGACAAAGTATTGAGCCCGCTGAAGTGTTGACGCTTTCGTCCTTATTAAAGGCGGTGATTGACTACGGCGTTGAGCTACCGAGTAACACTGAAACTACCTTGCAGCTTGCGCAGAATAAAGACACGTCAAATGCATTGATAGAATTGTTACAGACCGAATCCCCTGAATTGCTTACACAAATAGAAGAAGAGATCAAAGCTGACGAAACACTGGTAAACCCCGTAGCGTTATCACCACTTGGAGACTACTACTTAGTTGAAGCGAGATACTTAGATGGCATAGGTTTTAAACTGTCTTTTAACGATGATCATACAGGCACTTTAGTTGCAGACGAGAGAATACCATTTGAGTGGCATCAAGATGGCACAGAACTAAAAGTAAGCTTGGCGCATGAGTTTTGGGCTTATAGTAGTAGTTCAAGCCGTTTTGTAGATTTCCAAGCTAAGGAGTTTACATTATCTACTTTTGATAGTGGGGAACATTATTATGCAGTAACTGCAACTTTTAAAAATACCTTAGCGGCAGAGGGGGGTCCCAATCAAATCTCCACTACAGCAAAATTGTTTAAAGCCAAGACTCACCAGTTGTCCAAACACAGTGAGCTATTGGGCACGTGGATTTTAAATTATCGTGATAAATATAAAAATCAGGAATACATAACGATAACGTTGAATGATAATAATGAAGCCATGATGGACTCTATTGGTGTAGAGAGCCATTGGGATATTACCGACAATGTATTACACATTTCAAATGAGAGATACAATTTAGATATTGAGTTAGTTCGTGATATCGATGTTGGGATGCAAGTTGTTGTCAACTCTGGCTTGGCAGAGCTCACTGAGGTGGCGCATGCGGTAATGATAAAAACGCAAGACATCACTTTTGCTGATATTGACTACCAACGCACATGGCAATTAATAAAAAATAAGCATTCCAATAACCGATTCATTATTGATGAAAATGATAACTATCATTTTCGTTGGACGAAAAATATTGAAGGGGAACTCAAAGATGGTATTTTGAATCGTTACAGATATCGTTCGGACTATAGGGAAGTATCATGGTGTGATGTGACCTTACCATATTGTGAAATAAGCTGGACGGACAGTTACAAGCTGCTAGCTATTCATGGTGATAAAATTGCTGTGGAGCAGCGTCATCAAATTGGCGATAGTCAAAGTAGTTTTACGAATCAAAGGCAAATACATATCTTTGAGTTGTCAGATAAAAGCTGGGCGCTCGGCCAATTTGGTACGTCATTTTTAGAGCGCGACGAACTGGCGATACGACATCGTGCAGAAACAAATCTTTATGCACAATCTGAATCAGGTGTTGCTGTTTTGAATTCGCGTCAGCAATGCTCTTTTGTCTCTTCCTATGTTTTAAAATGTAAAAGCATCATTACCTTAAATGATCAGCGGTTTTATGCAGAGTTAGAAGGCGATCTGATAAAACTAACTGCTGTTCTCTCGGATGAAATATCTTACCTTCAGGTGATGGAGGAAACACATGAGCAACTCACGGTATGCCATTTTACCGAAGGACAAGGGTGTACAGCATCGAATCAATATAACTTTAAATATGCTAAGCCTATTCTGGATATTGATTTTAACACCCTAGGTCAGGGGGAGGTTGAAGCTTCCACTGAGGTTGTCAGGTATGGGGAAGTCTTCTCCGTTACAATGACTGCGAATGATGGGCATATCATTGGCAAGGTCAGTGGTTGTGAGGGCACTTTTAGTGAATACGAACCGACATTTGCGCGATATACAATAAAAGATCCCAAAGCAAATTGTACAATAAATACAGAGTTTTATTCTGAAGAGCCGATCAGCGGTGACTTTTTATTGATTGAAGAGTCAGCCCACGAGATACCTTTGAGTACTTATTTTAGCATTGACTCAGCAACCAGTGGCACCTTGTATGGCCTCGATGAGATTAAGCCTTTTAGGTTATATAGGACTGCTGATAAGAGTTATTCGGCTCAGTTAAATAGTTTTGAAACTGTTGTTGTTAAATTAGATGAAAATAATTTAACTGAGGTGCGTGGATTCGATCTGAGTATTGAGGAAGATGGCACATATATAAGCTGGGTTGTTTATGAGCAAGCTAATTATAAAAATTTGGAAAAAAGGAAAGTAATTAATAGCTCTGATTTAGCCACTTTAGATGTTGATGAAAGTTCACTAGTGGGGCGCTGGTATCTTACCTATGGTTATAATAATAAGTGGAGCCTAGAGTCTTCGTTTAATATTGAAACGGGCCTTCCTCATTGGCCATTTGTGCCTATGACCCAGCAGACTGTCATTTTAGAAATTAACGCAGACACAACAGGCAGACTGATCACTGACTTAGATAGCGAATCTGAATCAATAACAGAGCTGTCATGGTCACTTAATGCACAAGGGAAGCTTCATTTAACAACACTGAATGACAGCGACTTTGCTGAAATCTCTTTGTTTGAAGCGCGCTCTGGTGGCTATGCTTTTGCGATAGACAAACTCAGTATGGTGGAATATGGGCGCTACAACAATGATTGGCTTCGCCATGGTTCAGGGCTGATATTTAAAGCGCAGCCAGCGACATCATTTGAAAATGTAGTGGGTCAGTATCGAGCGCCGAAGTTATTGGGCAACTGGGGTTTTGAAATATTCGAAGATGGTACTGTCGTGAGTAAACAGAATCTTTCAAAGCGTATCGCATCTTTGACAGGCGATATGTTATCAATCGCTTATGTTAACAATGTGGAGGTCGACAAGTCAGATCCATATTGTAATTTTGAGTCGCAAGAATGTGAGCTAAAAGAAGGCACAAAATATCAAGTACTCGGTGTACACGGGGACAGGGTTTATGTGAATTTGATATGGGACAGCCTCAATGAAACACGCTTTTTGGTATATGAGTTTAGCCCAGAACCTGCACTTACTGGCTTTGCGCCTCACCAACTCCATGGTCTGTATTTGCATGACCAATTTAACGGCACACCTCGACAATGGCGTTTTGATATAGATGAGCAAACGGGTACGGCGACGTTGTGGATTACCGAAAAAGATGGTGTTAAAACTTACCCGATTGAACTGGTAAATGGGATTATTGTTACAAAAGGACTTTATGAACAGTTTGTATTGAATATACTTTCGAGTGATTCTGAAGGGATCACCGCATGTTGGCGAGCACGTTTTAGTGTTTGCGAGACAGAAAATATCATTAATTTTAGCTACATCCCACCTAAGATAAATGTGACACTCAATATCACTCCGGGCATAGGTTATTCTCATAATTTTAGCTTGGGGTATGTGTTGTTTGGTAGCCATGCTGGTATGACTGTGGCTGCGGGCTATAATACCAGTGCTAAGCTTTCAAGCTTCGATGGTTGTGGCTTAACAATTTTTAGGGAAAGCCCAGGTAGCACCGGTCTTAAAACGTCAATGTTATTTGAAGATTGCGTGCTCAATGTGAATATCGATAAGGACTAAACAGCAAATCGTGAGTTCAGCTTAAAGTGCGGCAACAGGCCGCACTTTTATTTTTAATTGACAAAACCTAGTTCGTAAATACTTGACCAAGTGTAAAAGCAGCTCATTTTCCCGCCAATTACATAAACGTGTGCGTATCAGACGATGCAAAAAGTGATTCTTGCCAATTTTTGACGCTTATACATGACGCACAGTAATTTTCCCTTCAAAGAGTTCAAAAGCATAGTCAATTTGATCTGAATCATGATGAAAGAACAAATATTGCTCAAAGGCTTGAGAAAGAAAAATGTTATGCAGTATTATGCTTGCACTTTCATGGACTCGAAAGTGATTGCAGCCAGTGGGGATGGCACAAAGCAAGAGGAAAAAGATGTATCCGATTGAGTTATTTACACCTTCTAAAGCAATATTTTAGGGGGCGGAACATCATTTAAGGTATTCGCGCCTGCATTCAAGATACCTTAATATTTTGCGTGACTATGTTAGTTACGTTTATTGTCAAACGTACGCCGTATGTCCTGATCCATTCTATCACTCCGCCCTGTCATTTATGCCTGCTTTAAAAGGCCTTGAATCTGTACTTACACAATGATCTTTTTCCTTGATTGGATTTTACTCAGGTAGCCATTTTTTGGCGCGAAGGGACTGGAGTATTGGATTGAAAAAACAAATTCCCATCGAATCTTTAAGAATAGGCATGTATGTCTGTGCCATTGAAGCGCAATGGTTAAAGACCCCATTTTGGTGCCATGCGTTTTTGGTTCAGTCTGATGAGCAAATTACCAAACTCTCGAAATATTGCCGCAGAGTCACAATTGATACCGAGCGGGAAGTGGTGCTTGCTCAAGAAGTAAAACAGGCCCAAAACAACAATAGTATTAAAACAGCAAAGAGTGAAAAGAGGCTGCGTACAGCTTATAACAAGCAAAAAACAATGCATAGTTGCCGCACTGTGCACGGTAAAGGTGTGTCGGTTCTAAACGAGATTTTTAGCGATGTGCGTTTTGGTAAAAGTCTCGATACAGATGCCGCAAAACATGTAGTTACAGAGTTGACGACGCATGTTATCAGCAACACTGATGCCATGCTTTACCTTGCGCAAATGAGGAAAAAGTACAATTGCTTGGCGCAAAAGTCAGTGAACGTGTGCATTTTTAGTCTCGTTTTTGGCAAGCATATAGGCATTGCCAATAAAAAGATGTTGCACCTTGGGTTAGGTGCGCTGTTGCATGACATCGGTATGTTGTACATAACACCTGAAGTACTGGCGCAAAGTCGAACTTTAACTGAGGAGCAGCGACAAAAAATGCAACGGCATCCACAACTTGGCGTCGACATACTGAATAAAGCGCCAGACATACCACAAGATGTAAAAGACATTGTGTTGTGTCATCACGAGCGGATCGACGGGCAAGGGTATCCAAGCGGACTTGCAGAGCGAAAAATGAGTTTACTGACACGTATGGTGGCGATCACATCGGTATATGAAGCCCTGACTCGTCAACGTAGCTATCAACAGATGTATTCACCTATTGAAGCGCTGCAATATCTATACAGTCGGCGGGCGGTGGAATTTGACGAACGCTTGGTGGAAAAGTTCATCCATGCCCTGAGTATTTATCCGATTGGGTGTGTAGTTGAGACCAGCAGTGGTGAAATTGCGCTAGTTGTTAAAGCCTGCAATGAAAATCGTCTAAGACCGACAATAGAGCTGTTGAGTGGTAACAAGTGTGGACACAAGCTGGATTTAAGTGACAAACAACATATGCAAATGGGGATCAAAGCGGTGATATCACCAAGTGATCCTAGGGTTTCTCCAATATTGGAAAAATTAGCAGAGACAGTTTTGTAATAAAGGGAGTAAACATGGCAGCAGAAGAAAATTGTCGTGGGCCTGCATCTGAGTTCGAATGTATTTTGGCCCGACAGCCAATTTGTGACAGAGAATTAAGGTTAGTTGGATACGAGCTGTTATACCGTCCACATTGTCATTCGACGTGCTGTACTGAGCCTGATCCAGAGTATGCGACAGCGCAGGTGATGATCACAGCGATGACTGAGGTAGGTATGGACTTGCTCAATGCGGATGTACCTTGTTTTATCAATATGACTAAAGATGCCTTACATCATGCTCAGTCATTGAGCTTGTCTGCAAGTTCGGTTGTATTTGAAGTCTTGGAAGATGTGGTAATTGATGAGTATTTAGTTAATTCAGTCAAGGCACTGGTTGAGCGAGGCTACACCATAGCGCTCGATGACTTTGTGTACAGTGATGCGGCGATTCCTCTGTTGGAGTGTGCAGACATAGTGAAAGTGGATATTAGAGCATTTAATACACAGGCATTGGTCCACCAAGTCAATTTACTACGGCGCTTTTCAGTGAAATTGTTGGCCGAAAAGGTGGAAACTTGGCAAGAGTATCGAATGTGTAAAAAATTGGGGTTTGAGCTATTTCAAGGGTACTTTTTTGCGTCACCGGAAATGCTCAATGGTAAAAAAACGCCACACAACCGTATTTCTACACTTAGGCTGCTGATAAAACTTAACGATCCAAAGGTCAGCTTTGTCGAGTTAGAAGCCTTGGTGTCTCAAGACCCATTTATTTACTATAAGTTGTTGAGATATATCAATTCTGCTTACACCGGTATGGGTAAGGTCTTTCATGATATTAAATCAATTTTGATCTTTTTGGGTTTGGAGCAGTTGCGTACTTTGGTTTGTATTATGGCGCTCAGTCGCATGACAGATAAACCGCCCATGTTGTTTTTATTGATGTTGCAGCGCGCCAAGTTTTGCGAATTAATGGCTGTGCAGCAGCGGCTGACGAGAACGCAGCGCAACGCCTATTTTACCACTGGCCTGTTTTCTTTGCTGGAAACTTGTTTAGACATTCCGGCTCAACAGTTGTTTCATCATATTCCCCTATGTGGTTCAGTCAAAACAGCGATATTAAAAAAGCAGGGTCATGGGGGCAAGGTATTACAGTGCGCTATTGCCATTGAGTGCCAACAACAGTTTGATTACGCCTGTTGTAATGTCACTGAGCAAACAGTTAAAGCTTGCCATTATGAAGCAGTTAATTGGGCCTACAAACAAATGAACAGTGTATTGCTATCAAGCGAAACATGAACGCATAACAGTTAGGCACAGGTGCAAAGATAATGAAAAATTACCTGACTTCGGTGTTATTGATTTTGCTTTTTGGCTGTACAGATAACGAATCACATCAGCATCCTACATTTAAAACTGGTAAACAATTGTTCGCACATCATTGCCAAGGGTGTCATGGAGAGAGAGGGCAAGGAAACTTTCTTAAGGGGGTTCCTGCTAACGTAAAGACCCAGAAAACGCAAATAGAACTGATCGCATGGTTAAAAAATAGCGAGCGAATACCAAGAGCTATGCCTTCATTTGAAGAAATGACTGATGCAGAAGCTGTACTCATAATTGAACATTTGAACTATCTGAAATTAAACTATCAAACGGCTATGGAGAAAAGGTTAAACAATGACAGAGTCCATCACTAATCCATTACAAAATATGGGCTTATGTGCTTACTCGAAGGAACAGTATGGGAAGTTTTTCTTGGCATTTAGAAATACTGAACAAGATGTATTTGTGATCACTGAATTGGCGAAAGTTAATGGCGGGCCTGGGGTTAAATACCGTATCCAGTTGCCTCAAGAGAACAAAATTCGCTTTAAAAGCAGCATGCTATCAAAAACCAAATCGTACTATTCGGCGAAAGTCGAGTTTGAAGGTTGTTATCACAATGGAGATGGTGAGTTAGTTATTAACATGGTCGTCTTGAGGTTATTTAATTTACCGGAGGAAACCAGCCACGCTATCTTGCGACATCCTAAATTTGAACAGGCGCATATACAAATTCCAGTCCACATCAGATTGGAAGATGATAGGGTTTATCTGCTGTTAGACAGTGCGTATGATTTAGAGGTGCTTGATGCCGATAAGGCGTACAATTGCTTTTTCAGGGTTAAAAAAACGGCTTGGGCGTGTTTTTAGCCGGGCATTTTTTCAATCTCATTAAACTTGAGTGAGTAAATATGGATATAAGCTTTAAAGTTGCCACAATAGAAGACTGCGAAATAATTGCAAAAATGGTTGTACAGCTGACTACTGAAATTTGTCAGTTAACGTGTACACAGCATTTTGATATAGATTTAAAAAGCACTGCTAGGCGTTGTCTTACGCTCCTGAGTGAAGGGCATTATTTTGCAATCATAGGGTTTTATCAAAACGAGCCGATTGCAGTGGCAACGATGACTGAGACTTACGCACTGTATGCGGGAGGAAAAATAGGGGTTGTTCAAGAGTTTTATGTGTCTGATGCGTATAGGTCTGGCGGCGTAGGTTCTATGTTGATAGAGCAAGTACAGGCATATGGTTACGAACGTAGCTGGTCTTGTCTTGAGCTTTGTACTCCACCTTTACCAGAGTTTGAACGCACATTGAGCTTTTACAAACGCAATGGCTTGGTGCCAGTTGGTGGAAGAAAAATGAGACAAATGTTTGCATAGCCTTTTACACAAAGTCCAATTGGATTAAGGAAAACGCCAAAACACCAATTTTCACCCATCTATTTTAATGACAAGGACTAACAGTAACTCTAAATAGTGCTGAACGTTAGTTACTTTGTCATTCAATCTATAACCACGTTTAGCCACATGGTCAAGCAAGGTATTTTGTTTGTTTTTTATCAATAATGATGCACAAATATTCAATTGGTGATTCTGAAGTGATAGTATCGCCTTTTTGGGAACGTTATCCGTATAGCTAGTTTGTAGCAAGAAACACGCGTTCTTATTGTGTAAATCGCACGACAAAGAGTAAATAAATTATGCATAAAGCTGCTATTGCGCTGGCGTTACTATCATTAGTGGGCTGTTCGGCTACTTATCAACCTTTGACCGGTACATACGGCTATGTTGTTATTCCTAAGAATGATATTCACCATATTGAATACCACGGTACAGACAAGGGTTTTGTTGAGAATAGTTGGTTACAAGCGGCAAATGAAACCTGCCCTAGCGGTTTTGAAACTTTGTCAAAAACTGAAGACGTGATCCGCGGCACAGTTAAATCACCAGTCGCAGGCCAAATGGTAAACTTAGGCACTCAAGATGTAATTTTGTTGGGTAAAATAAAATGCCGTGTTCAAGAGGCTGGTTCGTCTGTTTTAACAGACTTCGCTTGGCAAGAATCAAGTGCTCAGCAGGTTGATTATTTTAGTCATGCCTATGTTGCCAAAAAAATAGAAATGCGCCATGACCAAGTTCGGTTTATAGGCTCAGCACCAACGACAAAGGTGATTGAATATCTAGATTGGAAGTTTGGTAAAAGCGTTGCTGAAGTTGACGATAATGGACTTAAAACCAAAGTATGGTTAAATAGAAATACAGTATTAACCAGCGCGGTGGCGGTGACCTATAAAGATGAATGCCCGAATGTTGTGAAAATATTACCGCCAATTTCGGTAATGCTCCTTGGTGGTGCAAATAACAGTAAAAATTTAGAAAAAGTCGCCGTGATGTCGAATGGTATTTACAAAGCCTACCCTAAATGCACAGATCCCTTGCTAAAGTAAATTAACAGCACTTACATAAACCTTAATTAATAGGAGTGTTTTGATGGAGTTAAAACAAATTGTTGAAAACTGGGTTGCTGCGTTTAATCGCGGTGACGCTGATGCAATTGCTGAATTTTACTGTGACAACGCAGTAAACCATCAAGTTACAAATGATCCTATTATTGGTAAAGAAGCCATTAAACAAATGTTTGCAAGCGAGTTTGCTACGGCAGATATGTTCTGTATTGTGGAAAATATATTCCAAGATGGTCAATGGGTTATTTTAGAGTGGAAAGATCCCATTGGGCTGCGAGGCTGCGGCTTTTTTCAGTTTGAAAATGAGTTAATTACTTTTCAGCGGGGGTATTGGGATAAATTGAGCTTTCTTAAAGCACACAACTTGCCTATTCCCCAATAGATGCCAAGCCTGCCAGATACTGTAAAGCGGAGCGAGCATACAGATTTATGTATATTTTAAGTTGGTCGCAAAAACACCGAGAGCAGCATGCGAAAGTCAGATAAAAAATTAGAAAAAAATATTGTTTTAGCTTTAACCGAAGCTTGTGATGATGCACTTAAGCGCTATAAAGGATTTGAATGGCTTACTCACGCCGTCAATTTTCAGTGTTTTCCAGAGAGCTTATCTATCGTGTGCGTATTTGATACCCATGAAAGTCTAGTATACACCCTTGCAGATGATAAAGGCGATCAATTGAAAGCCTCAATTGAAGCTAAACTTTTGTCATTTGGTATTAAAGCAAAAGGCGTAAAAAAACGCATCGTATTTGATACAGAGGAAGCCTGTAATACTGAACATGACGGTAACTGGAAACGGAGACTGGAAGGGTTACAAAATGCACATCATGTGTAGACATAACTGTTAAGCGTTTTAATGAATATATAGTGAATTGGAGAAAAGTAATGTCTAGTGAAAAAGAAAAATATCAGAAAAGGCTCTCAATTATAGGTGCAATTGGTTTCCCTTTTTATCTTATTTTTGCACTTGGGGCTGCCGCTCACTTTAAAGGCAATGCGGTTATCCCTTTACTTCAAGATCCTGAAATGGCATTTAAAGCGTTTATTGTGGGAGCTGTCGGCGCAGCCATTGATATCACCCTAGCAGTATACACTGCGCTCAAAATTAAAAAGCTGAGCTAAAAAGATAAAAAAGCGTGTTTAGTTGAACGATATAAACTCAACTTTTGAAAAGGACATGGACTTTTTTGTTAAGTATATTCAAATAGTTGAATAAATGTATTATTGTTCGTGAGCAATAACTCCAAAGGAAAAGATGAACATTATGACTTCAGAAATTAACAATGAAAGTGTGTCTGAAAACTATCTAGGGTTTTGGGCAAGGTTTGGCGCCAGTTTTATTGATAGCATAATGTTGCTGCTTATCACAATCCCACTCATATATTCAATTTATGGCGGTGATTACTGGACCTCAAGGGAGATCATATTAGGGCCAGCCGAATTACTGATTAACTACGTTTTGCCTATTGCGGCAATTATCTTATTCTGGTTATACAAATCGACTACGCCAGGGAAAATGGTTTACAAGGCAAAAATAGTGGATGCAAAGACAGGTCGAGCTCTATCTGCCCGGCAGTCAATAATCAGGTATATAGCCTATTATGTGTCTTTGCTCCCGTTCGGTTTGGGCTTTTTTTGGGTGGCTTGGGACCCCAAAAAACAGGGGTGGCATGACAAATTGGCTGGCACTGTGGTTGTTCGAGAGCCAAATAATGAAATCTAGTAACCATGGCGATAAATAGCAGATGTGCTATGTGATCTCGCACACCTGCTAAAAATGTGAATAATAGTTCGGGCAGAAAGGTGTGTTTGAACTGTGCTGACGCCGACAATACATTTTAACCAAAGTGCGGTAATAGGAACAGATTGGATGATTTATGCAATTATTACATTGGTAATTTGGGCGCTTTTAGTTGCCTACGAAGTTGAGTTTGTGAAGAGAACCGCAGAAGATTTACCGTCTGAAAGCGCTCACAGTATATTGCCCCCAGAGTTAACTGAAGTGAGACGAGCATTAACGGATAGCTCACCTTTGGCCATGCTGGTAAGTGAGCGTAGAAAGAAAGTATATTCTGGACTTATTTGGTGTAAAAGGCTGGCTTTTTTAGCAGCATTCGTTGCAATCGGTTATTTACAATTACTAAAATAGAACGTAAAAGCTTATTTAGCTTTATGTATATTTATAGATATATTGGTACGAGTTTAAACTGCACTTACTGTAATGAGTAAAGTGAAAGGCCAATTTTATTTTCTCATCCCTTCATCTTGACTGAAAGAGTTAGATTCGTAAATCTTTGCTGTATATTGCTATAGGGTTTATACATGTCATTATTAAAGCTATTACTTTTTGCTGTTTTTGTGCTTCAAATTGTGCTTTTGGACCTAGCACTTTATATACCGAGCATCGTTATCGCAGCCTCATGTATGCTTTATTTTTTAAAAAGATATAATGCACTATCTCACATGGGGTTAGCAGCCCTTGGTTTGTGCTTGAGCTACGGCTTTTTATCAATAAGGGATGTAATGACAACCTCTTTTCAGTATTGGAGAATTCGCAGTGTTTGGCCACAGGATATAACAAGCTGACACACTTATATGCAACCACTCGGAATGGGGTAGGACCTTATATTCTATTGGTCTCTTTTACTGTGGGATCATTTGCTAATGGCTGCCTTAGGCTGATTATGGAACTCAAGGAGACGCGTCATTGACGCTGCCCATTGTGCCCTCTAAGTGTATTAAGCAATTGAAATGATGTTGAAATTGTATTCGCTTATTCGGGGGGCATGAGCTGAATAAACAAAGCCGAAGTACAATGACTTCGGCTTTTTGGTTGGGAGATTAGTCTAAACCTCTGTTGCGAAGTAGCGCATCAGTAGTTGGTTTTCTGCCTCTAAAGCCTTGATATGCCTCAAAGTAATCTAGAGTATCACCACGGCTATAGATAAATTGATACAGGCGCTCAGCGGTTTCTTTATCGAAGATATCTTTTTTCTCTAAGAATGCGTCAAAGCCGTCTGCATCTAAGATTTCAGACCACATATACGCATAGTAAGCTGATGAATATCCACCTGCGAAGATGTGACCAAAGTGCGTGCTGCGGTGGCGCATGATAATTTCTTCAGGTTTACCATAATCGCCTAGGACTTTGTTTTCAAAAGCACGAACGTCTAGATCTTTTACATCAGTCAGTTGGTGGTAGGCCATATCCACAAGGGCAGATGCGGTAAATTCTACCGTTGCAAAACCTTGGTTAAAAGTACCTGCTTGCTTGATACGTTCAAGCAGCTCTGCTGGCATTGGCTCATTGGTCTTGTAATGTAGAGCAAATTTTTTCAGCATTTCAGGTTGTGCAATGAAGTGCTCGAATAACTGTGCTGGGAATTCAACCCAGTCACGCGGTACGCTGGTACCAGCCAGTGTCGGGTAAGTTACGTTTGATAGCAAACCGTGCAATGCGTGACCAAATTCATGGAATAGGGTAACCGCGTCAGAGTAGCTCATTAATGTTGGCTCACCCTCTGCAGGCTTGTTCAAGTTCATGTTATTTAGGATCAGTGGTTTAACGTCGCCAGCAAGTTTCTGCTGTGAACGGAAAGAACTCATCCACGCACCTGAACGTTTAGTTGAACGTGCATAGTAATCGCCGTAGAACAAGCCAATTGCTTTACCTGACTTATCTTGAACTTCCCATACACGTACCACAGGGTTGTATACAGGAATGTCTGTACGCTCAACAAATTTAAGACCGAATAAACGCTCAGCTGTATAGAATTGTGCTTCGATCATGTTGTTCAGCTCGAAGTATTCGGCGATTTGACCTTGGTCTAGATCAAATTTGGCTTTGCGTACTTTTTCAGCATAATAACGCCAATCCCACGGCTCTAGCTTGTGAGTGACACCCTCAGCAGCCATCAACTCTTGGATCCATTCGCGCTCTTGTTCCGCTTTAGCAACCGCTGGCTCCCACACTTTTAGCAATAGATCCATTGCCGTTTCAGGTTTGCTTGCCATTGAATTGGTTAATACATATTCAGAATGATGTTTGTAACCAAGTAGCTGAGCGCGTTTTGCACGCAGCTCGACAATTTCAGCAATAATGGCTTTGTTATCAAACTCGTTGTCGTTGTCACCACGGTTTGCCCAGCCTTTGAAAGCTTTTTCGCGTAGATCGCGACGGTCTGAAAACTCAAGGAAAGGTTGAACACTTGAGCGATTCAAGGTAATAACATACTTACCCGGCAAATCTCGAGCAGCAGCGGCTGCAGCGGCAGCGTCGCGCTGTGTTTGTGGTAACCCAGCAAGATCAGACTCTTCTAAAACCATGGTAAATGCACGAGAGTCATTCAGTGCGTTTTGACCGAACTCAGTCGTAAGTGCAGAGATACGCTCATTGATTTTCGCAAACTCCGCACGCTGTTCACCTGTTAACTTGGCACCTGAACGAACAAAGCTATTGTAAACGCGCTCAAGTAGACGTGTTTGCTCTGCATTCAGTAGCGCTGATTTTCGATTGTCATATACCGCTGCTACGCGCTTGAACAATGCTTCATTCATACGAATTTCACTGCGATGACGTGTCAGCATAGGTGAAATTTCGCGTTGCAATGACTGCATCTCATCGTTTGACTCAGTATTTGCTAGGTTACCAAATACTAGGGCAACTTTTGTCAGTGTTGAGCCCGCAAGCTCCATTGCCGCAATGGTGTTGTCAAAGTCAGCAGGGCGCTCATTCTCAGTAATTGCATCGATTTCTTTTTTGTGTTCAACAATTGCTTGTTTAAATGCTGGTAAGAAGTGCGCTGTTTGAATGTCGCCAAGCGGTGGTGCACCAAACGGGGTATTCCATTCTTGGAAGAATGGATTTTGCGAAATGTCTTTTGTTGAAGTCGCTTTTGCTGACGCTTTGTCGGTTGCTTCTACTTGGGTTGTTTGTTTTTCAGGTGCATCTGAACAACCGTTCAGTAACATTGCAGCCGAAATGGCCAAAGCCAAATGGGTTTTTCTTAACACTGGATTTCCCCTAATAAAGGTAGTGAAACTTAATATTTTTTGTTGTTATCAAATGATACAGTATAACAATACTACATTGTTGGCATTTATCGCATAAATTTAACAGTTGAACTGAAATATTACTTATTAGGTACAATTTGTGCTTAAACAATTCTCATTACAACCAGCTTAAAAGGCTAATAATCTTGCAATCCTGAGCAGAAAATGAGGTAAATTGCAGCGTTTATGCTGACTTTTTTCACGAATAGGCTCAATTAAACTCGTCATTTAGTCACGATTATTTTTTTATTAAATCGTGAATTACACCTGTATTAATATACAGTTGTTGTGGTAGGGTGTGTCCAAACCAAAAACAATACAAAGGAAAAGGCATGCTTAAGGAATTAGACCCAAAAGAACCAAAGGACTTTGACTTCATCATTGGCGACTGGCAGGTTAAGCACCGCCGTTTAAAAGATATTTTAAATGGTTCGGATGAATGGATTGAATTTGAGGGAAAATCATCAACCGCCAAAACGCTAGGAGGGCTTGGCAATGTAGAAGACAACCTTTTGCATATGCCCAGTGAGTCTGTTAGAGCTAAAGCGATACGCTCGTACAATGACAAATCAAAGGAATGGTCCATTTGGTGGTTAGATGGGCGCAATCCAATGGCAATGGATACTCCTGTGGTTGGGCGATTTATAGACGGTATCGGACACTTTTACGCCGACGAAACTTATAATGGCTTGGCGGTAAAAGTAAGGTTTATTTGGGATTCGACAACGCCAGAAAAGCCGACGTGGCAACAAGCATTTTCCAAAGACAATGGTGAAACATGGGAAGTGAACTGGCAGATGGAGTTTAGCCGGATAGAGTAACAGATAAACTCAGTGCGAATATTTTGCACTTAAAGGCCAAGGGAGTGAATATATTTTTACTCCCACTCCGAGTGGCGATTATTTTGTGACATAAACTCTTTTGTGTTCAAAATGGAGCGTGAGTTAATTATCATATGAATAAGTATTAGTTAACTCGTAACTGCTGTACGTTTGCTACCATAGGCCACTTTAGCTTGTTTAATTTTGAAACAGGCATGGTTGTACTGAGACGTAGTGTCTAAATTATCACTTCTTTAAAAACGCAAGAAAACGTATCATATCGCGATTGAATTGGTCATTAAGGCCTTTACCCTCTATCCGTATCAGAGAAAAATGACGTTAAAAAACATAACCTTGTGCATTTTCATTGTAAGTCTTTTGACTGCTTGTCAGTCCACAAATAATAGACTCCAGCAAACTAAATCAATCAATTTAATACAGGCAAGCCTTGTAGATATCCCCGGCGGGACGTATGTGATGGGGTGCAGTGCTGGGGATTTAGAGTGTGAAGAAAATGAAAAGCCAGCTCATCCAAGAAAAATACCTAGATTTAAGATGATGAAACACGAACTTACATGGGAAATGTATTTACCGTGTATTGAAGCAGGAGTTTGTGATGACAACCGATATTATCGATTTCGACATCAAATGAATGAACCTGTTGCAATAATACGCTGGAATGACATAACAGAGCAGTTTCTACCTTGGTTAAATCAAAACCAAAAGGCACGTTTTAGATTGCCCTCTGAAGCTGAGTGGGAATATGCGGCTCGAGCAGGAAGTGAATCTAAGTATAGTTGGGGAAATACTCGCAGCGGCGCACATGCAAATGGCAATAATAGAGCGCTTTGGCCTGAAGATGGGAATATGGAGATAGGCGCGGTGATGTCCTACATGCCCAACGCATTTGGTTTGTATGACATGCACGGTAATGTTTGGGAGTGGGTGCAAGATTGTTGGCATGAACAAGAATATCAAAACAAACCAAGTTCAAGCGGAGCAAATGAGTTAAGGGGTGAAAAATATGAAAAGTCAGGGGTTTGCAAGCGCAGAGTTACTCGAGGTGGCGCTTGGCAAGGAAAATCTTATCGCTTGCGCTCTTCATTCAGGTATTTTCTCTATGCAAACTCGGCTTTTACAGACGTTGGATTTAGATTAGTGCAGGAGCCGGTGGAAGGCACACCCAGTCAGAACTAAACGTTGAAGCGTACCAATGCAATCAGCAAAAGAGATTTGCATTGGTACTGAACTTTATTAATTAAATTAAAAAATTAACCACCAAACTGGACTCTTACTCCCGCATTGACGGTAAAGCCATCATTGCGTGACCAAATATCCGTGGTCCAACGTCCGCTCGGTGCTTGGTTAAGTAATAACATTGAGTGTTCTTCTGTTTGGCGCACATTAAGCAAGTTTTCGGCATTCACAAACCAACTCACATGACCCAAGGTAATTTGACCAAGTAGACCTAAATGCCAGTACGGATCGCTGTTATCCAAGTAAGGGTTATTATCTAGTTTTTGTGTGCCAGTGTAGTATGCTTCAAAGCCAACTAAATGGCTGCCATGTTCCTCCCACATAATCACAGCACCAGCTGAATGCCTTGGGGTTAAAGCAAGTTGCTCGCGGCCAAAACCTGAGTTGCTCTCTTTGCTGGCATCGATGTACAAGTAGCTCGCCGTGAACTTGATGTCATGCCACCGATAGCGAAGTAATAGCTCGGCACCACGAATCTCACTCTGGCCTGGCGCATTTACAATACGTACGGTTTTATCCGTATTACTTGTCAAATTGTCGACAGCTTGAAGCTCAGTGACGTTGTCTACGTCAGACGCAAATAAGGTGACACTGGTTTCAACACTGTCAAATGTGTAGCTGATGTCGAGTGAGGCAGTGGATGCTTGCTCTTCTTCTAGTTCGGTGAATGCTTCAAGGCGAGATAGTCCGGTGTCGTCGATGTCTTCAATAAATGGTGTCGGCGCAAAAAAACCTTGTCCATATGAACCGCGCACGGTCCAGTTGTTTGGGCTGTACAGCATAGATACTCGAGGGCTGAATTGTGAACCGTATTCGCTATGCCAATCAGCACGGGCACTGAGTGATAATGCCACATTGTCAGCGACGTCATAGTCGAGTTGTGAAAACAATCCCGGTACGTCAAATGTGTAGTTGAAGTCAGGATACTCGGCGGAGTCGTACTTGTCAGTTTGATGTGCGATGCCTACAAGCCAAGCGGTATCATCGTTGTAACCAGAAATACTCGACTCGATTAAGTAACTTTCGTGGGTATCTTCTTCAAATACTTCACCGTACTGGTGCTCATGCTCTTGATGCATAGCTGAACCCCGAACATTCAGGTTCAAAACATCTCCTAATGGCTGTTCAAAAATAAAGCCGCTATCAAGCCTTACGGTATCTTGCGCTTGAACATAGGGGTTGCCGTCGGGCAGGGTAGCACCAGCTAGGGTACCTGCTGTGCGCTCTTCTGTCATAGCGCCAAAGGTGGCATACAGGTTAGCACCGCTCTCGTTAGACCAATATACGCGCGGTCGTATTGTCGCTCTGTCGTATGCTGCCATATCTATCCAGCCATCATTGTCGAGATCTTTTGCGGCCTGATGGTGGCCACCGGCAGTAACTGATGTGCTGATGGTATCCGTCACGGGCGCCGCAACATAGGCGGTAATATCTTGGCCATCTTTTGATGTCGCATTGAGTAGCACTTCTCCTTCAAATTCGTCAGATGGAGTACGGGAAATAAGGTTGATAACCCCACCCAGTGCAGAGCCGCCATATAATGAAGAAGCCGAGCCTTTGATAATTTCAACGTTGGCAAGATCGGTTGGTGGGATCTGCAATAAACCAATAGATGCAGTCTGACCACCATACAAAGGCAGGCCGTCGCTGAGGAGTTGGGTATAGCGACCATACAACCCTTGCAAGCGGATGTTTGCACTGCCCAAAGCAGGAGAGGTGTTCTGAACCCTGACACCGCCGGTTTCAGCAACCAGCATGGAGATATTCCCCGGTCTCATAAGTGCTTTTTCTTGTACTTCTTCTGCATTTATCACTTCTGTGCGTGTTGCGGATTCTGTAACAATACGACCAAGTCGAGATGCCGTGACTTGGATTTTTTCAACTTGACTGTTTTTGTGTTCATGATGATGTTCGTCGTGGCCATGTTCATCATGATGGTGTTCGCCTGCATAAGAAACAGACGGTAACAACATCGCTGAAATAGCGAGTTTTGAGTATTTTTTAAGCATTTTTACCTCTAAGAATGCAAAAAACTGAGCGCAAATAGCGCACTATTGATACGTTTTGACAAAATGGTTGAATTTAGGGCGCACTGACCCTTAAGAGGTAAAAATGGGGGGACGAAATAGGGAGTCGGTCATTGGAATAGGCCGACTAATATCTATATTGATAACAAGTTCACTGTGTTTGACAACTCGGGCTGATTGCACGTTTGTGCTTAAATACATCAATGAGATACAGGCATTTCCTGGGCAGACACAATCATTTTCGCAACATTCAACTTCACAACAGTCGTCTGCTTCAGAAGCGTTCGCTTTGCTAGAGTGCTCTGTCAAGGTCTGCGGTGCATGTGTTAGGTCAAGTGATGTTGAGGCTTGCTCAAAAGACATAGTGAAATTATATGCCACAGCTTGTCCAACGAAGGCAATTAACATCGCGATGATAATGAATACCTGTGATATGGGTTTAAGCATATAATTCTCATAAAATAATTCGTGCGTACTTTATGACATTTTCACGAATAAGTGAATAGTCATCTGATCCTTAATACCTAACCATAAGGGTGAAGGGAGTAATTATTGTATGATTCTACTTTTAATTGAACTCATGCATAATGAAAGGGTAGGAAATGGATGTAACACTCCATACTGTTAAGTCAGAGAGCTTAGGTCAGTGAGTTTCTCTCTTTGAGTCTGCATGAGTTTATCAGACAAGTTAGAATTCGGTCCGACATTTAAAAACGTGTTAGAGGTCTAGTCAAAATGCGCTTTTACAAGTGTACAAATATTCACTGTTGTGAACAGGTGGCATATAGAGAAGACAAAGCCAAAAAAAGTCACTATCGCTGCTTGCGATGCATGGGGCGCCTTGAAGAATGCGCGATACAATATCATGAATTAAAACTGGGCAAATTCTTTGAAGATAACGCTTTGTTGGTCAATGTGTTGTTTTCAACTGTAATGGCGTTAGTTATATCTATTATAAGTCCAAGTGATTTTGGCGGGTATATTCACTCTATATATGTTCAATTCATTGCAACATTATGCTTAATCTTAGTTTTTCACCTTGGGGGTTATTCGAGCGCTTTAAGCGTATTGGAAAAGGAACCACTCGACGTTGAAAATAATCTGAGGTCACTTAAATCATGCATACTTGCTTCATTGGGCACCGCGCTAGTTAGTGTAGCCATTATCTTTAACTAAGCGCCCAAGTTGCACTCATCTATAAACGTTCTGTTTAGCTGCTAACGCCATTGGGCGTGGACGCTCAGGCACTAATGAAAAATTGATAGCTGCATAGTTGTTTAAATATTGAGCAGGTGTTTTGTCCCAGTTAAGTGAACGGACGTAATACTGGCACTGAATTTATAGATTAAAGGAGTTAAATCAAATGGTCAGTGCTGAAGAGCTCTCCTATGTATACGAAAACGTGTTAGTAAAACTGATTGAGCAAAGAGAAAAAGAGCTAAAATTCTATATACAGCAACCCGCATTTTCCCATATGACGTTGTCAGTGGCATTTTGGCATAGCGATATGTATTGGAACTTGTATCAAAAGGAGAGCTGCGAGTTCACATGCCATGCTAAATACGACAATCAAGAGTTTATTATTTTATCTGATTATGAAGGCAGGCATCCTGATATCTCTAATTTGAGAGATATTTTTGATGGCTGGTCAGAGTGTGAGGCTACTGAAAACTCAGATGAAAGCTTAGACCTGCAATTTAAACTTGCCCATGAAGCCCTTGCTATAGCCCTGTGTAGTGAGCGTGTAAAACCGTTATTAGAAGTGCTTTTAGAGACAAATAACAACTACCAAAAAGCACGGTATAGCGAGATGATCCGAGTGGAAGATCCGGATGGTCGTTTTGATGTGAACTTTCTGCAAGTGGTCTAGTTTCGATAACTTGTGACCAAATCTAGAAGCACATGACTTATTATTGTGTGCTTCTTTGTCATCTGATTGAAGCTAAGCTTTATTTGCTCAGCGAGTAATCGTCAAATCAACAGGTAAGACATCGCGTTATTGAGCCTGTATTATATTTAGGTACTCAATCATGGAAAAGTAATGAAAAAGAGTGGTTTTACCCAAGTTATCTGCCTCACCCTGAATTCATCTTATTGTTTTGTAATGTTAAATAATTGGTCTTTTACAAATCTTTTCATAGAAAGAAGGCAAGTGCTTTAAATTTCTACTGGTTACTATATAATCCGCCAGCTTAATTATTGCTCAGTCGTCTTTAGGACTGGGCTAAAGGTGGGATCTGTGACTTTATTGAGGAGATTATAGTTGCGAAGCTATATTTTTTATCGTTTTGTTTTAAAAGTGTTTTTAGTTTGTTTTACGGTGCTGGGGCTGAGCGCTTGCGGTGGCTCAGGTGGCTCCGATAGCGCTGCAAATACCGGGAGTACAGGTAACACAAACGTTGAACCGCCAAAAGCGATAAACGCCGCACCAAAAGTTACCATTGAAGGTCTGACAGAAACAACGCAACAAGTCGCCATTACGTTAAATGCAATAGCATCAGATAGCGATGGCAACATAGCGAGCTATGCGTGGAGTTTCGACCCAAATTTACCGATTTCTGCAGACAACTTAACCGATTCCAGCTTAACGATTGTAAGCTTAGCTCTTGACGAAGATATTACCTTTGATGCCTCTGTTGTCGTGACTGATAACTTAGGTAAACAAACTTCAGCGACCCATACTGTTAAGGTTTACGCACCAGATATCGCGCCTTTGAATATTAATATATTAGGCACCGAAAGCGAACTTGAGCAGCAAGCATTCCAATTGACACTTGAAGCGACAGAGCCGCTAGATGACTCGGCTCAAATTACATGGTCTCATGATTCTGAGCTGGCGCTAGACCTCAGTGGCAGCGATTCAACCACCTTGACTGTGGTATCACCTGATATTTTAGAAAATCAAACCGTTCACTTTAATGCAGAAGTAAAGCTGAGTGACAACAGAGAGGCCAAACACACTCATGTTGTTACTATTAAAGCGCTTGCAAATGTGCCTCCTGAAGTCAGCATTGTTGGTAACCACAAAGTGCTTGAAGGGGTCACCTTAGCTTTGCGCGCTGAAGCTTCAGATCAGGATGGTGAAGTTGTTACATATGCTTGGTCTCATAACACTAACCTCGACATAAACTTAGCGGGTGAGCAAAGCGAAAACCTGTCAGCGTCTATTGAAAACATTGTGTACGATCAGACGGTGGTATTTACAGTTGAAGTTACTGACAACCAAGGGACATCTTCACAAGAATCAATCACTGTGCAAGTAACGGCACTACCAAATGTTGCACCTACCGCGGTGATTAAAGGTGAAAATACAGTTACTGAGCAAGCTGAATTAGTTTTAACAGCTGAAGCAAGCGATAGCGATGGTCAGGTCGAATTCTACTCTTGGTCGTATACGTCTGACATAGCCTTTACTGTATCTGGTTTGCAAAGTGAGACTTTAACGCTTCAATCTGGAGATATAGTTGAAGACCATACTGCTGTTGTTTCTTTACAAGTTACTGATAATCAGGGGGCTTCCCACACAGTTGAACATACAGTAACTATCGAAGCGTTGCCGAATGTTGCCCCTGATGCATCTATCCAAGTGAGCCAAGAAACTGTTGAGCGACAGGCTTTCACCCTAACAGGTATCTCAAGCGATGTTGATGGTCGAGTGAGCAGCCATAGCTGGTCGCACAACTCACCATTGACGCTATTGATAGACGGACAAAACACTAATGCGATCAGTGTTGTTAGCCCTGATATTCAAACTCCTCACGAAGTGACATTCACTTACACCGCTACTGACAATCAAGGCGCGAGCACCAGTGTTTCTCAGTTGGTGACTATTGAACCGATCCAAATAGCGTTCTCGGTTACAGGTAAAGTAACGGATGCGCCTATTCCATTTGCGCAAGTTACCATGCAAATCGGTGAGGCAACTTTTGAAGCAAATGCCGATGAAAATGGCGACTACACGCTGGATGTTGCAGTCGATGAATCTCAAGCTGCTGAATTAGTTAAGTTATCTGCCAAAGGTATTAATGATAAAAGCACTGTGTCGCTTGTTTCACAGTTAAACTCTGTTAGCACTATTAAAGAAGCAGCAGGTGACGACAATTTGGTTAATGCTGAGGAATTATTTGACGTCAATGTAACCAATGTCACAACTGCGGAATATGCACTATTGGCAAGAGATACACAGGGGTATAGCAATAACGCCGAGTTAAATGACGCAAAAGCACGTATTTCGTCGCAAGAGCAATTAACCTTAGCAGCAGTTTTAAAAGCCGTGATTGATCATGGTGTTGCACTTCCTGATGGCGTGAACTCGACACTGGAGTTGGCTAAAAACTCTGAGTTAGTGGATGAATTACTCGACAACCTAACTGAAACTCAGCCAGAGTTAGTAGAGCAAATCAAAAGCGAAATCACCAATGACGAAACTCTTGTTGCTCCTGTAGCCTTCGCACCAAACGGCACATATTACTTACTCGAGACAAACTATGTTGATGGATTGGATTATAAGCTGGCATTTTATGAAGACCAAAGAGGTTTACTGAGTACCGCTGATAAGCGCATCCCTTTCTCTTGGGCACAAAATGGCAAAGAAGTAACAATCAACCTCGACCAAGAAGTGGTGGTAAACAACGAACAGTTTGAACATCGTACAGGTTTTCATAGCTCTTCATTTAAAATAACCACATACGATCTGCATAATAAGTCATTGGCAGTCATGGTGGAGTTCGATGTCTCACGAGATATCGAAGAGCTGCCCAATGGAAAATACACGACAGCGGCGCAGGTGTTTGGCGAGCGCGATTTAAATAGATTGACTGAAGATGCTCTTGTCGGCACTTGGAGCCTTGCTTATTCTCAATTCGGTGAAAAAAATAACTTTGAGTTGACCTTTAGAGAAAATGGTCAGGTTGCAATTGATACCGGGATCACTGTGTGGGACGGTACTTGGCGCATTCACCTTGGTCAAGTTGAAGTCAGCCATTGGGTCTTTGGTTTCAATCTTAAATTGGCCAGAGAGTTTAACTTTGGTTATCAAACCATTGTAGAAACGGGGTCTTTTGGTGAAGAAGTATATCGACAAGGTACCTTCATAAAACACCAAGACATTAGTTTCGACGACATTGATTACCAAAAAACATGGCGCAAAGCCCACAGTAAAAAATCTCATTCGGCTTTCACGGTTGATAATAACGATAACTTTAATTTTAGATGGCACCGTGACATTCATGGTCAAAATGACAACGGCATACTGACGCGTTTTGACTATTACTTAGACGGTAATAAAGTTGATTTTTGTAATACCGAACTAAGCAGCTGTCGCATAGATACGGTCTATCAATATAAGCTATTGGCGCAGATAGGCGATACCATTGCGGTGGCCTATTTTCGAAATAGACTAAATGTGTCAGATAGATCCAGAGACATCCATTTTTACAAGCTATCGGAAAAAACTTGGGCGTTGGGTAAGTTTACAAAGTCTTTCTTTAATACAGACAAGCTCGAGCGGCTTTTTGGCGCGCAAACACATTTATACTCTGTTAATGGTGAGACAATTTCTCATCTATACAGTGATTTTTATTGTCCAACTAATCCTTCTCCATTGAGGCTGTGTTTTGACTCGATAGTTTTCAATGGTGAACGCTACCGTGCGTCTTTAGAAAATGAGAAGTTGAAATTAGAACATCTACAATCTGGTGCCATCTCTTATATGGCGGTGAGCGAAGAGACTGACAAAACTATCTCACTTTGCCATTTTGCTGAAGGGGCGTCTTGCTCACAAGGGAGCAATCACAGTTTTGTGTTCTCCAAGCCGGAATTGACCGTTAACGTATCGCAAATAGGTGAAGGGGAGCTTACGATTTCACAGTCGCAGTTTTACTTTGGAGATAGGTTTAATATCACAATCTCAGAAGTTGGCGACTATTCACTCGAGAATATCAGTGGCTGTGGTGGAGTACTGAAAACGATAGACTTTACTAAGGTATATCAAGTTCCAAAACTAGAGTCTTCATGTGAAATTACGGCGACCTTTCAAGAGCGAATTGCACATAAGCACACATCACTTTTATTGGATGCGACGCCTGCAGGTTTTGTAGACAGTTGGTATTACACTTTTGACGCTGACTCTCAAATCCGCGGCACCTTTTTCGGCCAAGACAAAAATACAGCCTTTACGGTACGTAACATACAGTCAGAAATGTATATCTTTGAGTTTGAGCAGACTATTCAAACCAGAGTAAATGGTAAACTGTTTTTTGCGTCTAGATTTACGCTCCGTTATGGCGCTGACTCTCTGTATGCTTGTTGGAATGGAAGTAAAAAAGACGACAACTTCGATCCCAAATCGGCGCATTTGGAGGCGACTTGTACTTATGTAGAATCAGCAAGTTCAAAACAAGCGACTGAGTTAGAGGTCAGCGAATTACTAGGTGACTGGCACTTAAACTTTGACTTGTCTTCAAATCAATACCAGTTGACGCTTAATGAAGACAATACTGGGGTTTTCATGTCTTTGCTGGGCGATGGCTCGATAGCGAGTGCCCAATATATAAACTGGCAGTTAAACCGCGAAAACATGCTTGAATTGACGGACGAAACGGGCGCTGTCGCGTCGTTTTCGGTGATTGAAAAGAATGCGAGTCTCTACACTTTACTAGCTAATCAAACCGGTGGTGAAAACCAAGCCGACTGGTTGAGGTATGGCAGCTGGTCTATGATCCGAACTGAACGCAAGCCGTGGTCATTAGAGCAACTTAAAGGAGCTTGGGTCGCTGTTGATGAGCAAAGCATAGAGAACTTTTATTTGTTTTCTGGGGGGGAATACCGTTCCGGTAAACTTAATGGTGCAGGGACAGTCGCTCTTGAGCGTAACACCTTAACCATCTCGGCCAGCTTTAATAAGAGCCAAAACCGTTTTGAACATATCTGCAATGACACTCGCCCTGAATGTGAAGTGCGCTCAATTGCGCAATTTAAAGTGATTGCGCTAGACAATGCCCGTGCTTATATTCACGTTTATCAGTCGAATGATTATCAGAGCTCTGTAAGGATTATTGATATTGATGATACCTTCTCAGTTGAGAACGATAACCCTGTTTACCTTGAGTCGGCCAAGTATTATGAAAAGTTAACAGGTTCGATACGCACATGGGAGTTTATATATAACGGTACAGGTAGTAACGTTGTTGTAAGAGTTGGTGATGATGCATCATTCTTTGCAAGTTATGATAAAGGTGAAATAAAGTCGGTTCATAATCCTGACAACTTTACGTATCGTGTACTTGATATTGACTCAGATGGCCTGACAGTGTGCCGCATGGTTTCGGGGCAGTGCTCAGCACACAATCAAATTCAGCTGTTATTTCAATTGCCTTTTGTTGAGGTGACATTGGATATTCCTGATGCTTTAGAAGCTAGACACAATGCCGGTTCAGGTTATTTGAAGTATGGCGAAAAACTCGAAGTCACACTTAATAGGAGCAACCAACAGCGCCAATATGCATCTGCGTTTTCCGGTTGCGGTATTACCAAGCCCAGTTGGCTTAATTTTGCGGTGATCACATTTTCGTCACCTGCTCTAACACAATCGTGCTCATTACAAATGACAGCGGCACCGCTGCCAGATTCAAATGCAGATCGATTGGGCATAACAGATCCTGTATTGAAGTCATGTGTAGACCGCGAAGCCAGTGAATACGTGGAGTATGACCACCAATTCTTTTGCTCTAACTATCGAGGTCTTTCGAGCCTTGAAGGGATCGAAAAGTTGCATTCTCTTACCAGTTTAGGGCTACAAAATTTTAGTCTAACGGCTGAGGGGCTTCAGAGGCTTGAGCAGCTGACAAATCTAGAAGAATTTTCTGCTCATACTAATCTGTTTGATGAACTACAGGGACCTGTAGAAGTAGATTTTTCTGGGCTTGAAAAACTGAAAAAACTCACTTTAACAAGGCTGCCAGAAGGAAGTTTAACGCTGCCAAATACAGCGACATTGAAAGAATTATCTTTGGTTTCTTCTGCGTTGACAGAAATAGATTTGTCTGGACTTTCCGGTCTGGAGGACTTGTCTATATACAACTCTTCGATCACCGCTTTAGATTTATCTAACAATAAAAAGCTCACAATGTTGGATGCTCGTTCATCAGCACTTCAATCTATCACCGGTGTAACAGCTGATCATCAGCTTCAAATAATGAACTTAAAAAGTACTCAGTTTGAGAGTCTAGATTTGACCGGGTTTGAAAGACTTACTTACCTTTATTTGTCAAAATCGCAAATAAGAGAGATAGACATATCAAAAGCAAAAGCCTTGCTTGAATTCGATGCACAAGTGGACGGGATTTTTATAAAACCACATTCGGACTTTTGTAAATCCGAATGTGGGACTATCTGAGACTAAGGGGGACTTATAGGGAATCGAGCGTTAATCTCGTTCAACGAATCTAACCATTTTTGTTTTGACTCCTCTGTCCCTAATAGCTGGGATTCAACATACAATGGATAAGACTCTTCCTTATATGCTATATTACGCTTGTGCTTGTTCTGAGCCAGTTCAAATTTCTGTTGCCTAATTACAGAATTAATACAGTCTTTGTTCATCCCTAAATCCTCCATGAAACTCAGGGATGTATCACTATACGCTGTGCCGTTAAAAATATATCTAAACATATTTATCCTTACCTAGTTTTGTGCTGGCAATAGTGCAGGTCTAAACCCAAACCCACTGAATGTTCCTGTGCGCGAATAATTAAACGATATCGCCCCTAAGCCCGCTATATTTCCATTACTCCAGTCACCCCCTCTTAAAGGGAATCTATTGCCGTAGTTGCGGCAATAAAGTGCTCCAGACAGCACATTTTGAGTCTCAGATTCGATTAATAACCTGCGTAGTGCTTCATTGGGAACGTAGCTCGCGGCCTTACTTATAGACGAGTAATCGGGATTTCCCAAATAAGGGTTGCTGTGTGTGTCATCTCCCATTGGCCCGTTGCGGTTGGTCACTTTATCACTTAACACTGGAGAACCAGCGCCTTCTGCTCCATCTGTAATGTTACTAGGCGAGTCAAAAAATGCGGAATGTTTAAACCAACTTGATTCGGCAATGTCAGGGTTATTGTCCAATGTCGATATTATTTGTCCATCGACCAAACACAGTTGATCTAGCCACTCCCAAACATTACCAACAAGATCATGAATTCCCCATTCGGTGTGGTCATGTGTCCATCCGACAGGCCCTTTACCTGTGTCCGTGCGTGCTGAACCCGACGCGTCTCCAGGCATTGCATTGTCATCTCGCCGAGCTGTCTCTAGCTTTCGCTCATGACTTCTTCCATAGTTCGTGTTGCCTCGCGGGATAGTGTCATTTGCTAGTGACCACAGAGCGATCGCAGCCCATTCATGCGCGCTTAGCATATGCCAACCAGTTCCTTTATTTGCACACATATTTTTGGCTGAGTCATAGCTTATTGATGTCAAAGGTTGCTTTCCACCTACGACGCTACAGCCACCATTTTGCCCGGAAGATGCCAAGTATTTAGCTATCAAAACTTCACCTAACGGCTCCCCATTTCGCATAAACATTGTGGGGGTGCCTGTGCCCAGTTTCAGATCAACACCATATTTATCAAAAATAGCCTCGTTAATATCTTCGTAATTAAAGCGTGGTATTCTTACCATGATATTAACGTTCCCTTGAGCATCATAGACCACCGTGTTTTTGCCCCCAGACATATCTTCAATACTTTGCCTGTAACTATCTGACGCAACATTCTTTATTTCCGTCAATTTTGTAGCGTGATGTTGATTAACATAATTGATTGAATCTTTGGCCTTATTACTGATACTTTCAATTTTAGAACCAATTGACTCAGTAACGTCATTTAACTGAACTACTGCGTTTGCAGTCTCTTCCGCTACCCTCGTTAAAATTGTATCTGTAGACATTTAATTATCTCCATTTATCGTTTGTTGTATCTCACGTGACAGCATGCTAAGCTGTACACGGGACGTTCTAACTTGTGCTAATGTCATTTGAGCCAGTTCACGTGTCATTATCAGATTTACGTTATCATTTGACAGATCAACGGTAATTGCACCTTCTGGGATTTGGTCTATTGCTAATCCAAATTTTACGATAAATCGCCCAGCGTCAGTTTTAGCTCCTACGATCCTATTAGGCATACTAAATACAGCGAATAGTTCACCTGTAGAAGTAAATAGGCCAACTTCCCCGACGTTATACGCCTTGGCTGGGTTGTCGAATACAGCAGCCATCTGGAGCGTTTTGTCTACCCGTTCAAAATCTAAAATTGCAGCTCGATCGACCTCAGACTTTAGAGCTAGTTGATCAGATATTGCAGCTGGGTCATACATTGCAGTACCCACAGCCATTTCTGTTAGCAGTACTTGTGCACCGCCTACTTGTGTATTTAACAACAGGCTTTCACCAGCCGCCGTTATGTTAAAATGGTATATTTCATACGTTGGTGTTTGTGCTGACACGTCTTATCAACCTCCCGCTAATGTTTACTTCCTGAATAGTTTTCGCTACTAAACCTAAACACAATTCGACTTTGCTTTGCGGATGACGCCTAACTAGCTGACATTGCACCGCTGATAGGTGATCAACCATACCGCTGACTCCAATATTTGCACCGCCGTTAATTAGAGGCTGCCTAGGTATAAGTGCTCCAGGTTTAGCTGTTAAATTATCGGCTCGGCCCGCCATTGCTGTTGAGACTGTTTGATTCACCTCAACCCCAACAGACACTGTAAAGTGCTGGCTGTGCCGTTTTGCACCTCTAATTAACGCCTCTAATTGCTCAATTAACCTTCTATTAATTAGTGAATCTTCACTTGGTGTAATATTACGGTTTGTATACGCGACTATATCGAACGTGCCAGGCTCCTGTTGCGTTTCGGACTGCCACCATTCGACAATCTCCGCTTTTACTCCTACAGCCGCCAACGCCAGCTCTACAGCATGTACGGTCCCTTTAGTGCGGTGTACCGCCAGTGCTGTTTTAACAACCTTGCGTTTAACTTCTGTAGGCCATTTCGTGTCCCAGACCTCCACCCGAAATTGCCACGCCAGAAACGGTAGAAACTCCGCTGGTACATGGTCAACGTCGAGCATATTTAGCCCGCCCGACACCTTGCGTAATTTGTCGAACTCCGCAGACGCTGTACGTGATAGGCAATCCAGTACCTGGGTCTGTAATGATGCTGGTATTAAGTTGTTTGTTTTCATGTCGCTTAGATTAGCAACAGATTTAAATGGCTGTTGCTGTACAGCAACGGCCATTTATCGTGATGGGTAAAATTGCGTATGACAATTAATCATAGGACTTTGTTATGTTATCTAAAGAGCAAAATGAACAAATTGAAAACAATTTACTCGAACTTAGTGAGCCGCTAGTAATAGAAGGTAAAGAGTTCAAATTCGCTAGAAAAGCCACAGAGCCAAAAGTGCTTCATAGAATAAAAGCTGCGCGTTTTTGTAAGTCGGAGTTTGGTGAAGAAAACTCGGATGGCGTAATGGTTGGCGTAACCGCTCAAGTGATCGAGTTTGGCACGTCCAATGGAAGCGAACTTGTTGAAACTAGAAAATTCGACGCAATGACGCTATGTGAAAATCTCGCTTATCGTGACTTAGTGCCGATTCAGTATTTGCTGGGAAAGCCGCTAAAAACCTTATCTACACAACAGACAAACAACTCAAATCAGCATTCAAAGCAATCTCAAAATCCGGTTTAGCTAGTGCCACGGAACTTTTTGCGTGTGATATCGAAGAAATAACTTATTTGCTAGAGGTACTAACGGATGACGACAACTGATAACTTTGCGCTACAACTTGCCGTGGGCGTTAAAGACATGTTTGGGGACAAAGTAGATGAGATTGAATCTAAGTCTAAGGAGCTACTTGAAACCTCTAAAGCGTTGCAAAAAGGGATTGGTGATATCACAGCGTTTAAGACCGCAGAGCACGCCACAGGTCGGCTATCTAAACACAAAGCTGACCTTACTGAGCAACTAGAAAACCAACAGTCTCAGCTTGCCGAACTCTATAAAGAGCAAGCCAAGCTCAACAATGTAGAGAAGGAGGCCGGAGAGCTAAGCCAAGAGCAAAAACAACACCTTGCCAAGCTAAATAATGAAGTCAAAGCCGCAGAACGTATCCAAAGCCAACTACAAATGGAACTTGCCAATACTGGTCAGGAGCTTAAAGACCAGGCACGAAACACAAAGCGGCTTAGCAATGCACTTGAGGCTGCTGGCGTTGATACCCGGAAGTTTGATAAGTCATTGGAGCAATTAGAAGCAGAGCTCAAAGACGTCAACAAGGAGCTTGAGCAAACTGAGCAATTGGCTGAGGGGCTCAGTTTTGGTGAACAGCTAAGTGGCGGAGTATTGGGCGCAGGATTGACTGCTGCGCTGGGCGCTGGAGCCGTCGCAGCTTATGAGTGGGATAAAGGATTAAAGCAACTAAAAACGACAACTCAACTGACAGAGGAGCAAGTACAGCAACTAAAAGAACCACTAAAAGGGTTACAAGCAAAGCTGGGGATAGATACAACTGAACTGATTGGCGCAGCGGCCAAAATAAACCAACAAACCGGATTGATAGACTCAGAACTAGCCAGCGCAGTTCAATCAGCACTGACACTACAGCGAGTTAATAGCGGTTTAGGTATTGAAATTGATGCCTCTGAAATAATACGGGCACAAACCCAAATGCGTACAGCCTGGAATGTGTCCTTTGCCACCAGCGGAGATTTAATCAGCACTATCTATCAGCAAGCCGGAGACCGTGCCGACGATCTGCTAGACACCTTTCATGAGTATTCACCTCTACTCGCTGAAATGGGTTTAAGTGCTGAGCAGGTATCGGCCATCCTGATTAAAGGGGCCGAGGCCGGGGTGTATAACTATGATTACCTGGCCGATACTATGAAAGAGGCCCGAGCCCAGTTAACTGACGCAGGCAACTGGGAAAAGCTCGTAGGTAAAGGCAACAAAGCCGGGCTAATTGACGAGATGCTGGGCAATGACAGTGCCAGCGCAAACCGTATTAAGTCCCAGCTGGCCCAATTTAGACAGGGGCTCAACTCAGACAATAAAAATTTGCAGAGTGAAAGTTTTAGCAAGCTGATGCTGGAGCTAACCAGTGTATACAGGGAGGATGCGCAAAAGGCCCGGGGGCTGATTGAGGCTGTTTTTGCGGCTAAAGGCGCGGACGACCTGCCAATTAAAACGTTGGAGGCGATGGCGCTTGGGATGCAAGACTATCAATCCATACTGGGTGATTATCACAACAAAACACAAACTCAGCTCGAAGAGCAATTGACTGGCTGGGACAGGCTTGGTATTGCTGGCCGAAAACTCACACAAGCATGGACCAGTGGTGTTGAACGGCTTGGTGTAGTCGCTGAGCCCGTAATTGATATGGTGGTTCATTTAGCTGAGGGCGTCGCAGCATTTGCAGAGCAACACCCGGATGTTGCCGCATTTATTGTAGCGCTGGCAGCCGGGGCTGCTGTTGTTGCTTCGCTGGCTGCAGCGGTATCTGTACTAGGGTTTGCGGCGATTGGTATGAAAACAGGAATGGCAGGCTTATTGGCTGGCGCGAGATGGTTAACCCCTGTATTTACGGGCTTGGGTAAAGCTACATTGTTCCTTGGGCGTGGGCTCTTATTGCTGGCTGCAAATCCGGTTGGCCTAGCACTTATGACTATTGCTGGAGCTGGCTACCTACTTTATCAAAATTGGGATAGCTTAAGTGAAATGGCGAGCAACTTGTGGGATAAATTAACTGCGCCGCTATCGCTACTTTGGGACTTAACCCCCATAAAATTACTGTGGGATGCAGGACAGCAATTGTATGACTGGTGGCAAGAGTTCGATTTAACGGATATTGGCGTTAACTTATTGGGTTCACTACTTGACGGTGCATTATCAATGCTTGGTAGTGTTGGAAGTACGATCCGTGATGGTATTGCTGATATATTTAGCTGGGGCGATGAAGAATCACCAAAACAACGATATGACCTTACAAATTATAGTCCAGAGCGGTCAAACGATGCAGCAATGATATCATTAGCAGCTGGCCTTGCTGTCAGTTCTCCTGTTGCAGTGTCGACGCCAGAGCTGCAACCACTACAGACAACACAGCCCCAAGCAGAGCGTGTAAACTTGGCGCCGCCAGAAACAGCAATGAATATGCCTGATCCTGTGAGCATTGACATAGACTCACCAGAGGACATAAGCGTTACAGCGCCACAGGTCGCGGTACCAGATATCGAACCGATAGAGCTCAATGTCCCACAACTGACAGCCCCTGAGGCTCAACCTTTCCAGGTGACGCAATCCCAACCATCGCCTGTGAATTTGGCAACGCCAGAAACAGTACTTAATATGCCAAGGCCTGTAAGCATTGACATAAACTCGCCAGAGGACATAAGCGTTACAGCGCCACAGGTCACAGTACCAAGTATCGAACCTCTAGAACTTAATGTCCCACAACTGACAGCACCAGAGGTTCAACCTTTCCAGGTAACGCAATCACAACCATCGCCTGTGAATTTAACACCACCAGAAACAGTACTTAATATGCCTGGGCCTGTGAGCATTGATATAGACTCACCAGAGGACATAAGCGTTACAGCGCCACATGTCGCGGCACCAGATATC
>NZ_JAKRFY010000023.1:0-111097 GCF_022347805.1 Pseudoalteromonas sp. Of7M-16 | reverse complement strand
TGAGTTAATTATCGTGGTCGGTAGCCCTTTACACTTAGTCGTATTACATCGCTGTTGTCCTTTGAACTTAGACCCTGAAACAAGTTCAGGGTGACGGAGTGGGGGAATGTGGTTGAGTTATTTATCGTGGTCGTTAGCCCTTTACACTTAGTCGTTTTACATCGCTGTTAGTCCATTGTACCGTCGTACTGAACTTGCACGATATCGCCCTGTACTTGCTTCGCTCGCATTTCGCATGATGTCATCCTGAACTTCGCACGATGTCATCCTGAACTTGATTCAGGATCCATGTTTTTAATACTAGCTACGTTTTAGAGGCGATGACCTCAACAACTGTCAAAGCTACCCATTTCCCCGAGCATAAAAGTGCGGGCTTTGTCATTGGGCTTTTGCACCTGACTTGCGTATTAGGAAGCGTCTTTGCCGCCTTCATTTGTTGTAGGCCTTTGAACTTAGACCCTGAAACAAGTTCAGGGTGACGGAGAGGGTGAATGTGATTGGGCTGTTTATCGTGCTAGGTAACCCTTTATGCTTAGTCGTTTTATATCGCCGCTGTCCTTTGAACTTAGACCCTGAAATAAGCTCTGGGTGAAGGAGAGGGTGAATGTGATTGGGCTGTTTATCGTGCTAGGTAACCCTTTACGCCTAGTCGTTTTACATCGCCGCTGTATTTTGAACTTAGACCCTGAAACAAGTTCAGGGTGACGGAGAGGGGGAATGTGATTGAGTTATTTATCGTGGTCGGTAGCCCTTTACACTTAGTCGTTTTACATCGCTGTTAGTCCATTGTACCGTCGTACTGAACTTGCGCGATGTCGCCCTGTACTTGCTTCGTTCGCACTACGCAGAATGTCATCCTGAACTTGATTCAGGATCCATATTCTCAATATTAGCTACGTTTTAGAGTTGGTAACCCCAACAACTGTCAAAACTATTAATTTCACTTTGCGCAAAAATAATGTCAGCACTGCGTGCATTGCCATTAGACTTTTGCACCTGCCTTGCGGGCCTGTTTGTTGGCACTATAGTAAAATTCATATGTTCGTATTTTCTCATGCTAATAATGAAATACTGTTGCTTTAATGGCAATAAAATCCTGGTGCACACGTAGTGCATAGATAGACCGAAATTGTGCTCTCATTGAAAAAATAAGCTAACCTATTTCATCTCTTATTATTAGTTTTTGACTTTAATCTAACGACTTATTTATTTTTAATATTTATCTGTAATTGATTGTACTTGAAGTAATACCATAAACCCTGTTATAAACTTCTTTTCGGCATAATAACAATAGGTAACACTATGTCCAAAAAGGACTTTGTTAGTCATTTACTTACAGAATGTGATGTCATGATCCGTTACGCGTCAGGCGAAGGGAAAACCATGCCAAGCTATATTCCAAATACTGTTTATCAACTACAAAATAAACAAGCGGTAAATGATGGGGATGGCCTGAACCTGCTTTTAGAGCATGAGTTGTCAGCGCTGACTAAATGCCATAAAGAATTATCTTTACTTGTCTATCCAGCTAAACCGCTCACATTATCTATTATGGACAAAGAGTCAAGTTCCGTTAGTTTGTTGAGGTTTTTAGGTCCAGTAAAGCTTGTTCGACATATGTCTTTACTTGCACTATTTTTCTTAGTTTCAATCATTGCATTGTCAATTTCACCAGAAGTAAACCAAAAGACAATCAATGAGGGGCTATTTAATTCAGAGGGCAAAGTATTATTGCTCAACCAACTATTTCTATTATGTTGTGCAGGGCTTGGAGCCACATTCGCGTGTTTACACAAATCTCGCAGCTTTATTCGCATGTGCAACTACGACCCTAAGTTCGATTCGACATATTGGTCTATGGTGATAATGGGCTTTATGGCTGGTTTGATGATTGCCGAGTTAATCCCCACTCAAGAAATTACCCAAAATCATTCTTCTTTAGGTGACTTTCACAAACCTTTGGCAGCATTGCTTGGAGGTTTTTCCGCAGATGTTATTTATAGTGTCCTTAGTCGTTTGGTGGAGGTTGTGAACCAATTGATGGGAAGTGCTGATCAAAAAACCAAAGAGAAGGTAAAAAATACGCTTACACAAGCCGAGTTAGCTGAACAATTACAACAGCAAAATAAAGACATTCAAGACTCTATTTCTCAGAATCAGAAAATAAACCAACACTTGCTGTCGACTATTGCAGATGAGCTTACTGTCTCACAGAAAAGCCAAGAGCAATTAGGTTTGCCAATGGAGTCAATGAAAAAATCTACTGCAATGAAGCCTACATCGTCTGTACAGACCGCTCGAAAGGTTACTTTGAATAAAGCGGAGGCAGCGGTAGCTGAATAATACTCATAATTATGTGCCTTGAAAGTATAGATAAAACTAGAGCCTGTAATTTATTGTACATTCTAAAATAAAGGATTACATTTAAAACGAGTGTTACAAAACAGGCTTGTCTATTTGCAATTATTTATCGTTTTCGCTGTTACCTTGCTTTGCTCGTTATCTGTATCCGCTTTTACTAAAAAGCAGTTGTTGGAGCATGAATTGCAGGTGGTCTCATCACCTTCTCTTGTTCTGTCCATGCAAAATCCACCTGCTGATATAGATAATGTATTTTGGTTAACCCTAAAGGCTCGGGCTGCTTTTTTTCGTGGAGATATCCAAGCTGCATCCTCGTATTTCGATGTAGTAAAATATAATGTACAAGATGCACCGTTACAGCTATCTTCAGGCTATTGGTTTCTATACCGCGCTTTTTTCTCTATAGAACAGGGTGACTTGGATAAAGCAAAGCAATATATTAACCAAGCTCGTTTAAGCTTCACTCACAATAAAGCGACTGATTTTCTTATCCGAACTTATGCTATGGAAGCCGTCATTTCCGTCTGGCGCGAAGAATACAGTTTCGCTCTAAAGTCGTTACAATCCGCTCAAAGCTATATGTCGAGAGGAAATTCTGAGCTCGATAGTATTACAAAATTGATGGTTTTTGATGGCCTGACAGCCTACTATTCAACATTGAAATTTTATGTTAAAGCGCTGGGCTATGCGCACCAAGCACAAGAGCTGGCGAGTAAACACAATAATATTTTGGATGGCTTACCGGTAAAGTACAACCTTTGCTTGACCTTACTTAGGGCACAACTTATTGACAAGGCTGAGCTATGTTATCAGCAAATGTATAAGTTATCTGAACAGCATAACTTGCCGAGATATCAATTTTGGTCTCTTTCAGGGCTTGGCAAAATAGCTCTGTCAAAAAAAGATTTTAGCAAGGCTATTTCGAACCTAAAAGCGGCTCAAAATACCCAGCATAATGCGATTATTAACCCAGCACATATTATTGTATTACATAACAATTTGGCTTATGCGTACTCTCAGGTTAAGCAGTTTGATAGTGCGCTTGCGCAAATCGTTCAATCCAAATCAGTACTTAAGTCATATCACAGTCCATTGAATAACCGCTATGCTCGTCAGACACTGAAAATTGAAGCCGATGTGCATCAATCGAAGCAAGATCTACCACAAACCATTTCCACATTGCGTACCTACATTAAGTTACTGGAAGATAACACGGCACAATCGCAAGAAAGGTTAGAGCATAATGCAATTGGGGCAGCTGTTTTCGACAGAAAAGACCTACAAATGCGTACCCCACAGCAAGGCAATGACTATATCTCAAGTTCATTCCAACGCAAGGACCAAGAGCTCACAAAGGCGTACATTATAATTGGTTTATTGGTCACGATTTTACTGGTCGTGGTTGTGTACTACAGACAATCTAGAAGTAACTTAACCAAGGTGTTGCATTACAAAGATCTGAATACTGGCCTATACAATCGCCGCTATTTTATTGAGCAGTTTGAGCGGATTACCAATAATGGTCTTGATTACGCTATGGCCCTTATCGAGTTCGATACGGACAATACTAACGAGTACGATAGATCTTTACTTAGCGAAAAAGAAGTTAAGTTTGCTGCGGAGCAGTTATCAATGCAATTTAGAGATGACGGTGACTTAGTTTGTAGGGTGAGTGAGCGTGAGTTTGTGATCTTGTGTCAGGGCATGAAAAAACCAGTTTTGCAAAAGCGTTTATCTGTATTACAGCACTTTTTTACAGCGCAAAAGCAGTTACACCCTATCAACTTTTCTGGTGCACTAATATGCTCAGAAGAGGGCGACTTTGGTAATATTTTTGCAGAGCTGGAGAGTCGCCTTATTCATGTAAAACGAACAGCGCATGGACAGGTCGTTGCCTTTTAAGCACCTGCCCAATACACCTTTAGTATTATTAATAGCTATAGCTAATGTGTTGGAAAAAGCGCATAGTCACGTCTTGTTTTTCAGGATTTATAGGTAACTGGGTAACAAAACGTCTTACCATGGTTTCAACATTATTCATAAATTTACCGTAACCAGCATCTTTGTTATCGCTATCATTTGCAACAAGGACAAAATGCATTACATCGCATAAGTGAGTGGCGTCCCATATTGTGTGGGTTTGTCCATCAACCAAAGAGGTATCAAAGCTGAGTTTTTGAAGCTCTCTGTTGTGGGCTGATTTGTCAATTTGGCTATTGCGAATAATGGGCATTCTTCCATCAGCGACAAAACCGACATGCGACAATTGAAGTTGGCTGCATGTTGTTAACAGCATATCTTCAATATGTCTGTAAAATGCGCCGTAGTCGCCAGGGCGTAACAAGTGCTGATATTCGGTTTTAATGGCACGAGTAATCGGGACAGAAAAGGTTACATAAGTAATTTCACTGTGTGCTTCGGGTAATGAGCAATTACGAGCTTGGTATCTAGGATACAGGCTTCTTAACTTGTAGCCATATGTCTCTCGGTGACCCTTAATTTTGGAGAAAATGTCATAAGTTAGATGCTGATGATCTCTGACTTTGAAGCTTATATTTTCTTCTTCATACTGAGTTTGAAGCGCGTCCAGTGCACGTTTAACTTTACTATGAAATGCTGCCGCATTTGCTCTTAGCTCATCACCAGTTGCTAAAAACAACAGTCGAATCTTTCTCGCTTGATGACCTTCATCACTATAAATTTTGTGCGCTTCATGGTACTTAGGGTTGTAGAAAAATAAAATTTGTTTGTCTGTTTGTAAGCTATATGCTTCTTCGTGGTAGCGCACAACAGGGAGCTTATCGTTGACAATAAGCTGTACGTTGTAAAGTTCATATTCATCACAAAGCGCAAACAGCTTTCTAGCGAGGCGCTGATAAGCACTTCCAACGTCGTCGAAACGATCATAGAAAGAGCTTTCAGGCTTAAATTCCGCCAAGATATAGTGGTTATTTCGAGCATTGGTTGGAATATAGACGCGATGTAAATTCAATGATGCCATTTTTAGTCCTTAACGATACACCTAGTTTTAGCTCATATTATTGAATTTAAATGACGATTTTATTGCGCTGGAACAAAAGTTGTCACATTGTTACAAGATCAAGTGTAACAATTATTAACGAGCCGGGTGTATTTGTACCGTAAATTAGAATAGCTCATTGGACAAGTAAATGATTCTCGTTTAAAGTTTGTGTAGTTGATATAGGAACTTTGAAAATGAATTTATTGCCTTTAAGCGATCGGTCTCTCAATTTTATAGCATTAGCAGCTGCCAACAAAAATAATGCAAATTCATGCGATCTCGCCATTTTGGAAGGGCATTATGACATTGATGTGCTAACAGAATGTGTCAATAAGATCGCAAGCACACATCCAATCATGCAAAGCCGTGTTGTTAAAAAGGGGTTTAGATATTATTGGCAATTTGATGCACAGCTTTACCCAGAAAAGCGATTTTTAGACTGGAGTGAGCAATATAGTAATGTTGAGCAATGGCATGCGGCTCTCCGCCAGTTTGTCATTGATAATCCCATAGATCCTTTTGACGGCTCTGGGGTTGCATTTGTATACGTTAAATTTAGGTCATACAGTGCGCTGATGTTTCTATCGTCACACGCTGTGTCAGATGCTCGAAGCGGTTATATTTTATTTGAGCAGTTGCATGCATTGCTGACTGATCAACCGATCCCAAATCAGGATAATAGTTTTTGTGAAGATCATTTGCTTTTTGATAGCGTGACCTATCAAGCGATGTTTAAAGCCGCAGCCCGTCTAGCATGTGAGTTATTCAAGGCAAAAAAAACAATTCCTATCAAGGCCTCAGGGCAGTGGCAGATTGACTATCACGACCTTGGCGTTGAAGCCACTGAGTCTGTTCTGGCGTGGGCAAGAAAGTATCAGTTTTCGGCAAACGTTGTACTGAACTATGTATTCAACAAGGTGTTAAACAATGGCAAAAAATACACCATGATAGAAACCATGTCGGTACGTACACTGTCTAGCCGAAATTTGTCTTCATCATATAACAACTTAATTCTGTCATTTGGCTCGGATATAGGTGGTGATAGTAATTGGATGCAAGTATATCAATCACGTTTAAACAGGTTGAAATCAGGTGACCATACAGTTCATCAAGCTGAGCAGCGTTTGCAGTCTTTGTCAATAAACTTGATGCCCAGGCGAGGGCTTAAGTTACTCGTAGATAGCTATAAAAGATTATTTCTTAATGGTAATGTGATCTTGTCAAATTTAGGGAAATTAGAGTTTGATTTAAAAAGTATCGGAAAATGTAAAATTATTGATATTTATAACTTTAGTGTTCCATTACCTCCAGCAGGATTGGCGATTGTCGTCAGTACTTATCAAGGAAGATTGCGAATTTCGTATGCTCATGAGGGTGGGGATATTACGTCTATCAAACGTGCTGTTGAGTGTGAAATCGCCTCGCTTAATGAGTAATTAGTCGTGTTGAAAGCATGCAAAACATGGCGGCAAGTTTTTAGTGAATGTTGACGCCACAATGATTAAGTGAGCATGCATTTTGTCTCTCTCATCATAACACTTTTTGTAATTGCGATTACGGGAAATTATGTTCACAACACCGCCTATTCTCGATTGAATTATTTTGTTCTACACAGAATTTGGTTATACATCAATTAAGTAATGGTTTATATATTGTATTAATTTTGTTTTCACATAATTCTTAAATGTACGTCTTTCCTCCGATATAAATTTTTTTATTGGAGAAATGATGTTACATACAGGGGAGTTAGTTGCAGCGAAACAAAGGCAACTAAAAGGACATAGTGAGTTTTGGACAATTTGGTTAGAAAACAAAGAAAAGTTATTAAGCTGTTGTCACCGATGGCTGAGAAATGATGGCGAAAAGGTTGAAGATGTTTTAGCTCTGACATGTGAAAAAGCATTTAGAGCTTATAGTCAGTCAAACTATAAGATAGAAAATGAATTTGCTTGGTTGTGTCGTATTGCTCATAACTTATGTATGGATGAGCACAGGGCAAAAGCAAAACATCAAGATATTGTGAATCACGTATCCGAATTACCCGACCATTTTTTTTTCGCAGATAACCAATCCGCATCATTAGAAAGCGACCACTGGAATACCAGTTTATATAATAAGCTCGTTAAAGAAATCGCTATACTACCCACAGACCTACGCTTGGTAATGCAATATAAATTTTTATACGAAATGGAATACGCCGAAATTGCATCCAGGCTTCAACTATCACTAGAAAATGTGAGGAAACGAGTACAACTAGCGCGGCGTCAATTGATCAGTCTTAAGGAAGAATATAAGAAGTACAGTTAAGACTTAATAAAACTTAAAATTTAGTATGAAAATAATAATATAAAAACTCTATACAGTCTCAGTGCATATCAATAAATTAATTCACAAATATCGATAGCTAGCGTTTATAAGTTGCTAGGTTTTTGAACATTAGCCCAACCTTTAAAGTGGCCTCTGTACTGAGGCCACTTTCTATTTCAACTGCAATTTACAGACTTCGTTTTAGATATCATCGAAAACTTTTCACAAAAAATATGTTGCTTCGTCAGTAGGGTATTACATTCGCAATAACCAGTCTAAAGCTGTTTATTGTTAAATCAATCAATAAGACTTTTCCGACTTGTCCCATGTTGTGGGAGATGTGGCGGAGCGTTTCTAGGATTTGAGATGACAACAATAAGAAATTGGTACGTTGTTTATACTAAGCCGAATACAGAAAAAAAATTCACGGAGCAAGTTTCGTGTATTAAAAGTGGTTGCGATGTCTTTTTACCTTTGCAGGTTGAAAAAAAGCAATGGAGCGACCGTGTAAAATCTATATCCACACCTTTGTTTAAATCATACGTGTTTGTTTATGTGGATGACTTTGAATACCACCATATTAAGCGCCTTAATGGCTTTGTTGACTACATTAAATTCAACGGTAAGCCTAGTATCGTAAGTCCTACCGAGGTAGCCAAAATTAAAGCCGTTATTGCATCTGGATATCGATGTGAGCCTGTCCCAAATCAATTGTCTGTTGGCTGCATAGCTGAGATAAAAGTGGGGGCTTTAAAGGGGTATCAAGGAAAATTACTTGAGCACAAGAATGATTCCGTATTTGCAATAGAGATTCAAGGCTTAGATCAAAGTTTACTGATGTCTGTACCTAAGGATATGTTGCAGATTGTGGAGGCATCATGAAGCGGTCTGTTTCACAAGAAGCCATTGAGTCTTTAAAAGTGCAATTGATTTGCCACGAAGGGTTGATCTGCAAGCCAACCCGAAATGCGCAGGGAGAACTGATAATAGGTGTTGGCAGAAAACTAGAGCATGTGGGAGTGAGTGAACAAGAAGCTGAGCGCATGTTGGAAAACGATATCACGAGTTTAATTCGAATACTGACCCATGAGTTACCGATTTTTAACCAACAGAGTGAATTGCGAAAATTAGTGCTTGTAAATATGGCATTTAGTATCGGTGTCGAAGGGTTAAAGAAGCTGAAAAAGCTATTAGCTGCGCTGTGTGTTGAAGACTATACATTGGCCGCTGATGAAATTTGGCATGGTGGATGGATAAGTGAGCATAGTGATAGGGCCATGGAACTGGCGATTATGATGAAGCAGGGGTGATGACGATGAATTCAACTGCGCAGCAGGCCCAATCACAGATTAAAATTGAAAAACAGCTTGCACAGCAGTTTTTCAAAGTTGGTGCTGCACTGGCAAACAATGATCAGGACTTGCAACAAAATTTGGCTGCACTGCAAAAAGTCTTAGATAAACTCGTTCACACACCTAGGTTTGAACTTGTAACCCGGGTTTTTTCACTCGAAGACTTTGAAGTAAGACTGATCGCATTAATCTATATCCAAACTCTTGAGCCTGACATTTTAACGCCTTATCTAGGTTTAAGTTGGTATGAGCAAGGGCCGCTACTGAGCTTGGATAAATTACTATTCCTTTGTCAATTTGGTGGTAAACGACAACTGCTTGCTCAAGGGGTTTTTTGGTGCTCTGCATTTAAATGGGGCCTATTGCACGCCGGCTCTGTGCCAAAGTTGCACGAAGGTGTTGGCTTGCATTCATATCTTTTGCAATTTTTGCAAACTGGGAAAGTTGTTTTGGCCCCAGAGCATCCCATAAAAGTGTTTGAGGATATAGAAACTGATCCGGTGTTTCTCGCTTGTAGCGAGAAATCGTGGGATCCCGAGCAAGCCAATTGCTTTTCTATCAATACAAAGGAGTCAGAAACAGCGAGATGGTACGCACAGCAGCTCGCTGCTAAATCAGATGCACTATTTGGCGTTATAAATAACGAGCAATTCGGTCAGCTCGAGAGCACCGACATGCTGCAAATACTTGCAGGCGTCATATTGGCGGCGAATGGCCAACGCATATTTCTCTATTTATCTGATTTTGAATGCCTTTTACCAATTGAAAATAAGCTACTTTCAAATCAGTGCCTAGTTGCGGCTAAGCTCCACTTATTTTCATTAAATTTGGGCCTTGTCGATAAAACACAGTTTAAGCCACATTTGGTCGAGTATCACGCGCCAAGTATCGACTCTTTGGCACGAGTTTGGAATACGCTATCACCAAATCACGATGATAAACAGGCTCATTCAATTGCCGCTCGATATCCAGTGTCCTTGTATAGAATGAACGAATTGGCACAGCAAGCGAAAGCTCACTCTAGTTCATCGTTTTGGCCTGCTTTGCAAGAGTTATGTTTACGGGAACTAAATCAAGGACCTGAGGAGTTAGCTAAGCTATCAGAGCCACGCTTTATGTTATCAGACATGGTTTTATCGTCTACTACTGCCGATCAGCTGACTGAATTAGTCGGGCGAGTTGAAATGCAGTCCCACCTCAAATTGAAGTTACCGAGGTTCACTCCAGGGTGCAAAGCACTATTTTGGGGAAAACCAGGTACGGGTAAATCTATGGCGGCTGAGGCCATTGCTGGAGAATTGCAGTTGCCACTTTACGTCGTGAATTTGGCAAATATCGCCAGTAAATGGATTGGAGAAACAGAAAAGCACCTTGCAAAGTTGTTTGACGAAGCTCAGAAGCACAATGCAGTGCTGATGTTTGACGAAGCCGACGCGGTTTTTGCTAAACGCAGTGCAGTTGAGTCTAGCCAAGATAAAAACGCCAATATGGGGGTGAGCTATCTACTTCAACGTATGGAACACTACAGCGGGTTGCTGTTGCTAAGTACCAATTTAAAATCGAATCTAGACGATGCATTTCTGCGCCGTTTCCATAACGTTATTGAATTTACATTGCCGACACCATCACAAAGGCTTCAAATATGGCGCCAAGTACTTGCAAGCAATGCAAACGAAGCTCTGATGCAATCCATCGATGACTTGGCGCAGCGATTTGAACTCAGCGCCGCGCAAATTATTAATATAACTGAATCTGCATTATTACAACGTTTAATGGTGCAGGAAGCGCACATTGATCCTATCTCATTGGCTAATGCACTTAAAAGAGAGCTTGCTAAACAGCATGAAGGGTTTATGGCGCAGCATGAAATTAAAGCTTGGTTGCAAGGAAACTAATATGGACCCAAAAATTGTTTATAACACACAGCAGGCACTGGAAACCTTTTTAACAGAGCGGATCTTGTCAATGAGCAAGGGAGTAGACGCGGAGTTAGAAGGCGATATCGCGCTGAGCTTTGTCGCGCCAGATAAGGCATTTTATGACAATAAAGTGAGCGACGAACCAACTGTAAACTGTTATTTGATAGGTGTGGCTGAAGACGTAACTCGTCGACAAAGCGAGCCACCAAGAAGTTATTTGAATACGGCGCAAACCCACCGCGTATATCATAAAGAGCCTAGATTTGTTTCCCTCACTTATATGTTGACAGTGTGGAGTAAAGCGGATGCAGGAAGTGCAGAGTTGGAGCATATGGTACTCAGTTATTTGCTATGTGGGTTAGGTGCGTATGACTTTTTGCCAGAGGATATTCTTGAAAAGCACGGAGTGGACGACAAACCCTATGGTGTTCGCACTCAGTTATTTGGCAATGAACACAGTGAAAAGGTCAGTGGGCAGGTTTGGCAGGCTTTAGGGTCAACGCCTAAACCAACGTTATTACTGTCGTTGTCATTACCTGTGCCGGTGTTTACTCCGGATATCTTACCTATTGTCCAAGACATTGAAACGCAAATGAATAATAAACAGGCTTAAGACCTTCATCAATAATCTAGCTCTATTTTACTTGCTACTCCTAACTCCCCTGAGTAGCAAAGCTTCTTAATTTACGACTAATCACCAAAGGTTAACTATGAAACATTCAGAACTTAATACTGAACTCCGTGGCTATTTCGAAAATGGAGACATCCCAACCGAACAGGAATTTGAAAAACTGATCGATGCAGCGACAGACAACAGCACCACGTTTAGCTTACTGGCACATTTATTTGGCACAACAGTTGATTGCGCAATTAGTGACATGATTGAAGACTTAAATAATACAGACACTTTGGCAGACGCGCTCGAGCCTTACTCTCTGGTCCCAGGAGAGCGTGTCATTTTATACCAGCAAAATAATGCCTCAGAGAATGGAGTGTATATTTATAGTCTGGTTGAGGCTGAACAGAGTGCTACGCCAAGCCTGACAAAACAGTCTGTCAACGAGTTTGAAGGGATGCTGATTAAGGCCAATCGATCTTTGGACGATAGAGCGAGCTACTATCACTACGTTATGCAAAGCGACTTACAAAACTTAGATTGGTCCAAAATTGAGAATTTTGATGTACCTGAATACTACTCTGAACACCTTCAAAATGCTCGTTTCCCAGCAACAGTAGACTTGACTCAACAAGGTGATATTGCCAATAGCCGACTCACGGCAAGTTACTTAGTTGGTAATGGTGAAGCGATAACAGATCTGAATAACAATAGCTTACCTGCGCAAATCGATTTGACTCAAGTAGCAAATGACTCAAGTATCACTGCTAAACATATTGTCGGCGATGGACAATATTTGACTAACTTAGACGCAGGTGAACTTACATTAGGTCAAGTGCCGTCACAGAGACTGAACTTTGCGCATATAGGTGACTTGAAACTCGGCAGTGACGAAAAGATATTAAACGCAACTCAGGGCCATTGGTTGAATCAAAAAATTCAATCGTTAGGTGCCTACACCTTCAATGAAACCGTGGTTACTTGTGCAGAGACGCAAGTCAGTATTGACCCTGCATTGCCACTAAACACATTAGATGGTGTTGCGCTTCAATATGGCGACCTAGTGCTGTTAAATGCGCAATATGACCCCCGTGAAAATCGAATTTGGCAAGTTCAAATAGATAAAACGTTGGCAATCCCGACGTCAGACATCACTTTGTACCCTGGTGTTGCTGTGGCAATTGCGGCTGGGACTCAACATCAACACAAGGTATTTGTATTAACCTCTCAGTTTACAGATGCACAAGGGCGCAATGAAAACCATTGGCAAGCAACTGCTCAGATAACACTGCCAGGGGCTGGGATTAAAGTCATCAATAACCAACTAGGAGTTGATGTCGCTACGCCAGCAGATATAGAAGCGGGTGTATCGGATAAGTTACTTGATGCAGCACAATTTAAAGCACAGCAATCGTCGGGTTCTGATGCGTTAAAAGCAGATTATAATGCCAAAATCACAGTTCAAAAAGAGCGCATTGATAGCATATTAGAGGCCAGTGACGCTGATGCTGATTCATTTAAAGAAATCGTAGACCTCATCAACTCTGTTGATACCGAATCAGATGAAGCATTTGCCAATTATGTATTGACCAATGATGCCCGTAGTTCGCAACTAGAAAGTGACTTGACGAACGAAACAAATACTCGTTCGCAGCAGGTGTCTTCATTGCAAACTAGCTTGCAGCAAGAAATTAATAATAGGGTGGCTGACTCGGCAAATCGTTATACAAAACCGGAATCTGACCAACGTTTTCTAAAAGCAGTGAATACCAAGTTAGTAGGTCAAGTGGATATATCACAGGCGACTTTTGCAGGCGACATGGCTGTAACGGGCGCAATTACTGCGACTGGTGATGTGACGGCATTTTCAGATGCTCGGTTAAAATCAAATATCAAAACAATTGATAATGCGCTAGATGTGGTCAATCAATTAGAGGGGGTGACGTTTGAGCGTGTTGATACACGTTCTGATAGACGCTATACAGGCCTGATAGCCCAAGATGTAGAAAAAGCCTTTCCAGAGGCCGTCTATAAACAAGATGAGCACCTATCGGTTGCGTATGGCAACCTCGTTGGATTGCTGGTTGAAAGCATTAAGGAACTCAACAATAAAGTGACTAGTCTGCAAAGCCAGTTAGTGGAACATGAGTCCAAATAACAGGGATAAAGTAAGATGACGTTACAAACAAGTGGTCCAATTTCGCTCAAAGATATCGGTGATGAATATCGAGATGAGCAGCCTCATGAGCTAGGCTTTTTTAGTGAGCATGTTAATAAACTACCAGGCGACACCATAGCTATCAGCGAGTTTTACGGAAAGTCTGCTAAGACTATTCGATTACAAGACAAGACATTTGAAGTTTATACGCAACGCTCTGCAATTATTCCCATTGCTAATGTGCTCGATGGTAGTTTTGATGAATACAGTGATGGGCAAGATCCCGTTAGCTTAATCGCGGTACACAACCCGCAATTTGGCACTGTACGAATAGATGGTGCAAATATTGAATTTACATCGACAAGTGGTGTGGGGAGCGCTGCGCGCTTTGATTATGTTGTTGAAAACAGCATTGGGATCAGAAAAACCCATTTTGTAACCATGTCAGTTGTGGCCGTTCCACCAATCGTCTGCAACCCCGATACATTCTCTTTGCAACAGGGAGAATCAATTTATATAAGCAAGCAGCAATTAATTGCAAACGATGAAGATGGTTCAGGCACGGGCTTGTCTTTGGTCGGAGTGGCTAACGCGCAAGGAGGTACTGTATCACAAAGCGGAGATACCATTACTTTTGTCTCAACAGGCCTTGCTGAGCAGCCAGCGCAGTTTAATTATCGGGTAAGAAACGGCCACGGTGTAGAGCAAACTGGTACTGTGTATATCAATATTACTCCATTGCCAGAGCTTGAGTCGTTTGTCTATCGCACTGAGGAACAATCTGATCAAGCGAGGCAAAGCTATAGCCCTCCGACGATGCAAGATATCTTTAACAATTGGGCGAGATTCAACGGCAACGAGTACTTTTTAAATAAGCAAGATGCGGAGGCGCGCAACAGTGCCAACGCTAAAGCCTGGTATTACAATGCGCCGACAGATAGCGTAGTAATGCCTCTGAATGTCTCACCGCCAAATGGATTTGTGTCAGCGGAAAAAGTAGACAATTACACGTTAGAAGCAACCTTAAGTTCGGACAGTAGTGATAACGATACCATCGGAGTTGTTGCAGCATTTGTCAGAGAAGGCAGTATAAATTATGTGTTGACTATTGTACTCAATACGGGCGGAACACCTCCTAGCTCCACCGGTTGCGGGGTGTATTTTGGCTACGTAGGTGTTGGATCTGGTGGGGATAAATTACTCGGACAATATAATATAGGTACTGGCGGTGGTTGGAGTAATAAACGAGTAAGGGTAAAAGTGCAGCGTCAGGGAGACATATTTAAGTTTTATGTCACACCTTGGAATCAAACAGACAACTTCCAGTCGGCCAGTGAAATTGTTGTTGATTTGAATGGTGATGCTGATCTACACCGCTTTAAAGGAAAACAGTCATACGGTTACATCACTTACTCGCAACCAAATTCGACTTATTTAGACACCGATTTACGCGGTGGCTTAGATGTTTCAAAAATCTACGATGCGCAAAACAACTATGTCTGGGAGTACATCAGCGGCAGTTGGCAGCGTATTGCAGGAAGTATTCAAAGTCACTTGGGCTACATTCGAAAAGTGTTTAACCCACAAAGTAAAGAACGCTTTTTAATCTCTCAAAATGCGGTTACTTATATTGGTAACTTGGTTGATAAGAACCAGTGGAATGATTCCTACTTGTTGAATGAGACGCAGAATGTTTTGGCAGATCAAACGCTATCGCAAAATGGTGCTCCTACAGGCAGACGTATCTTGGCGCTCTACACGGCTGGTAAAGAAGAGAAAAACTACCTTAAAGAAAAGCCAAGCGTTTCGACAACATCTGCGCATACTCACCATAACAGCAACCCAGGTTTTAATAACTTAGGTGCGAAAAACTGGTTTGCGGACAACCAAATAGATTTGACCATTACCGACTTTATTGGCGGCACGGTTGTCATTGAGGGCGGTATTGTTGGACGCATCACGCGAATAGGCAACGACAACGGCACCAGCGCTTTTGTGCACTATCAGGTTACGGATTATCGCTTATTTGAGCATATCCCTGATGTCTCTTCCCAATCTCTTTAGTACATACGCCGCAAAGTAGAGACATTGCGGTGGTTTTACTGAAGCACTTTATTTTCTAACCCATAGCGCACCAGTTCAGGTGCGCCACATTTATCCAAGGAGGCCACTATGGCTCAAAAAACACTTTCAGGTATTCTCGCAGCTATCGATGCAGAGCAAATCGCGGTAAATATGACTGCAACCAAATCTCTATACCGCTATACAGGTATTATTGATCGTGTAAATGCAGTCAAAAAAGACACCAATGTTGATTTATCGACAGCAAACAATGATAACTTTTTAACCAATACATTAAACCTCGCGGATGGCGATAAAATTTTGCTTACCAAGCAATCTACGCCATCTCAAAACGGGGTTTACCAAAGAATTGCAGACACTTTGAATAAAATTACTTATCCAAATGTAGAACTGGGTAACTTAGTTGAGTTGCTTGGTACTCCGCCTACGTCTTCCACAGTGTTTTATAAACTGATGGATGGCGATCAATGGGGAGAAGTGTTGCTCAGTGATGGTGCCATTGCTGCGGCCGTATAACTCGTTGACCAAGTGAATTCACTTGGTCTTTTTACATTGAGGTGAGCACCATCAATGATTAATAAATATATAAATATTAACGCGCTACTCAATCGTATTGTCGGTCATCAACAACATGTAGAGCGCTTTGTGGGTTTTATCGGTGTTGTTGACCGAGCGTTTCAGGTGCCTATGAACATCGCGCAGCCGCTGCCGCCAAGTGATTGGCAGTCTACTGTCCTGTTAACTGCACAACAAAACCTGAGTGAAAATGGGTTGTATCAAATTGACGAGCGAGGGCTATGGCAATCGCTTCCCACAGATCTAGAGCCTGGCAATATCGTGGCGCTTGGTAGCCAAAACCCAGAGTCGAATCGATATTTTAAATTGATTGAAATTAACTTACAAAAACAGATTTGGCAGCCTTTTGAGTTGAGTGGACTAAACCCGTTGCAGGTTCAATAGGTGTAAATCGGGTGGGTACAATTGAGCGGGAAACAGTATGGCTAATCTGCTGAGGAAAACCCTAAAGTCGTTCTTTAAACGTGGCAAAAAACCAACGGAATCACAATTTGCACAGTGGTTAGATGCGTGCTTACTGCAAGGTGAAGATGGCATTGAAAAGAGCGAAAAAGGTCTTGAAATTACGCAAAACTTGAGGATTAAAGGTGATCTGACGGTCGACGGCACATTTTGGCTTGCTAAGCACTGGCAATCATCGCCGCCTGATGTCGAAACTCAGTCGTCAGAATCGCTCCCTGAGGGTGCAATTTTTTTATGGTATGGTTCCAAGCTACCCCCAGGCTACGGGCTTTGCAATGGTAAAGAAGGAAAACCTTTACTGCATGCACCGCTCAATAGCACCCATCAACTCCAGTACATTATTAAATTGCCATAACCTTAATTCAAATAAAAAACAGGCATTACCATGATAGATGAGAGACTCTCCAAAAAACCGGAGGAGGTGTTTAATGGCGTCGAGTATGCGACCTTAACACCTGCTCCTATGTCGACCCTTTTAAGCGAAAAACAAAAACAACAGTGCAATTTTCAGAAAACCCTAAATGCTGGCATTTGGCCGACAAAACAAGTGCCATCATTTACGGACAGTTGGCACAGCCAAGCTTGGATTGAGGTATATTTGGATTCATTGCTTGCATGGTTACACGATTTAAAAGACAGTCAATTACTGAACAAATCTGAGCCAGTCTATTTAGTGTTACTGGGGGGCGAACGCTACGCGTTTGGTTTGGCGTTATTGCAAAAGCTATTGCAGGGGTGCCAACAGCAAGGTATCGGCGATATAAATGTCTGTTTGCTATTGAGTACAGTTGACCAAACCATGCAGACACAGCTGGTCCGTCATCCAGACTTTAATGAGTATAATCAAAGCGGGCAGGTCCGCATAATAAACTGGGATATGGCCTCGGGCCAGTCAATACCAAGTCATGATATCGACGGCGAACCTCTAGCGATAGAAGCAAATCCCGCTGCATGTTTAGCTCACGGCGTGCTTTCTCAATTACCACAAGCAATTTATTACATGCACTATCAAGATATCTATTGTGCCGAAATTGCCTGCATCCAAAACTCTGAACATGTTGAACATACACATAGCGATGAAAATCATCAAGAGCTACCACTCTTGTGGGATTTGAAGGTAGCTGAAAGCGCCGTAAAGAAAGACGATAAATGGTGTGCAGTTTATCAGTGGAGTAAGACTACTGTAGGTAGAGAAGTCGAACTGGTGGAGGGCGATTTAGCAGCTCAATTAGGCGAGGCGTTAAAAAAGCTTATCGCAAGAGGGGTAAGTAGAGCGGTTGCGATACCACTTTGCGCGGCTCAGCTTTTATTTCAGCTTGAACAGACTTTTTCCAAAGGTATGCTCCAGTTGATTAGCGATAATATGACCTCTGATAGAGGGGTTAATTTGCCAAAAGTTTTATCGAATACAGGGATGAAACTACCTGTAGATATGAATGTACTGAGTTGGATGAACCCTTGTCCATTCAACACCCAACTTGAACAGTTGCAGGGAAGTGATGTGGCGATATATATGAGCACAAGTCATGAGAAATCAAGTGAATTCAACTACACGCGGCATATATTTGAAAAGGCTTGTGCTTATCACTCACCAATTTGCCAAGCTGAAATTACTCAAAGTATTAAAAGCAGGGCGAAGGAATTAACTGAACCACAAATCTTAGCTTACATCAGACAAAGCAAATTTGATCCAAACGTGTTGGCTTTTTTTATACCTAGATTGCTTAAAGAAGGAGTACTAGTCGAAAACCGTATGCAGTGGTGTCACGTTCTATCGCAAGTATGGCAAAACCATATTATTGACTGTTCACATGAGTCCTTTGCCTTTGAACTCGGCCTGCTGGCCATTGATTTTAGTCATTGGATGTTGGCAAAAAACTGTATGTTAGCGTGTATGGAAGTAAATGGTCCAAACACCGTGTATTTACATAATTTGGCGCTGGTGGCATGGGCTACAGGTGAGCTTGAGATTGCAGTTCAAAGCGCTGAATTGGCGCTCGACTTTAGCCCTCAAGATGCACAGGTTAAAAAGCTTAATACGGATATTGCGAACTTCCAAGAATACTGTCAACACCTAGCTTGGTTTGACATGAAACGCAGTAGTACTCAATGTCAGGATTCCGGTTTGAAACTTTTACCCCTTGGCGAGCACCAGTTGGGCGAGTTTTATAGCCAATACCGGCAAAGTGAAATCGCTGAGCGTTTGCGCGGAGTAAAGCTCAATCAATTCAGCCAGCTAACAGGAATATGGCCAACTTGGCTTGAAGAGGGTCGCAGCGGCGAGAAGGGCCACTTTGCACTCATTCATGATTCGTTTGGTTTTGTCGGGGCTATCGTTATTGATTTTGCCCCACTAACTGATGGCGTTGACAGTCACATGTCATCAAATGATGCACATTTATCATTTTGGATAGGATGTGACTATCAAAGTCGCGGGTTTGGAAAAGCTGGTGTCAACTTAGCGATTAAAACTGTCCAGCATATCGCAGCAAAACTCAATATTTCTTATTTAAAGACTTCTGCTTGGGTACACAATACAGTCTCTAGACATATTTTAACACAGGCTGGATTTACTGCTTTGCAGGAAACAAAAGGTACTGGAGTTGAACAAGAGGTGTTTTATCAATTGACGTTGGCTAAGGGCGTTGCAGCGCAAAGAAACAGAATCTCTATTTAGTTAATGGATTATGGGCCAAATTAACACTTTTCTGTATAAATAAACAGTGTCAAAAGGCTGGTTATGATTTGTTGAAATAAAAAGGGAGTGGCTTATTAACAACTAGATTGGGAGTTAAAAGTTCACGTAATAATAAAGAGATAGTCGGGATAATCGGCACCGAGTTACAGTTTAGTCTAGTGGTGGTGTTGTAGACAATGAAAGGAAGCCTATAACAATGATTAAAGGAAGTTACTAAGGTTGAAATATGTACGCAAAACAAAAAGAAAACCCTAAAGAAAGTGCAAATAGTTCAGCTGTTCATGAACAAGAAATCGAGGCTCCCCATGCTACGTATTGGCACGAGCGTTTGGTACGTGATGATGGTTACTATTACACTCAAAACAACAGCGTTGCGGATACTACGGAAGAGTGGACGAGGATACGAGATATTTTTAAGGGACAGCGTGGATCCATAACCGAGAATATGAAAGCTAAACTAGGAACTTATTGGGTGATCGATGATGGGGAACTCGAGTATCAGGCAGATACAACCCATGGTAGTGACCACATAGAGGATCGAAAATTGTTGCGTGAAACGCATTTGGGAGCGCTAGATTTCCAACTTACATTGAGGCAGGAGGGCGAAACCCTATCTCTGGAAAATATACTTGTAAACCCGGTTATCTTTGATAATGGGTGGGGGGAAAATCTCACCCGGATAGACCCAACTGGCCAAGAACTGTTGAACGCAGTGATGAGTACCAAAGACGACTTTTCGAAAGCGCAGTTGATGGAAACGGAAGAGGAAGGAGGTATCCGTACCAGCCACAACCACAACAAGGTCAGGATCGGACATATAGTACACGGACGAGTTGATCAGGCATCTAAAGACATTCTGGACCCGATAAACTCAATAGCTAAGTGGGGCCAATTCCTCACTCAGAGTACAGTAACAGCGGTAGAGGCAACAGTTGAAGATGAAACAACGGTAATGATTAAGAAACTACGAGTTATAGCAAATCTACAAAATTACCCCGATCTAAACCGTGGTCCAGTGAGACTGGGTATCGGAACTATACAAGCACCTAAGGTAGTAACCGTGGAGTACCAAGGCTTGACGTGGTCGATTGAGGGCGAGCTTGAATTCGACGAGCTGTACATAGATGCGTATGCAAATAATTGATATAGACACTCGGCTTTATCTACGAAACAAATTTTGTATAACTGCTCGTCACCATATACTCTATTGAGAGTTAAATACGGTATCTACTTAATAACTCTGATAAAACGCAGGTTAGTCATATTTCGACGTAGGTTATGCAATTCAATAAAGTATGGATGGCGACCATAATAGGCACAGAGCTCATTAAATTGGCGTGACATAGTTGACTTCAGCGCCACAAAATCCGGCTTTATGTGTGAGCTGTTTAGTAATATAAACTCAACTAAAACTGCATGCTTAGCGTCAGCATAAAGCTGCGTTTTGGCTGTGGGATCAGAGAGTTTGCCCAGCCTTGTGAACGCTGTTCAAAATCGTCACCGCTGGCTGCGGCTTCTGCGCCAGAATGGTAATAGATTTCATCGAAGAGGTTCTTCACCTTTAATGCCACCGAGAAGGACTCCAATTGGTAAGAGATATTGGCATCCACGGTTAAGTAGGCGTCATTCTCTCTTTGCTTTGCGCGTAGCGCGTTTCTTAAATACAGTGGCTTGCTGGCTACCCAGTTGGCTTTTACATTTACGTTGAGCTCGTCACTGACTGGCACATTAATACCTACATTAATTTTATGTGGGGAAATATCGCCAAGCTCTGCATCTAGGTTACTGCATGGATCATAAGACAAGCTATGTTCTTGCGCTATTTGACTGCAATTCTCGATCCCTTCACCAACCCAAACACCGAGATCATGGTCGTAACTTACGCTACTTTTTGACTTGGTGTAGGTATAGTAGAGATATCCGGTGATATTCGCAGCGTCTGTTATGAAGTTACTAAACTCAAACTTGCCGCGATATTCCAACCCATAGGTGCTGCGCTTTCCGGCATTTTCTGCCTCTTCTTTAATGACATCATCGTATCTGGCAGTAAACAGCGACAGGTCGTGCAGCCAGTTGTCCTGCTGGTACATATAGATGACTTCAAAGTTCTTTGCTTTTTCGGGTTTCAGATTTGGATTTGCAGAGCGGCCGCTCCAGCCTCCCCACAGTTGTATTGGGGCAGGTTCCTGAAAAGCCGTGCCGTAAAGTAGCTTGATAGTGGATTGGTGAGAGAGAAAATAAATGGCTGACGCTCTGGGATTGGTAGTGCTGCCATACAGGCTGTTTTTGTCATGTCTCAGCCCTGCATTAATACGCCAGTCATTAATATTCCAGATCGCTTGAATGTAGGCCCCTCTGTCTGTCAAACTGGCTAAGTTTTCATCCGGCATCTGGCTTAATGTATCAGGCTGAATGTTAATGGTACTGTCTATGTTGAGTGCAACGCCATCACCTGCAGTTTCGGGCGTATCTGATGAGCAGAAGGTCTCGGGAAAATAGCCACAGGCATCATATGCTTTGGTCAGCTCTTTGTCTTCAAATTTAATGCCGCCGCTTATTTTTAACTGTTCGCTGTAGTCGAACTCGTAATCTTGTTTGAACAACCAGCTTTTGTTGCTGGTCCGCCAGTGCGAAATAGTCAGTGTTGAGACAACTTCAGGACCAGTTAGTGCGGTTGATCCCGGGAAGGACTCAACCCAGTAGCCACCATTATTACTTTTTCTGCTGAGCAGCATGGTGTCTACCTTCACTTTGTCTTTTAACGACCCGACATGACGTAAGTAATACTGTTCAGAGGTACGATACCACTGAGCCGCTGGTTGGGCTCTGTCGTGCGGGTATTGTGGGCCCCAGCCGTGACGCATATCCCATTCAATAATTCCAAAAGTCAGGTTTTTAAATTTCACATCGGCTAGAATTCCCCATTCCCTCTGTGGGTCATGGTAGCTGCCAAAGTCGTTGTATTTAGAGCTGTGGGGACAGCCATCAGCGTCGCAGTTAGCAGACAAAGCGGTGTCGTAGATCACCGGTCCCCAGATATCTCGGTTGCTCAAAAGCTCGTTACTCACAAACCCCCAAGGTGCCAAGTCATTAATATCCGCTTCATCACTGGAGTAGTATTTTGCGGACAGGTTATAGGTCAGCTTTTTGTGGTTGCCACCTGCGGCTAAATCAACGCTCTGGGTATCATAACTGCCTGACTGAACATTCACGGTAAAAAAGTCATCATTTTTATACCTGTCTTCGGCATTAGACGTAACTAAGTTGATGATACCTAAAAATGCATTGGGTCCGTAAACTGCACCAACCGGGCCATAGAGGACTTCTATCCGCTCCATGTTTGACAGCGGATAGTTTTTTGACAGGGTGGCTTCGTGATACCACAAATGGTTATCTACTATGCCATTGACCAGCATCAGTGTGCGTTGTGTAAGCGGTGTTCGATAGCCGCGCTGATAGGTGATCACGCCGCCATTACCGTTGGTGACAGTGCTGTCAAACCCAGGTAAGTCTAAGATGACCTCATCAATACTGGTGTAACCACGTTGTTCGATATCTTTGGCTGTAATGATCACCATGGCGGCAGGGGCATCACGTAGTGTTTCTTCAATACCTGAAGCAGATGACACGGTTAGGTTGAGCAAGTCCTCCAGACTGAGATCCATCAGTGCGCTGGGTTGCTCATTTTGCGCATAAGTTTTTGAGCTGGCGAGTAGGGCGGCGGAGCACATCAGGGCTATCAGGTTTTTGTGGTGGTGTTTTTGAGTCATGCTCTCGCCTTAACCCTACAAACTGCAGCGGATCAATGATTGTATCGCACAATCAATACGATGATCCTTTATAGTCAGTGAGGGTCTTACCTATATCTTTGGAGGGTAGGCTATACCGCTTGTTTGTCAAGGTTTGATGATAAGAGAGCTCAGGATTGGAAAGTGGGGGAATCACAAACTAAGGGGGAATTGTTTCCAATTGCTCAAAGGCCTGCTTAAGCGCTTCAAGAAAATGCTTCTCGGTTGACAAGCTCGCTACAACGTAAAGCCCTTGGCTGTCGTCTATGGCCTGATGACGTATATATTGAGTGGTATGTTTTGCCGCGACTCTGTCGGGGATATGAGATGCAAACATAGTGTGTACCCTGCCTTTGTTGAGCATTTGCCAGGCTTTGTCCATATCGGCAACGAGTACAAGGTTATCAGTTTCCGTAAAACCCAAACTTAGGAGCTTGCTTTCTTCATAGCTGCCCCGGATTGCGACAGTTGTATAAGTAAGGGCTTCCTCGATACTCGCTATTTTGACCTTGCCACTGCGCAGAGAATAAAAGTCGTACTTTAAGGTAGTGACTCTAAAAAGCCAGTGAAACAAGGGAGTTCGTTGGTGCGTTTTTGCCATAGAAAAGAGCAGCACATTGGGTTGGCTCAAAGCCATATCGTAGGCACGTGCCCAAGGGGCAACCTCAATATCGGTATCAATACCAGCCAGTGTAAGTGCCAGGTTGACTTGAGAAACGGCACTACCAGAAAGCCTTTTACCTTCTTCCACTATAGTATATGGGGCAAAGTGTTCGGTATATACAGATAGTGATTTTTCCTGAGCACCTATGGTGATACAAAAAAACAGAGCACCAGAGATGAAAGAAGAACTAAAGATTCGCAACATGCATGCTCTGCCAAGCCTGATTAATGATAAGTCTAGTTGCCTTCAGCCTGTTTTGCATGGTCTGAATTGACATACTCATTGTGCAGCCAGAATGTGTAATGAACTAATTTGTCAAATATATAAATGCGTTACCTAGTAAACAGGCCAACAGTGCACTAATTTGTGTCAGCTGTAATTACTGAGAGTCTCATACGCATTTTGCTACAGAGCCCAACACAACTCTGTAGCAAAATGTTTTTGTTCAACCATTGCATTCAAAATTTCAATACTAGTCAGCTTTTACGATAGGCCTTGATGTTTTCTATCTAGAATGGGTCTTTTCAAACTTACTTCGTATAACACCATCCAAACACAAATTAATTTCACAATAAGGCGACGCATTATGATGTCAGATATGGACTCCTCATACCTGCCTGATAGGCAAAAACAGCAACAAAGAGACAAAGCATTTCGACAGCGAAGACACAAATTGGACGAAGAGTCGTCGCGTTCGCGGGATCGCAGCCCTATTCGAGGCCCTAAACATGCGATTTCGAGGCAAAGTTCAGATATGAGTGTTCAAGACGAAGACATTGAGACAATTTTTCTTGATGATTTAGACTACGGTGAGTCCATCTCAAAGGACGAATATGATAGTTTTATACCGATTTTAGACCAGTACACGAACGACCTTGGCAGCACCGAGCAAGTTGAGCAAGCGGTCGAGGTTATAGCCAGCAGTTACTTTGATGTCTTATTAGACCCTGAGCAAGTTCAGGATGTTGCGCAGCTTTACTACCATGTAGTAGGTGCGCGGTTAAGCCATATCTACAAACTGCTTATTCCAGAAAGCCAGAATATTGATATGGCTTTTAGTGCAATCAATGAGTTAGCGTATAGCGAAATGCCCGGCGTCAACTTGATACAGAACTTTGCATATCAATACAATCAATATCAGGTGGGGACTTCGTTTTCAATTAACCCGGCATGGAATATTACAATCCCCGCAGGAGGTAGTGAAGAGCGGATCCGTGAAACAAGTGGTACTGATTCCATAAATGACACAAAAATAAAATTTTATTCAGCCAAAGACTTTAAGTATAAAAATGCCGCTGGTGGTGATGTCACCATCAATACAATTGTGGGTGACAAGGTTGAAGCCCGTTTATCCCGCTTGGCGCCGCGAGGTGAGTCGGCTGAGGTCAATGCTGATCAAAGTGATTTGATGAAAAATGTATTGGTTTATAACAATAATGGAAATAACGCCAATGAAAAGGGATGGATCCGAGGCCATTTACTCAATGACAATTTGGGGGGCTCAGCGCTGAAGTTTAACCTATACCCGATCACAGGATCGGCAAATAAAGAGCACCACTCACGCGTAGAGTCCCACGTAAAAAATCTAGTTGAAGCGGGCTACATCGTTGAATATAAAGTTGAAGTGGTACCTACAGTACCTGCACCCCATCAAAAAGAAACCGCCCCCGGATACAAAAGTGGTGCTGCGCCAAAAGCAAATTTTGTGTGTTCTGTAAAAGTATTGAGTGACACCAGTACGGATGCTGCCAGTAGTTACCATCCCGAAGGGTCATTTTCAGTGACCATCACATCTGAATACAAAACAAAACATGCCTCGACGGGAGATGTTGCAACTTTAAAAGCGTTTGCAAACAAAGCTGTCAAAAGTAAAGACAATAAGGTCGATAGTAAGGCGTATATGAGACCCTGGACAACCAAAAAAGGGTTGACTAAGCCGCTAGGTTTATCTCAGAGCGACGACAAACACATTCGTGATAAAGACTACAAAGATTGGACTGACAAGCAAAAGAATAGCAAGTTTTGGACCTGGGATCAGACTCGCATTGATGCTTTGAAAGCCGCTTTAAAAGGCTAACTGTATATTTAACTCGCCAAGGGCATATATTTTTATCTCTCTCAGCAGAGTTTGCAGCTTGTAAGCTCCCAGCAATTCTCCCAATTATTCATTTCAATACAAGCAACAAAAGGAAATCATCTACATGCTTCAAAAAGAAGAGTTAGCTACTTATCCAACGCGCACAGCGTCGTCGGTAAGTAATGCACTCAACTCAGACTCAGTGAACGTCGATTTGCTGTCATCAGGTGTCGATGTCGCCAAGCGTTATGCTTCCCAAGTAGTTTGGGACCATTTCAAAGGAGATGCCACAGCTAAACTGATCATCTCAAGTGTTTTCAATTATGCGGTTACGTCATTAAAGTCCTTAAATCCATGGGTAACGGCCATTTCTCAAGCTTTGCTGATGCTAGCAAAAGTACCACCAGGTGTTGTGTCTGCAGTACTGTGGGCTGTGGGGAAAATTTGGCTGTGGGCGGCCAATAAGTTTTACAATGGTGGCTGGATCGCTACCGCGTGGGGTGATATTGATGAGCCCTATATTTATCAATGGCTTAAAAAAGGAAGCGATGCTCATGGAGCATTGCGCGCATTAGTTGCAGACTTGCAAGCTTGGGTGCAGTACATTCAAGACAAACTTGCGAGCCGCGTTGCCCGTTTAATTGGGGTATCTGAAACGGATGAAGATGCTGATCCTGCTCAGTCGACAGATGAAGAGGAGCAGTCGTCGCCAAATATCGTTGATAATAAATTTGTGTCACTGGGTATAAATCAACCGGAGCTGATGGATTGGGAAGATGGAGTAAGCAAGTCAAAAAGAGCGGGGCTACATGGTACTGGCGTGGCAAAAGTAAACTTGCTCGGCCAACAATTTGGTGGGGACGTAGATATTAAACTCCCCTTTGGCAGTGGCTGGGAAGTGTCTGTTAAACCTGTGTTTGCCAGTCAGCAGGGGGTTGGTTTTAGTGGCTTTATCGCAGCGCATCAGGTGTTAGGTGATGAACTGGTGATAAATGAAGAAGGCTTATCTCGTTTTAAGGCCAGCATTGTTGGTCTCGATATTGCTGATAAGCGAGTGTATTCAGACTTAATGTCATTGGATTACAACAAGCAGCAAAAAGAAGTGCATTTTGCCGGTGATGCACATGTTCCTTTGTGGGACAAAAAAAAGCTGGATGGAGAGTTTGACCTAAAACTTGACACAGCTGGTAGATTCAAATCGGGCAGAACAAAAATTGCTTCGTCAGATACTTTTGAAGTGTTCCCTAATTTCCTATCAATTAGTAATCCTAGTGGTGAAGTTGACATTGCAAAAGACGCCGCACCAGAATTTGAGGTCAGTACTGATGCCTCTTTACATGGTTTACCTGGGGGCGTTAAGGCGTCGATTAGCCAAGCAAAAGTGATGTATCACGACGAGCAGCTAGGTGGTGAGATTGAGCAAGCAGATGTTGAGATCCCAGTCAGTAAGCATACGACTATGACACTGGCAATGACCAAGGCTAAGTTTACTAAAGATGCCATTGAAGCTGAAAATGCTTATATGGACCTTGAACACGACAACTCTAAGGTTTTAAACAAAAAGGCCATTGTTGAATCAGACTTTTTCTCTGGCAATTTTGATTTTGGAAAAGTATTTGAACTTAAACAATTAAAAGTGCACCAAGGGCTGAACTCACTCAAGTTTGAAGGTGGAAAGTTCACTTATGAAAAAGATGAGAATAATGGTTTACAGTTACTTAGAGCACGCATTTTAGGACTAGAAGCTTACTACGATAACGAAAAACGCGAAGGTGGAATATCGGGAGAGTGGAAGAAGGGCATTAGTTTTCCTGCATTTTCATTAGACTTTCCGGTTGGTGCAGGCGTCGCCGGAGTCGGTGTAGATATCACAGGAGGTTTTGATTTCGCTGCTGGAATTGGTGCTAGGATTCAAAACAAGGAAGAAGATAACACCGAAACTCAAATGCTCTTCAATGTATTTGGTGAAGCCTCTGCCAGTGCAAAGGCTAAAGCCAGAATCGAAGCCGGGGCGTTTGTTGGCGTTCCATATTTGGCAAAGGTTCAAGGTGGATTGTTTGGCGAAATACGCGGCGGTATTGAAGGCAAGATATTGACGTCGGGTCGTTTAAAATACACCCGCGGGCAAGGTGGAGATAGCTTTGGGCAGTTTGGAATTGATAAAGATTGGCCAATGCAAGGTGACTTTAGTTTAACTGGCTCGCTGGAAGCTGAGGTTGGAGCATCCATCAAGGCTAAAGTGCTGACATTTGAAAAAGAGATTGCATCTGTCTCCATAGGAGATTGGACCCTAGGTGAATATACGCTAGATGGTACAATTAAAAGGAGTCCAAATGGCAAAGGCTACATCGTTGAACGTTCACAAGGCAAATTTGTTAAAGATAAACCTGAACCCGTTAAGGTAACAAAAGAAACACTCTCTGTTGACAAGTGGGTCAATCAGTTAGAGAAAGACCACAGCCACATTGAATACACAGAAGATGAAGCGAAGAGAAAGCTACCGGAAGTTGCGAGGAAAACAGTTTATAGCCATTTGAGCCCACTGCAAAAAGAAGATGTGAGTGAAAGATACACTAACTTACTCAAGTTGATGCCGCAGCGTCTTAAGTTTGCAAAAACCTATCAAAAAATCAAAGCGGAGAGAGATAAGCTGCCAACTAGTGGCACTTATATATGGACACCCAAAGTGTGGAATGAAGCGGTTCAGCGCAAAAGTATTTGGATTTTTGAGTTTAGTACCAGTAAGGCACAAGTCGCAGAGCAATTGGAGAAATACCATAAAACCCACTCAATATTAGAGCGTAGAGTGATCCTCGCAAAACTTGAAGAGATTGCCACAGATTATCGTCAGAACAAGTCTAAAAATGAGGACAATAAAGAAGCAGCAAAAGACTTTTTAGAAAGTATAGAAAAAGAGCGACTCATTTTGATGTAGTTCAATTGCTACCATTGTCGTTTATTCAATGTGTGTAATACGTTGTAATAGCTATTCACTTATTTGTTTATTATGTTGCTCTCTATATTTGAGCGGGTGTCATTGCGCATCTACTTATATCGATACGACATGCTAAAGGAACAAATAACCATGCCAAAACTTAATTGGCAACACACAACTATGGTCAGAGATGGCCCTAAATATGGTGTATAAAAATATTCATAATTATGCATATAAGTTGAAATTTTTATTACGACTGAAATCTAAAAAAGCAGCCTTATGGCTGCTTTTTTATTTATATATCAAATACATCCTTTTATTTTGGCTAAGTTAACTTTCGGTACGTAAAAGTTGATGTTGTTTCTAATATGTATACAATGATTTTTTTTGTGAAATTAAGGATAGATATGGAAACAAAATGTTCTCAGCCTTTTCGGGTTGTGCTCTTATGTATGTTTTTCTCTGCATTAAGTACGGTAGTAAATGCTACTGAGCGTGTATCGGGATATATATATAATCAATCTTCTACTTTTTCGGTGCACCATGAACCTAGTGCCTCCACAGACTTTATGGTTGTAGAAAGTTCAGCAGCAGTGACAACGCTTAACTTTAATAAATTTGCAACAATTAAGCCTGTACTTATCAAGATCCCAAGTGACAGTAATATTGAAACCTTAGTGGTTAATGCGTCATCAATTGATATTCAAAATGCAGTTTCGGTGATGGGTAAGCCCGTGGATTTAGTGTTTATATCGAACGGAGGCTCTGTAAGTTGTAATAACTGTTCTTTTGATAATGCTGGGAGAGTTTCGTTTGTAAATGGCACATTTTCTGGTGGTATTGTTAGAACACGAGTAGGTGGTAAAGTGACTCTCTCAAACCTAAGTGCGCCAGGTTTGCAATCTCTTGAAGTGATGTCCGATAGTATTGTTACATCAGGTGTTATTGATTTGAATTTACGCGCAGAGCGTCATCCTAATAGCGGATTCATTCAATCAAGTAGGGGCACGTATGTGCTGGGATCAGGAGGTATTAACCTGTATCCCGGTCGCTTTTCTATTCGTTATAGCAATCTCGATATGATCTCTTCGACGACCCTTTCGAGTAATTACCAACCGTTTGGTACTTTTAAAGCTGCAAGTATTGGTATTGTTGCGTCGCAGCCAGTGACTATTCCTGCAAGCACTGTGCTCAATACCATGTCGGATGCTTTGGCGACCAGCACACGACAGGGACAATTTTACGCGCCAGCAGAAGGAGTGTTCATTCAAATAGCAGAACATGAAAGTGCGGCGCTGAATGTCTACGGTAAGCTTTATAGCGACCGTATCATCACAACGAAAGCTATCGGTGCGACGACTTATCGATCTGGGTCTAGGCTGATTGGTCAAACAATCAAGAGTTTTTCAGACCGCGGGATGTTAAATCAGGGCTACGTTGATGCAGATAGTATTGAGGTTGCTGCTAGTCGACTGATTAATTCAGGCACTTTAAATGGCTCAAAAGTTAATATCGAAGTCGAAGGTGACGTATATAATACGTTTGGTGGAGTGATAAAAGCGGGCACTTTGAGCGTCGATTTGAATGATGGTATTTTTACCAATGGCTCACGAACCAACAGACTATACTGGCCAACAAACAAGTCATTAAAGGCACCTTCTATTAATGTCAATAGCTTAAAACATGGCCCATATTCTGGTTATAGCACCGCGGGCACTGCACAAAGCCGCCTCAGTGCAAAAATTCATGCGAACACCATAAAAATTGTGGCTAAAGCTATAGAGAATATTAATCCTTACCACATTGAAGAGCCGAGTGGTGTTGACTGGAGTGTTGGTATTCGCGTAAACACCGCTCAGTCGGAGCAGGTCTCTATTGCGGCTGAGTCAAAAATAGAACTTAAAGCAAGTCAGTATATTCGAAACGCTTCTGCTATTTTGCGCCTCAACCAGCAGGGGTTATTCCATATTGACACACCGCTGTTATTTAATGAACGTTACCGCCTTGAGACGACCTCTTACATTATTTCTCGTTACGCTTATACGTCAGAAAATAAAGGAAGTCGCGATACGGTAGAGCAGGGAGTCGGGACGAAAATTGCGGCTTACTCACCTCCGGGGCGAATAGTCAGTTTTGGCGAGTTTCAAATTGGCAGTAAATCAGTACCTTCGAACAGACGTCGTTTTGTAAATGCATTTTCCTACATTGAGCTTTTCGGTAACGCGCGTTTCCAAAAACTAGATTTGGAATCAATTGGCATCAAATTGAGTAGTACTGTCGCAACAGATAATTTTTACGCCATTAAGCAGTGTATGGCCATCGGAAACTGCAGCGGTACATCAGTTGATACTTCTGTTGAAGGTGAAACCTTACTGGCCATTCACGGCAATGTGTATGGTATTAACCCCAATGTAGAGAGTCAAAGCGACCTGACTGTCACTGATTCAAATTCATTGAATGCGACGACCAACGCCAAGATTAGAGAGTACTTCCAACGGTATGTAAAAGTTGTGGATGAAGATACTTATGAAGGCTACTCATCTCCTAAAGTACAAGATCAATGGGTTACTGCGTATTTGTATAAATGTGATGGCTATCGATATGAAGAGCACGGTTTAGTTAAAACTGAGAACTGCAGTTATTCCACAGTAAGAGTGGCATTAAGTACGATACTTGGCGAAACATCAAGCGCAGAATTTGAAAATACAGGTTACACCTTTAAAGAAGTGACTGATGCTGCGAAATCTTATGCGAGTCGCAGGAGATATGTGAGCCGCGCTGAAGACTACCGCTGTGATAATCAACGTTACAGCTGCACCGCACAAAACTTTAAATACCAGAATGTTGTAGTCAGTGACGGCGGTAAAAAAGTGACAGTGAGTTACAAGTATGAAATCTCGATTGATGATGAGTTAGACGATTTCGACACACCCTTTATTCGCTATATCTCCAAATCACCCACGATCACAGTGGCGGAATTGATGGCTGGTAAATAAATGGAATTTAAAATGAAAAAAAATAATGAGGCTGATAAGCCCGTACCATTTTACAAGAAGGCCATTGCCTACTTAAATATTTTTATGTTGCTAGGGCAGGTGTGTTTGCCAACTCTAGCTCACGCATATAATGCTTTTGACAAGACGAATGCTGCACAAGTACTGGCAAGCTCTCCTGCTTTTACTAAGGAGCCAGGCAATCGTCAGACATTGTATGTTAAATCTGAGCACATCGTGGAGCAATCACGCGCTCAAAATGCTCAGACCATAGCTGGTTTTCATAAACTGCTTCTGGACAATAGAAAATCTGTACTGCCTTCACCACAATATATCCCTATTTCCACAGGCTCGATCACGGTTATTTTCCCGCATTACCCGCCGGCAAAGCTGGTGGGGGACAGGTTTGTTCAATCACGCCTGATCCGCTCGCAAATTTATGCCGAGCTGAACCGCAACATGATCTCAACCGCGTATGCTGATGAAACGGCTCAAATAACGCAGTTATACCAAAATGCATACGAACTGGCTAAAAAGGGGAGTGTTACTTTTGGTGAGAAAGTACCTAAGTCAGTTTACGACAGTTTTGGTAAAGATTTTATCTGGCCAGAGTTTAGAGATATCAATGGAGAAAAAGTACTGTCTCCAGTGGTACACCTGAGCGCATCGACAATAGAAACGCGCACCGTAAACGGTCACCTAGTCGAATTTACAGGCTCCGATGTAAACTTTAGAGACATTACTGTTAACAATGGCACCTTGCTAACAGGCCGTGATACTTATTTACGCACAGCGCGAAACCTTACTGTTAATCCTGGAGCACAAGTCGCTTCAGATGGCGATCTTAACCTATTTGTTGGTGGTACTTTAAGAAACCTATCAGGCAGCCTGACAGCAAGAGAAAATGTAGACATTATTGCTGGTCAATATGAGCAGAAAACGTTAGTACACCGTTTTTCTAGCCGCTATGAGCGAGGCTCTCGCTTTGGTGAAATTGCCTCGGTCAGTGGCGAGAATATTCGTATTCGAAGCATGGGTGACATTGTTATTCAGGGTGGCACGATAACTGGCAATACTATCGGTTTACGTGCTGATGGCAATATTCGACTAATTTCTCAACAAACTAGCTACGTTAACAATGAACCGGTTGGCGAATATTCGCAATCAACTTCTGAAGTCAAACACTTGACTACAAAACTGTCTGCTAAAGACAGTATCTACCTAATGGCGTCTGGTGCGATTGAACTCAAAGCAGCAGAGCTATATGCCGATGAAGGGGTTATTGAGCTATTGGCAGGCCAAGGTATTTTTGTATCCAATGAGTTTAATCAGTTCCAGAAGCAATCTAGTGCAAAGTGGGGTAAAACTACAGAGCAAGAGCAGGAGTTCCAGACTATTGCTGTGCGTTCAGCATTGGAGGCGGGCAAAGGCATAATGGTAGCGTCGGATTTCGGCGATATTACATTAAAGGCAGTCAAAATAAACTCTGGTGAAGGGACTACGATAGATGCCCGCAATGGCAAAGTAAATCTGTTGCTTGCCAAAGAGCAGGACCACTACTTTTATAATAGGGTTAAAAAAGGCACTTGGAAAATAAAGACCGAAACTAAGCAAGATACGGTTGATACTGCGGTTTATAACGAGATCATCGGCGGAGTTAAGGTCAAAGCGACTCACGGAATTACGCTTGAGCTGGGACAGTATGAAGGAGAAAGCCTACAGAATACGCTAAATACATTTAGCAGTAGCAACAGCTTAAGCTGGATGTCAGATCTGCACAATGATCCTGAGCTTTCAGGCAATATTGATCTCGTTTATCAAAAATTAGAAAGAATCCATAAACACGATAAAACCAGTACATTGAGCCCAGCAGCTATGGCGGTTATTGCTATTGCTGTATCGGTTGCGATGGGCCCTGGCGGCGCGGAATTAATAGGTTCAGGCGGAATTGGTTCCTTCGGTGTGATCAATGGTGCTGCGATGCAAGCGGGTGCTTTGGCGTTGGCAACACAAGCAGCTGTAGGAATAGCCAGTGGCAAGGGAATCGATGGTACTTTGAAGTCGATGTTACAAGAAGACAGTATCCGTTCTCTTGCGACTTCCATGGTTACAGCGGGGATAATAAACAGCGAAGCATTTAAAAGTCTGAAGTTTTTTAGCAATGCAGATATTGGCTCTGCATTGTTTGAAAGCCAGAATGCGATTGATTTAGCAAACCAGGTTTCGATGGCTGTTGCAAATGCTACAGTTAGTGCTGGCGTATCAACGCTAATTAACGGTGGTGATTTTGGAGACTTTAAAGGTCAGTTTGTAAATTCATTGAGAGCTTCTGCCATTAACACCGTTGGTGAAAAAATGGCGTCCAAAATAGGTGAGCTGGCGGATGATGGGACGATAGATCAAGCTGTAAGATACTTGTCACATGCTGCACTTGGCTGTGCAATAGGAGCTGCTTCAGCGAGTGCAAATAATGCTGAAAAAGGCACTGCATGTGCATCTGGGGCTGGCGGTGCCGTAATTGGAGAGGTAGTCGCAGACAAATACAAATCGAGTCAAGATTATCATACCAAGCAAGCTGAGCTAGAGGGTATCTTAAAAGACCTAGGTTTAGATGAGTCAAAATTTGTTGGGTTAACGCACGAGCAGAAGAAAGCACTTCTTAAATCTAATGCGCCAAATCTAATGAAACAACTTAGCGAAATCAAAGCCAAGGGGGTTGATCTTGCGAAGTTGGGTGCTGGAGTAGGGGCATTTATCGCTGGGGCTGAGGTTAATATAGCTGCTAATGCGGGCGAAAATGCAGCGGAACATAATGCATTTTGGTTTGTTTTACAGGCCGGTTATATGCTCTACAAAGCATACGACTTGTATCAAACAATTGAAGGTGCTGTCGCTATTGGAGAAGAGTTAGCCGCAGCAAAAGACAACCCTCAAAAACAGATCGAAATTATCAAAAAGCATGCTATTTCGCTTGGTATCGATATTGTTATTGGAAAAACTGCCGCAGAAACATTAGGCAGTTTGATTAAAATAGCGAAGTCTAAAGGGATTGTTCCTGAGCGTGTTGTTGAAGAGCTTAATTCTATACTGATTAAGCTAGAGTCTGGAAAACCTCAGAACTATAAACCTGGTGAAAGCCAGCAGTCTCATGTCGACTTTGAATTCGGGCCAGTTGCTTGGGGCGCCAAAGTTGAGAATAAACTTGAGTTAGGCAGCTTCATTGAAGACAATAAAATTAGTTTAAAATCAGGCTGGGATGCTAACAGGTTATATAATGAAGTCCTTAAAAAGCCAGAAAACGGAAAGAGGCCTCCAGTTGAAGACTACCTGTCACAGGAGTATATAGATTCTCACTTAGATAGATTCAAAGGGGGAGCAGTTCGATTTACTACAAAAGATGCCATCAATCAGTTTGATAGTATTGGCCCAAGTGAAGCTTTCATTATGCCTAAAAGTGACTTTGATGAAATTGTTCGACGTGCTAATGGCAATGTTTCTGAAATAGAAATTGCGCTGGGTTTAAATTCAGGTGATTTGAGCAATGGTGGTACCGTAGCCGCGCATATTCTACCTTCCGAATTAGGAGGTATACGTTTACCAAGTGGCAATGAGATGGGGGCAAACGATATGTGGGTACCTGGAGGTGTTACTTCTGGGGGGGTACGAGAAGCTATCTTAGATGTAACTCAGGTTCCCTTAAGAATGCTCAAGTTTAAGTAATTGTTTGGAGTATAAGATTATGAAACCAGATTATGAAGAAATAAGAGGGGTTTGCTGCATGGTTGTCCGAGAAAGAGGCAAGTTTTTTGTCAATTATGACAGTGGTGCACATGGATCAGGCGTAACCGTTAAGGAAATTACGGAACAGGACTTCAATGCAGTAAAAAGTGGCAAGTTAAAAATTGAAAATATAATAGATAAATATCGTTTTCAATAATTCGGTAAGACAAATTGACGGACAAGGCAGCTGCAAATTTATTGCTTAAATCAAGTTTTTCTGTTGTTTAAACATTCAGCTTCAGTTGATTTTTAAATTGAATGGCGAAAGCAATGAATACTTAATAGACTTGCCTTTGATGCCTTATTGTCAATTTAAAGCACGGTGTTTACACCGTGCTTTTTTTGTACAAGAGTAATACAGGGCATGACGGCTTATGTAGATTAAGATCCAATACGAGTGAATATGGTAAATAAGTTAAAAGCACGCGATTTTATCTCAATGTAAGCGCGGATCTCAAAACCGTTATCCCGATAAGGCCAATCAAAATAATTAACTCGCTACATCTCTCAATGACAGGATATGGTTGGTAGTTTACTTGGTACGCGTGTGGCAGAAGAGTTGAGTCGTTCAGTGCTGATAAAACGAGATGGCTTGGTGTGTATTCGGCTGTAGCGAATATTGGGAGCTGTGCTTAAATTTTAGTTAAAGCCTGCTCAATATAAAACGGTCTAACTTAATAAACACATGTACTTTTTTGGATGCGCTTAGTGGTATTGCAGAAAGTGTTGATTCTGTCCGATTTCCTTCAAGGATAAAAACAGTTGACTAAGCTCGTATCAGCAGCAAAGTAGTCAACTGTTTTTTGTTGATCAGACTAGCTGAAAATTAGTAGCAGTCTATTCCTTCGCGAGGTGAACACCATCCTTTGACGTTTAGTTTCTCTTCAATTTTCTTGAAGTCGCTGTTACCATTTTCATCAGTCACTACGGCCCATCCAGAGATTGTGAGTGCCTGATCGTACTTATAGCTGAAAGACAGAGTTAGGGAACCGTCTCTTGAGTCTTGCCCGAATGCTCTTACGTACGTTTCCAGTTTTTGGCCATCAGCTGAGTATTGAGGAACACTTAGTGTGATTGAGGACTGGTCAATCCCTTCAACTTTATTCACGACTACGAGCGCTTCAGGGCCAGATACATTAATTTTGCTCGTCGCATAGGCGTCAACTGCAATTCTGAAGCTACTTAAGTCACCACCATGTGTTGGATTGTACAGCTCAACCATATCAAACTCTTCATAAGCTGTAGGCTCACGGCTGGTAATAGAGCGGAAAGTGGCTTTAGCTACGTTCAGCAATGCAGTGTCAATGGGCAGATCAGCAGCGTGTTGGAAACACTGGTTTGCCTTAACCTTTTTGCCGATATTGGTATAGCGAGTATATGCGTCTTGTTGTCTCGGAATATAGTAGTCTTCATCTCGAACCCCAGCCATAACTTTCCATGCTTGCTCGACTAACTTCCATTCAGGCCCAAGCTTCTCGAACCATGATTCAGTTGCTTCTTCTCTGAAATCTGCTTTAAGCTGTTGGTCAGAACTGTGCCTCGTTTTACCAAGTGTCCAATAGTTTCTATCGTGTGTATTACATTCATCGGTGTACTCTTCAGCAATTTCGTTGACAATATCAAAGAACCAATTTTCTAGTTTGTCAGGCACGCCACCGATGTCAGATTCAACAATGGTGCAACCATCTACCGGTATAGTGAATGTCGGGCAAGCATAGATTTTTTCAGCCTGATGAGGTTCCAGTGGTGCAGGTCCATTTGCCTGTAGCACAGAGATTAAAATTGGTACAAATAGAGTAGAGTCCATTTTCTTATCCTTATTATTAGATTTATATCTTATGATATCCCTAATATTCACTTAATCGATTAAAGCTTGTCCTGTCCTGTAGCGATAATTGATTGATATTAGATGATATTAATTAATAGTGTACCACTTATTGCTCCTGTAGTTCAATTTATTAACTTGTCAATATAAGTTTATTCATAATGAGTGTTTTTAATTATATTTTCTGTTTGGCATATCCACTCCAATAAGCACACTTTTTTGTGTAAAAAATAGGCGTGTTCCGATTTGGAATGTGCCATCTACGAAGCAGTATTTACGCAGAAGCAGTAATAAATGAACGAGTTTCAAATTTTAATGAGCACGCTGCTGAGGCCTAGGGAACCAGCTAAGGTCAATGGTATTGGTTGTTAGCCAAAAGAGGGAAAACTTATTGGACAGACACAAATCTTTTTTGATGGAAATTGCGATTTAAATCAGGTTGAGCTCAATCTGGCGTATAAATATACTCATTAAAAAATCCGACTTTTTGTCGATTTAAGGATTGAGGATAAGTTATTTTTTATATTTATATCAGATGTAATTTAAAAATTAAAAGTCTTTTAAATTTTTAATTTGTAAAAGTTGATACCGTTTCTGATTTGTATAAAATTGGCGTTTTTTGTGAAAGTGAGGATAAAAATGAAATCAAAACGTTCTCAACCGTTTGGAGGAGTGTTTTTGTGTATATTTCTCTTTACGTTATGCACTGCTAAAAGTGTTGCTGCAAGCGTATCGAGTTATATATATAACCAGTCTCCGATTTTTTCAGTGCATAAAGAACCAGATGCGTCCAGCGATTTTCTGGTTGTTGATAGTACAGCTGCGATAACAACGCTTAATTTTAATAAATTCGCAACAATTAGTAAGCCTCTACTCATCAAAATACCTAATGATAGTAGCACTGAAACTTTAGTAATTAATGCAACAGAAATTGACATTCAAAATACAGTTTCAGTGATGGGGAAGCCGGTCGATCTAGTGTTTATCTCACAAGGTGGTACTGTTCGTTGCAGCAACTGTTCTTTTGATAATGCGGGAAGATTATCGTTTATCAATGGCACACTTTCGGGCGGCATCGTGAGAACGCAACCAAGTGGTAGGGTGACTATCTCAACTCTAACTGCACCAGGCTTGCAATCTCTTGAAGTGATGTCAGATAGCATCGCAACGTCAGGTGTTATTGATCTAAATTTACGCGCAGAGCGTCATCCTAATAGTGGATTCATCCAATCAAGTAGGGGCTCTTATGTACTGGGCTCTGGCGGTATTAACTTGTATCCGGGCCGCTTTTCTATTCGCTATAGTGATCTTGATATGATTTCATCGACGACTCTGTCGAACACTTATCAGCCGTCTGGTACTTTTAAAGCTGCGAGTATTGGTATTGTTGCGTCGCAGCCAGTGATTATCCCTGTTAGCACTGAGCTCAATACCATGTCAGATGCTTTGGCAACGAGCACAAGGCAGGGACAATTTTACGCGCCAGCAGAAGGCGTATTTATTCAAATTGCGGAGCATGAAAGTGCGACATTGAATGTTTACGGTAAGCTCTATAGCGACCGTATCATCACAACGAAAGCAATCGGTGCGACGACTTTTCGTTCTGGTTCTAGATTGATTGGTCAAACAATCAAGAGTTTTTCAGACAAAGGCCTGTTAAACCAAGGTTATGTTGATGCTGGAAGTATCGAATTCGCTGCAAGTCGACTGATAAACTCCGGTACTCTAAGTGGCTCAAAAATCAATATCGAAATCGAAGGTGATGTCTACAATACCTTTGGTGGAGTGATCAAAGCAGGTACTTTGAGCGTTGATTTGAACGATGGCATTTTCACTAATGGTTCTCGTACCAACAGGTTAAATTGGCCGGAAAATAAGTCACTGAATGCGCCATCTATTGACGTTAACAGTGTTAAGCATGGCCCATATTCTAGCTACAGCGCTACCGGATCTACACAGAGCCGCTTGAGTGCAAAAGTCCATGCGAACAACATAAAAATTATAGCTAAAGCGATAGAAAATATTAACCCCTACCATATTGAAGAGCCAAGCGGTGTTGACTGGAGTGCAGGTATTCGCGTAAACACTGCTCAGTCTGAGCAGGTCTCAATAGCGGCAGAATCTAAATTGGAACTTAAAGCAAGCCAGTATATTCGCAACTCTTCAGCCATTTTACGTCTTAGCCAACAAGGGATATTCCATATTGATACTCCCTTATTATTTAACGAGCGTTATCGTTTAGAAACTACCTCTTTCATCATATCCCGTTACGCTTATACGTCGGACAATAAAGGAAGCCAAGATACAGTTGAACATGGAGTTGGGACTCAAATATCGGCTTATTCTCCACCTGGGCGAATAGTCAGTTTTGGCGAATTCCAAATTGGCAGCAAAGCGGAACCTTCGACTAGGCGTCGTTTTGTCAATGCATTTTCGTATATTGAGCTTTTTGACAATGCGCGTTTCCAAAAGCTGGATTTAGAGTCAATCGGCATTAAATTAAGTAGTACAGTAGAAACAAGTAACTTTCATGCCATTAAACAGTGTGTTGCTTTAGGTAATTGTAGCGGTGCAGCAGTCGATACTTCTGTAGAAGGTGAGACCTTACTAGCCATTCACGGTAATGTGTATGGTATTAACCCCAATATGGAAAGTCAAAGCGACCTGACTGTAACAGAGTCAAACTCACTAGATGCAACGATCAATACCAAGATTAAAGAGTACTTCCAACGGTATGTAAAAGTTGTGGATGAAGATACTTATGAAGGGTATTCATTTCCCAAGGTTGACGACCAATGGGTTACAGCAAGTTTGTTTAAATGTGATGGCTATCGCTATGAAGAGCATGGTTTGACACAAACAGAAGATTGCACCTACTCCTCAGTTAGAGTTGCCTTAAGTACAATACTTGGCGAATCCTCAGATGCAGATTTTGAAAACACAGGTTATACCTTCCAAGAAATAGACGATGCTGCGAAAGCTTATGCTAGAAGCAGGCAGTACGTAAGCGGCTCTGAAGACTACCGTTGTGCCAATACTCGTTACTCCTGTACTGCGCAAAATTTCAAATATCAAAATGTTATTGTCAGCGATGACGGTAAGAAAGTGACGGTGAATTACAGATATAAAATTTCGATAGATGATGAGTTAAACGATCATGACACGCCAACTCTTCGCGACGTATCCAAATCACCAACGGTCACTGTGGCAGTCTTGATGGATGGTAAATAAATGGAATTAAAAATGAAAAAAGATAATTTGGCCGACAAGCCCGTGCCATTTTACAAAAAGGCCATTGCCTATTTAAATATAGTTATGTTGCTCGGGCAGGTGTGTTTACCAACTCTAGCACAGGCCTATAACGCTTTTGATAAGACCAATGCAAATCAACTGCTGGCAAGCTCTCCCGCATTCACTAAGGTGCCTGATAACCGCAGAACAATGTATGTGAAATCAAAGCACGTTGTGGAGCAACCTCGCGCTTTAAATACTCAGACCATAGCTGGTTTCCATCAAGTCTTGTTGGATAATAGAAAGGACGCATTACCTGAACCTAAAAAGATTCATCTTTCTGGCGGCTCGATCTCAGTCACTTTTCCAAACTACCCGCTATCAAAACAGGTTGGAGACCGGTTCGTACAATCACGCTTGATCCGCTCGCAAATTTATGCCGAGCTGAACCGAAACATGATTTCAACTGCCTATGCTGATGAAACGGCTCAAATAACGCAATTGTACCAAAATGCGTACGAACTGGCTGGAAAAGGCGGTGTAACGTTTGGTGAGCAAGTACCTAAATCAGTTTATGACAATTTTGGTAAGGATTTTATCTGGCCAGAATATAGAGACATCAACGGGGAAAAAGTACTGTCTCCAGTGGTACACCTGAGCGCATCGACAATAGAATCACGCACTGTAAATGGTCACTTAGTCGAATTTACAGGCTCCGATGTAAACTTTAGAGATATTACTGTTAACAATGGCACCTTGCTAACGGGCCGTGATACTTATTTAAGAACAGCGCGAAACCTTACTGTTAATCCGGGCGCACAAGTAGCCTCAGATGGTGATCTCAATCTATTTGTTGGTGGTACTTTAAGAAACCTATCTGGCAGTCTGACTGCCAGACAAAATGTTGACATTATTGCCGGTCAGTATGAGCAAAAAACGTTAGTGCACCGTTTTTCTAGCCGCTATGAGCGAGGCTCTCGCTTTGGTGAAATTGCCTCGGTCAGTGGCGAAAACATTAGTATTCGAAGCATGGGTGACATTGTTATTCAGGGCGGTACGATAAACGGTAATACAATTGGATTACGTGCTGATGGCAATATTCAGTTAATTTCTCAACAAACCAGTTACGTGAATAATGAGCCTGTTGGCGAGTATTCTCAATCGACTTCAGAAATCAAACATCTGACCACAAAACTATCTGCTAAAGACAGCATCTATTTAATGGCATCAGGTGCTATTGAACTCAAAGCAGCAGAACTGCATGCAGATGAAGGCGTGATCGAGCTTTTGGCTGGTCAGGGCGTATATATTCTTAACGAATTTAATCAAAATCAAAGTCAGAAATCTGGAAAATGGGGCAAGACCACTGAGCAAGAGCAGCAGTTTCAAACCATGGCTATTCGCTCAGCGCTAGAGGCGGGTAAAGGTGTTCGAATCGCTTCTCAATTTGGTGATGTCACCTTGCAAGCTGCTCAAATCACCTCAGGGGACGGCACGTCCATCGAGGCGCGAAATGGTCAAGTGAAGTTCTTATTGGCCAAAGAGCAAAAAGAATACTTCTACAACAAGGTCGAAAAAGGCACTTGGAAAATTAAGACCGAAACTAAGCAAGATACGGTCGATACTGCGGTGTATAACGAGATCATTGGCGGGGTAAAAGTACATGCGACCCATGGGATCACGCTGGAATTAGGGCAGTACGAAGGAGAAAGTATTTCATCGGTGATCAGTGACTTTGCGGGAGTTCCTTCACTGAGCTGGATGCAACAATTGCACGATGATCCTCAGGTTAACAGCAACCTAAGCATCGTCACTACAGAGCTAACAAAACTTCATATAGATGAAAGCACCAGTACCCTGAGCCCTGCGGCAATGGCTGTGGTAGCCATTGCCGTGTCGGTTGCGATGGGACCAGCTGGCGCACAATGGATAGGCACGGAAGGAGCCATCGCGAGTGCCTTTAGCCCAGCAATGGGGGCCGCGATGTCGGCAGCAGCAGTGACTTTAACTACGCAAGCTGCAACCAGTTTGGCGTCTGGCAATAGTGTTGGCGATACGTTAAGCCACATGCTAAGCAGCGAGAGTATTAGATCCTTGGTTATATCAATGGCTACAGCCGGTATGATGAGCCACTTCAGCGATCTACAGTTTTTTGGGGAAGTTAACCCTGATGCTGCGTTATTAAGTAAAGATACACTTATATCAATAGGTAACCAAGCAACTCAGGCTGTTGTTAATTCAACAATTAGTGCGGGAATTTCGACTGTAATTAATGGTGGAGATTTTTCTGAGTTTTCCTCGGGCTTCACTAACTCACTGAAAAGTGCTGGTATCTCGGCAGTAGGTGAGTATATGTCATCTACAATAGGCTCCGCGTATAGAGGCGGTGACATTACCAATTCTGTTAGATATTTAGCGCATGCTGGTGCTGGTTGTATTTTGGGTATAGCAACCAGCGAAGCAGGCCAAGCCTCTGGTGGAGGAAGCGAGAGCTGCTTGACTGGTGCCGGCGGTGCGGTTGTTGGAGAGCTGATAGCTGATACATATAAAGCAAATAAATTAGAAGAGTTTTACCAAAGAGAAGCTGACAGGGCTCAATTACTACGTGATGCTCAGTTTAGTGATGCTGAAATTGCCGCATTTTATAAGTCTGAAGGTGCTCAAGCATATTTTAACAAGGAAGTGGCTAAACTCAGTGCCATTGGGGTCGATTTAGCCAAGCTCGGAGGGGCAACTGCGGCACTTATCGCCAATAGTGATGTCAATTTGGCTGCGATGACCGCCGAAAATGCGGCTAAGCACAATGCATTTTTCTTGATCCCGCTCGGTTTAATGGTTTTGAAAGGGATTGATATCGCGCTTACAGCCAATGAACTATATGATATCTATGACACCATGGGTAAGGACCCTACTAAGGGTAAGGAAATGCTCCAAGAATGGCTTGTGGAGCAAGCAGCTGGTGGGCTAATTAGCAAGGCTATTCCCGGTTTTAAGTCTTTTGAAGAGATGCTTGACTGGCTAAAACGCAATGATGTACTGTCGCCAGCCATGCTCAAGGAGATTGAGGACAATATTGCTTCGGGCAAACAGGGCAAACCCAGTGGTGAAATTGGCGATATTAAAGTGGCCGATGCTGTTAAAAACCGTCTTGATTTAAGTGAATTTAAAGATGAGCACGAGTTTTTGGTTAAAGTTAATGGTTCACATGTGGCAGACCGCAACGACGGCTTTTATGGTGAGCAAATAGCCAAACAACTTTTTGAAGACAGTACGGGCATTGAGTTTAAAGACATTGTTAAAAATAAGTCTAACCATGGCGCTGACTTATTAGGTATCGACCCAGATCCAACAAAGAAAACGATTTGGTTAATTGAAGTTAAATCCAGTTATAGGAATAAATTTCCAAAACCGGATGACTTAAATTTGGCAAAACGTGGTAAAAAGTGGATAGAGCAGGTGGCGATAGGTAAGTTAAATGGGCAGAAAGTGACACCAGAAGCAGAGAATTTTGCAATTGAGTTGCAAAAGTTGATGAAACAGGGATATAAAATTAAACCCATTTTAGCGAAAGTCTCTGTTCCTGAGCCTAACACTACAGGTACAGCAACGGTTAAGATAGTACGAGCGAAATAATTATGATAAACGAGAAGCAACTAGAAAAGTTTTTACGCAAACGCAAGCGGTCGATAAAAAACCCGACTAAATATGCTGATGTAGTTAGGCGTAACGAAGAGAGAGTAGGCTTTTATTTAAATAATGGGAGCACAGGTGTTAGTGAAGATACAACTGTAAGTTTACCATTTTTGCCTTGGGAGTTTTTAGAAACAGAATTAGAAGTACCGACAGATTACTATGAAATGTCTGCACAGAGTATGCTTATTCAAGAGGGAAAATTGTGTAGTAATGCGTTAAGCCATAGTTTGTGTTTTGCCCATATAAATTGTATTATTACCTATTTTACTCACAAGCGTTATGTTATTCGCTTTGATAGGGAGCGAGAAGGAGGAGTTTCACCGGACAGTGTGTTTTATTTGGTCATGGCGGTTATTTTGCAGCAGTCTACACGGGCAGAGCATATATTTAAATTGCTACAAGTGGGTTATCCAAAGTTCTGGATAAACCGCTCAGAAAGCCATATTGGCGATTTTATTATACTCTTGTTTGATGCAGTTAAAGGCGGTAAACAGTTGGTGCCCATTGTTGATGATTTTGTTTATACGGACATTATTGCTCGTTGGGATACCGATGATGTACAAGAACTAACGGGTTATCTAACTCAATTATGTGATGACCAAGTAGCCCAAGTCGCGTCGCCACCGAGTAAAATGTATTTTGAATTCGATAATATGAATTGGCAGTTTACCCCATATGCAGCCTTGCTGTTATTGGCCCTTCGTGCGGAGCGTGGTTTACCTAATCCAGATTTTAGCCATCCTGGGTTTGGCAATATCACACAATTGCTACCTGATGAGCCTGTTGCGCCAGTAGAAGATGAGCTATTAAGCCAGCTCCTAGCTTGTATTCGTGACCAAGGCTTTGATGAAGAAACGTTGATGAATGCGTAATCAGCACTAAGCAACTATAACGAGACAGTATTTACTGTCTCGTTAATCGCTTTGAATGATCACTGGCAGCCAAATTAAGTACCCCTTCGTTCACAGTAAATTCTAACTTACCGGCAAGTTTTAACGCTCTTCTTACTATTTACCTTTCTCAATCATTATTCTTAGCGGGTTAAAATGACGCCGCTTTATTCTGTGTATATAGCGTGGGGTTGAGGTTTTTCTTACAATTTAGTTTTAACTAAAGCTGGTGCTGTTACAGAGTGTTCTGGTCTAGCTAAGGGAGAATATATTCTCCTATAGATCAAGAAATTGACTCCTACTTATTTTATGCAAAAATCTAAAGTGGTGTTTACTGCATTAATAGTAACTCTGAAAACTTACATAAAAAGCTTAACTCAGTTTCAGGAGTGATAATTAAGTTTTCAATATATATAGAGCGACATGGAGCAAAATATGAAGTGGGAACTGAAGATTGGATATGACTTTTCGATCTAGAAGCTAGACCACCTTACTAATTTTTATACATGAATCTTCGTTTAGATTCACATTCAAAAACTGATTAAAAGCAGCCCTTGGGCTGCTTTTTTTCGAAGAAATTACTTGATGATAAGTTGGTCTTCGTATGTGTAGATGCCGTTTGGATCTGTTAGGTTGAATACCTTAACAGCCATTGTTTTACCAGCAGCGTTTTCACACTGTACGATTTGGTATAAAACTGGCTGAGCAGTGTCGTTGTTGTACACTTTGTCTTGTGTGAAAACGTCAGAGTGGAACGTATTTGAAGTATCACGGCCGTGGAATAGACCTAGAGATAGGCCACGGTTTGCAACAGTGTGACAGTAAGACTGGCTCTTGTTTTGGTTGTTTACGTTAAGCGTGCTCTTTACACGGAACGCAGTGTGGTAACCAAAAGAGTATGGTTGGTTAACGAACTCACCAGCTGGCTCAACTGTGATGTCCCAGTTTACAATTGGTGCGCCAGGTACGTTTACAAGTACATTGTACCAAGTGTTGTCTGCATCGTAACAGCTTAAGTGAAGCGTTTTGTTGTGAGTCAGTTTGTCTTCTGCAATTGCATTTGTTACACCAACACTTGCTGCATTAGCGTTAGAAGCATCTGCTTGAATACCTACATTTACAACATGGCTGCTGTCAACGTTTGAATATAGGTTACCGTTATCGCAACGTGCGCCATCACGAAGCTCAATATCAGCTGAGAAGTTATGTGCGAATTCACTTGTGATAACCACGCGGCTAACCGGGCCGTATGAGTAAACAGTGTGACGATCATAACCATTTGTATCAGCGATATTAATAGGCGCAGCAACTGCACTTACAGTAGTTAACATAGCAGCAGCGAGAGTACCTAATTTAAACATTTTCATCTTCTTTCCTTTGGTCGTTCATTAGTTCGGTTGTTTATCACTTGTTAGTTTTGTCATTCATCACTTGGGCCCAAAGTGTTGACGAGATGCAAAGTAGCAAACGAAATGGGTACGAGCAAATTAGCCAATATAAGTAGCTATTAAATTGGATGATGAATTAATATTTTTATAAATATCAATGATATAAGGGTTTCTCTGGGCAGGGTTTATAAATTTAAAAGTATACCTACTATTTTATTCATAAGGTTCAATCACCATTACAGATAAGTTCATTGTTTATAAATAATTAATAATTTGAACTTTATGTAAAATAAAGTGTGTTTTTTTGATTTTTACAGCTTACTAGCGGTTCCCTCTAAGGGGCAGGAGAGAGTAATTTCAAACACTTTGAAAAACAGATGTGTTGTTTTACATGTCAATTAATTATTGAATCGTTTTGACTGCGTCCTGAAGTTTTTTATCTGACCATGTCTCAGGTGCTGTTGGTGCTTTGCCTTTTTGTAACGTAGTACCCATTCCTGGTTTTGAAATAACCACCCGTCCATACTCATTCTCAACCACGATTGGATGTTCACTGTCTAATAAAATGACATCAATAGTATCTTCGCTGTAGAGGTTTCCACCCCAAAAATCGGTGCCTCGTATACCGATAGAGCCCATTGGTGTTTTAATTTTAAAATTTGGATTGGTAACTTTGGTTATTTCTCCTGTAACTATCCGAAATGCGCCCGAGATAAATTCAAAGCTGGCATCTGAGCTTTGCTGATACTCAAATTGATTAACGACAAATTGCGTTTGTTCTCCCAAAGACAAGATGGTTCCCTCCGAGAATCTCACTTGTGCGCGTGCGTTTTTACCCGTATGCAGAGCGTCCTCGATAAATATAGGGGATTTACGCGTGAGATCACGATGCTGGTTGTCTGACTGAGCTGTGACCTGTTTTTTGGCAAGCATGACTTTTGCCACCTGATTATCAGCAAAACTGCACGTACTTAAAATAAGCAAACTCAGTAACAAGGCTTTCATTAATTGACTCCAGAGGTTTTATATAAAAATAGAAGCAGAATCGCCGAGTGTCGAATGCTGTTGGAAGGATAAGATTATTTCAAAGTATCTAATCACAAAGTGGCTGACAGTGCGTCAGCACTATGAACAACACATCAAAACAGGTAATGAATTTGTGCAAGTGAGAGCAACTTCCGTTTATGCCAGTGAGCCCTTGGCGATCATGCGATCTGGGTCGTTACATTGGGCAACAATGCAGCTAGATAAAGCTCCGTACTTTACTAAATCTTTGTTACAGCAGCTAGGTCACTTTTATCTACCAGAGTCCCGTGCTCAAAACCATACGATTAAGGTTTTGAGTAGTGATAAATCGGGGGTTTTTAGTCTGGGTGGCGATCTAGTGAATTTAACAAACTGTGTAAAACAACAAAATGAGCCTTGGCTCCGAGATTATGCTTTTAACTATATGACCTTGCTACATCGAATATTGGCAGGTTCTAGGCATAATCTAACCAGCATAGTGTTGGTACAGGGCAGGGCTTACGGAGCAGGAATGGAAGTCGCTCTTTGTGCTGATTGTGTTGTGGCAGAGGAAGGAGCAGAGTTTTTCTATCCGCCCGTAGCTTTTAATCACGGGCTAGAGCACTTACTGGTATCTAAGTTAAAGCACAAGGCGTCACGCTGTGCACTAATGGAAGTCATGTATTCTAATACACGTTTTAGTGCTCGTGATTTATATGAATTGGGGTTGGTCGATGTTTTGACAGAGTGTGGCAAAGGAGAGCAGAGTGTACGTGGTCTAGTTCAGCGGGCACAGGCCTGCGATATTGGTCACACAGTGTTGCAAAAATATCGGCACCGAAAAGAAACACACTCTGTCGGTCAATTTAGCTCATTGGCAGAAGCCTGGGTTAAAAAAGCCGTCAAGGTTGACGAAAATCAGCAAAAATACCTGCGTAGACTTGGGCGCGTAAGGTATTAAATACGGGACATGGCGATGAAGGCCGTTTACGCGCAGGGAAGGGGAAACGGCCTCATATTAAAACTAGCAGTAACGGTGTTTACTCGGTTGTCTGCTTACGGTGCTTTTTAACAGCTTTGGCTATACGTTTAGCGGCACGTTGCATGGTTTTTCGATTTGGATGTAAACCATCATCCATAGGTTCAAAACCGCGCCATATATCGAGAAAAATGGCATCAGGTACCTCATTTTTAAGACGGTTTAGCCTCAATTCTGAAAAGGTTTCATAGTTATCTTTGCTTATGATCCACGGCCAATTAAACCGTTGTCTAAGGGTTTCCCAGTCAATCGCATCGTAATCCGGTGCCTTTGAAAAAATCGGTGTGATCCCAGCGGCTAGCGCTCGGTTGGCAACATTGACGAAGGTGTCTATATAAGAGTGCATTTGTTCTAGAGTACATTCCGAAGTTTCTGACATTGGAATACCAAAAGCATCGGGGTGGTTGCAATCATTTCCACGAATAATAACGATGTATTGGGCGGATACTTCTGTGGAAAAGGAGGTCACTCTACTCAGTGCTTTAGTAAATTGCTTTTCATAACCTTCCCAGCCGGGCCCCACACACTCAGGACCTGGAAAACACGTCAACCTATCGAATGTGGTTGCGCCAGCTTGTCCTTCGTTGATTAGATGACCTGAGAGGCGAGGTTCTCTTATTAAGGCATTTCCTAGAGAAAGGTATCGGCCAGAATTAATGGCGATACCATTTAGTGGTGCTTGTAGGTTGTCAAAATAGGGCATTTTAGCATTGGCAAAAGAAGCACCGATCAAAAGCAGTGGCGCTTCTTCCGATTTTGGTGCTGCATGCAAGTTTGATGTAAAAGACAAGCTGAGGCTCAACAACAGGGTTTTTATAGTTTGAGAAGTGAACATGATAATCCTTTTGGTTAAATTGTAGCCATTACACGTTAGGTGATACGGATCAGTGAGTAAGTTAGACTTTGGTAGGTTATAGAAAAGTATTTTGATGAATATAAAGAGGGTTTAATTGTTTTAAGTAAGCAAAAAAGCGCCTTACGACGCTTTGGTAAACCTAAAAGTACTAATTTACACCGCCGCAGGTCCAACCCATACCGCAGGTCTTTGCTTCTCTATGGGTAAAGAACGGACAACCTCTATCGTATTCAGTCTCACGGCCGGGTCTGCCACCAGCAATAGCTGGTGTTGCATTTAAATCAAGAGATTGATTATTAGAAAGATTTTTAATTTTTGACTTGTTTAGTTTTAATTTCATTTTAATTTCCTTTTATGTTCCTAGAGACTATAAACTAGCCATAGATGTGAATATTGTCAACAGTATATTGTATGCAAAATTGCATTCTATCGAACTATTATTCATTTTATTAACGCGCCAATCCGGCGACTCGCGTTGGGAAGCAAACTAAAAGGTAATTATTGTTCACACATGTTTGGCTCACGCGTTGTAAGAGTAATAGTCCTTAATTTAAATAGCACCATGTATAAAACGTAAATCCAGCACAGTATTTGTTTTAAAAGTCTGAGTAAATTCGGGTTGCTAGATGTTTAACTATTTATTGATGGTGCGGGTAAAAGCAATGATTAAAATTCTTAACGAAAGTACGGTCTTCAACTTGCTGCTAGACAAAGGTGTATTGGTTGTGCCAACAGCAGGACCACTAGAAGTCGCATCTCAGGGAATGATTTGTCATGGTGAGATAGCTGTGCAAGACGATATCGAAAAGTTTCTGACGAAAAAGGTCAATATGTCACCTTACATTAACGGTGCATATGCGGCAGGCGGCACAGTGACGTTCAGCGCTATCAATGACATTGTTTTATCTGAAGTAACGTTCAAAGGAGGGGCGCCAATTGTGCTCAAAGGAGACATTGTGTGTGCATTAAGTGTGATACCAGCACTCAATCCACAAGGAGTACCAGATCCAGGCCCCCCCACTGAGCTTACGGTTAAATTTGAACCAACACAACCTGTTGTTATTTCTAAATAAAATTATTGCGTGGTTATTTTTTGTCGCATTTAATTTTCATTTTATATACAAAAATGGGCGCTATCGCTTGCAGGCTACGAAAGGATATCCAATGACTTATGTAAAACTCAGTACTTATTTTAGCCTAGCTATTGTGGTTGTGGCGCAGTTTGGTTGCTATAAAGAAGGGCTTATTAGAGGGAGCAATGAGCTTTTGCTCAATGGCAGTCTTTTGAAAGGACCTCTCGCAAATGCTTCAATTACCGTTAGTGATATTAATCACTTAACTGTTTGGCAAGGGCAAAGCAATGAGCTTGCGCAGTTTGAAAGTCAATTCAGTGTTCATGAAAATAGCTTATTTCATATCAAAATAGATGTACTAGATAATACTACTATGGTCTGCGATGCCGCAGAGTGTTTTGATCGTAATGGAAACTTAATCGCCAATTACCAAGAAGTTGTTCCTGCGTCAGAACTGACTGGGTTGAGACTCAGCCATTTGTCATCGTCCAACACCGAGCGTAACTCACTGCAAGTAAACGCATTGACAACTTTAGTTTATGACCAGCTCGTGAATCAATTACAAGATGGGGTTAACCAAAATGGGGTTGATTCGGCCTCACTTCAAGCAAGTCGGTTAGTTTTGACCGCGCTGAACTTGAGCGAGGATGATATCAACCTTTTGGACAGTACTTTGTCACAGGTTGAAAAGGTAAATGAGTCTTCAGATCAAACAATGACGACCTTAAGTCTTGTAAATGCGTCGATTGCAGAAAACATCACTTTATTGACCCCTTTGTCCTCGGCTATCAGCCAATTTGTATCTGAGCCCGATAATCACCAAGTCCAAGATACTTTGTCTGATCTTAAAACGTCAGTAATGGCAAGTGCCGTTAAGCTTGCGCAAAGTGGCTTAGTTAAGGGCGTGCCTGCAACGGTTGAAGAGTCACTTTTTGAAGCGCAAATAAACGCAATTGATTTTGAGTCGCTGCAAAAACAAAGTACCGAGCTACAGATGCAAATTCAGGCAGCCAATGCGGCGGCCTCGTTAACGGGGGCGACCGGTGCAAATGGCTAAAAAGAATCTGTTATCACGGCTAAGAAACGTGTATTTTCTCTCGCTAAGCTTGGCGGCGCTAATTTTCAGTGTAGATGCTGAAGCTCAACCGCTATTTGCTTTAAAGAAGAAACCAACTAGCAGCCAACCTTGGTATAAAAAAATCAATTATTTCAGCAATGTTGCCGTTTTCAATCAATCTCTTTCGTTGTCGAAACAGCCAGTAAATGATGCGGTGATCAGTGATACATTCGAAGGCGACTCAAATACCTTAGAAGGTCGTTTTTCTGTCGGTGGCAAGCTGTTTGCAAATTCCTCAATCTATGGAGAGTTAACTTTAGATCAAACGGCATTGAAGGGTCGAATAAATCGTAAAGGCGCGGCAAATTTTTCCGATTCTGTGGATTACCATAGATACAAATCTAGGTTTGAGCTTTTTTATGAGTATGCGCTGCCTCATGGGTTTTCTGGCGGTATAGATCTATATTTGGGTTCTGAAAGGTATCAGCATCGAGAAAACCATGTAACAGATAAGGAGTTTGGTGGAGCCCTCTTGCTGAGCCATGTTCAGTATTTTCACCTTGCTCATCTAGATTTTGATTATGTCATGAGCTATCGAAAACTAAATTTTGGCAGTACTTCTCTTGTTGATACTAGTCAGGTATATCACTCGCTGCTGGCCGAGTATGGCCATCATTTTTCAGAACAGCTGACAGGCTATATTGGTGGCCGTTTTTCTGTCTTTCCAAACTATAATAAACAAAGCTATTGGGGCAGCAGTAGGCAATATGTGTTGATGTCAGAAGTAGAATATCGGCTTACTTCCAGTTCCCTAGTTGCTGTTAAATATGAAAAGTTATGGTTGAGTAAAAACCGCTATACCCATACGGTATCAGCCCAATACGAGTATAAATTTGGCAGTAAAAAAACGAAAAGGCGCAAAAGGAAATATAAAACGCCCAATTTATTAATAAGGTAATTAGCTTTGGAAAACCAAGTAGATCTAAAAGTAGCAGTGTTTGGTGGAGCGGGTATTGGGTTACTGTTCGGTGTCGTCATGGGGACCAGCGTGACGCCAACCGTGACTATTTTACTTGGTGCCTTGACCACCATTTTAGCGGCAATTTTGGGGCTAAACGATCGTCACTTTAACGATGCAAAAGCAGCACGAATAGGCGCATTCGGCATCGCATGTGTAATCGGTGCATATTTGGGCATTTATGTGCGCTCGCATAACCTGTTAGCGCCATCTTTAGTTGAACTGAAAGCCCAGTATGTAGCTGCGGGGTATACTGAACAACAGGCGTTGCAACTACTGACTTTGAAAGAGTTTGGAATGCAATTAGATAACGCCTATGTCGATGATGAAATGCCGATTAAATCTGAATTTCGTTTTTCTGATCAGGCGGTAAATATATCAAATCAACATAGCAGTTTGCTGTTTAGTTCTAGTATCGTCGTGAATGGGTGTGATGAATTGTCCTACACGGATGGCAGTTTAGAGCTTGACGAAATCGTTAATAACTTCGAGTTAACAGGCGGAGTGTGGGCGACCTTGAGTGAAGCTATTGTTTCTGAGTTTGAGGGTTCTGAGCAAAAGAAAATGTTACTGGTGATCCGCGATTCTGTATGTGCTCATCAACAAGAGAAAATGCCATGTATTGGCAAGTCACAGCTAACAGATTTGCAGAATTTTACGCAGGTAAAGAGCGTGTTCGGGGCTCCTTGGACACATATTTACAAGCGCTTTGAAGAGCAAACATTAACAGAAAACAGCAAGCTACGTGGAATTAGTTTAGTCCATGATATGCTTTGTCCTGTCTGACAATGGAACGGTGATGGGAAAGTTAATATGTAGACTAAAGCTGTTGATATGCATACTGGTTTCGATTCAGACACTGGCTAATATCAATCCTGAACAGCTTAGCTTGAGTACCGTAAGAGTGGTTGTCAAAAAGCCCCACAATGAAATGAATGTAGCCTCGGGATTCTTGTGGCAAAAACCCCAGTGGGTTGTTACTTCGTTACATGTATTAGACGCACATGCCAAAAGTCGGATCATTATCGAATTTGGAAAAAAGAAACGCTTAGCGAAGGTATTGCGAGTGTTGCCTGAGGCGGATTTAGTGCTGTTGGAAGTAACGAAGCCACCAAAAGGGTGGTTACCTGTGACCTATTTCAAACAAACTAAGCCAAAGTATCGTGAGCACGTAACTGCACTGGGCTTCCATCATGGCGCTTTAGCAATGAGTACGAGAGAGCTGCTAAAAGGGTACGCAAAACCCGAAACTTTAAAACAGTTTCTGCCACCTTATGCTGTAGAAACACTAAAGAAAACGAATATTCCAGATATTGAATTTCCAATATATTATTTGGATGGTAGTTTACTCCCTGGCTTTTCTGGTGCGCCGGTATTTGATAACCAAGGTAAATTGGTGGGTATAGGGAATGGGGGTTTGGAAAATGGGGCTGCCAACGTGAGTTGGGTTATCCCGGCAACAAATTTGACTGCCTTGGTAAATTCCAAGCAGAGCACATTGCCAGCGGGGTTGCATAAGACTTCAAAGCTATTCACCTTAGATAAAGTGCAAACAAAAGCAACGCTCAATAGTCCGCCGAAACGGCGTATTGTGTTCAAGTCATTTGACGTAATAGCTTGGCTATTTGCACCTGCCTATGCAGCTTCTGATGAGTGGGACTTTGGCAGCAATTTAGTGGCTGAGCCAAGTGTAGTTCAGTATCAAAATTTCGAATTTTATAAAATTAAAACGCGCAGTATGTCTGAGCTTATTTCAAGTACTGCAACGCCTAGCGAACTGCACAGTATTAATCACTTGTTCAAAGCAATATTTGGTGAATTTAGCATTGATTTCGAAGCGACAAAGTTCGATATTTACAGCGATGCCTACTATGGCATCAATATTGTTGTTCCAGCTGGTGCCCGACTGTATGTTGATGAGCAAGGGTATTTGTTAGCGAAGAGCACCAGCATGTGCAGGCTGTGCTATTACGAGTTGCAGTACCATGCACGAACACTTAGCGATAAAAGTCAGAATGCTTTGATTCAGTCACCAACGGCTTTTTTTGACGAAAAATTAACGCAGCATTGGCAGGAGCTTAATGACGAAGGTGAATTTGAAGAGTATGTTGATTTTCGGCTTTTGACTAAGTATGGCGGCAAACGATTTGTTGCCAATGCCCTTTTTGCAAACTTTAATGAGCCGCTGGTTGAGCGCTTCGAAGTTAACTATGTATCGGTTGCGACAAACAGAGAAAGTTGGCTGCAAACACAGGCAATTAATAATCGGTTTGATGCCGAATATATGCAGCAATTATCGACTCATGCCGGGTTAAATTGCCAACGTGTTAACTTGTCCAGTAATGAAGTCCAATTATGCCAATCCCTCGTCTACGCATACACCTTACTTGCGAGTGTACACTTAACAGGCTTTTCTAACCGTTTCTACCCACTGTAACACGTTCTAATTCTCGCTTATGTTTGTCACCTGATTAACTGGTAGCGAGTAGCCTTTAAACTGTTTTTGGCAAATGTACACACTTTTGCTCTATATGATTACCCCTCATCTTTATTATTTTAAGTACTTAAAAAACAGCTATTTAAAAAAAGATCAGATTAATTTTCACAGCTTCCTACCCATGGCGTCATAGCAATACAAATTAATTAATAACACACATCGGTTGGGACTGATGTGGCGGAGCCGTGGAAACGCTCTTTGTTTTCGAGGCGCAGAGAAAAGGGTGGGTTTGTTCCCATTGATTTGCCACCTGAACTGTGATGACCGAGCAGCTTTGCGCCTCTTTTTCCCAAATTCTTGCCGAACCGGCTAATTAGAATGTAATTATCAACGTAAGGAAATATTATGCCTCAATATAAAACCCCAGACGTCTATGTACAAGAGAAGTCAACACTGCCACCATCAGTTGCAGAAGTGGCAACCGCTATCCCTGCATTTATTGGTTATACAACTAAGCTAGATGATGAAGGTAACGTTGCTTATATGAATTCCCCTGTGCGCATTACTAGCATGGTGGAGTTTGAAGCTGTTTTTGGTGGTGCATACCAAGAAAGTTTCGCAGTTGCACCAAAAGCTTCTGGTGGCTTTAACGTCACCTCAGACGGCGCAAATTTAGCGGACGCGTTCTTCTTTTTACACCAAGCGGTAAGTCATTTCTTTGCCAATGGTGGTGGCGCATGTTATGTGGTCAGTATTGGTCAAGCGAGTTCAACGCTTATTACAAACAGTGAACTTCAAAGTGCGCAAGCAGATAAATTTACCGCTGCAATTGCACTGTTGAATAAAGTTGACGAAGTAACCTTAATCTCTTGTCCAGAAGCCATTGGCCTGAGCACAGTTAAGCACTACGAAGTACAAAACAAAGCACTTGTTCATGCTGAAAAGAGAATGGATCGTTTTGCATTGGTTGACGTTCAAATGCAAGCAGACTCTATGAGCATTGACCCAATTTCTGATGATGCAAAAGCGCTAAGAGCTGGCGCAACGCTGGGTCTAAAATATGGTGCTGCGTACTACCCGTATTTAACAACAACAATGGCACGTACTTATGATGCCAAGCAAGTTGTTGTTAAATCACCATTGATGGCGCAAGTACTTTGGCCAAAGGATGAAGCGACTCATACATTGGTTTCTTTGAAAGCCGATGGTACCTGGGAAGATATTGCCAAAGATTATTTATCTCCAAATAATGCACAGAGTAATAATGCTGATGATGCAGTGTACGATCCTTCTGGCAAGCAATACCTAACTGCGGAAACTGTATTTATTGAAGCTGGTGACGGCGCTGCATATTACCGTCTAACTGATGGTAAAGAAGTTGTACTTGTTGAAGGTGAAATCAAAGACAAAGAGCAAGGCGGTAGCGTCGTGATCAATGACGTGTGCGAGCTTTTAGATGTCACTTTACCTACTTTACAGCTCGCTGCAATTGGCGACCCTGCTTATCCGTTCTCATCAGCAGATGTATACAACCAAGTAAAAGCTGAACTTGGTAAAAACTACCTGGACCTTCCTCCTTCACCTGCTATCGCTGGTGTGATGGCTAAAACTGACAAAGATCGTGGTGTATGGAAAGCACCAGCTAATGCGGCGCTTGCGCAAGTATTAATGCCAAAACTGGCTATCGACAATACAGAACAAGAAAACCTCAACGTAGATGCAACGTCCGGTAAGTCTATTAATGCTATCCGTACATTTGTTGGCAAAGGCACTTTGGTGTGGGGCGCGCGTACGCTTGCTGGTAATGACAACGAGTGGCGCTATGTTTCTGTTCGCCGTTTATTCAACATGGTTGAAGAGTCAGTACAAAAAGCAACGCACTTTGCGGTATTCGAACCAAATACACCGTTCACATGGTTAAAACTCAAAACCATGATTGAAAGTTACCTAGAAAACCTTTGGCGTTCAGGTGCATTCTTTGGCGAAACGCCAGAGCAAGCATTCTTTGTCAATGTGGGCCTAGGTCAAACCATGACTGAGGACGACATCAATAATGGCTTAATGAATATTGAAATTGGCCTTGCGGCAGTTCGCCCAGCTGAATTCATTGTTCTAACTTTCTCTCACAAGAGCCTAGAAGGTTAATAATCAACGCCTTTTTTGGGCAATTAGCTAATCAAACATGTCTATTTGACGCCTTTTTAGAGCGTCAGATAGACCACAATTATCACTACAGCTTGGCTGTAAATACCGAATTTTTTGGAGTTATTACATGGCTACTACTAAAGCAGATATCGCAGCAGAATATCCAATTCCCGTCTATCGATTTGTTGTCAGCTTCGGCGAAGAAAGCATCCCGTTTTCAGAGGTGTCTGGTCTAGACATTGGTGTTGAAACTATCACTTACAAGGATGGTTATGGAAAAAAACACATGCCTGGGCAACCAACGGATGTCAACATTACATTGAAGCGTGGTCTAGTTAAGCAGAAGAGCCAATTCTACGATTGGATTTCTTCTATCAGCTTAAATCTAGTGGATAAAAAGGACATCACGATCTCATTGACTAACGAAGACAGATCTCAGCCTATTGTTACTTGGAAAGTGATCAATGCATTTCCTAAGAAACTTACAGCACCTAGCATCAATGGCGGTTCGAATGAAGCCAGTGTTGAAGCACTAGAAATGATGGCAGACGACATCAAGATCGAATTCCATTAATTTTTAATTTTCTTTTAGGGCACGAAAGTGCCCGCTTAGGTGGCTAATATGTTTCAAGATCCTAGAACACCTATGGTTGGGTATCGATTTTTGGTTGGTATCATGGCCGCCGGTGTGCCAAATCCCATTGATATTTTGTTTAAAGAAGTCAGCGGTCTTAAGATGAACCGCACGATTGAATATACCAATAATCGAGTCAGTATCGCCAACCAAAAACAAGCAAAAACATTAACTCTAAAACGAGGCGTGTTTCAAGGTGGTAGCCTTTTGATGCTACAAAACCTAGTTTTTGGCGATGCATGGAATACTTACTTAGTTAAAAACCACATTTTGATCACCACCTTAGATGATAACTACTTACCATCACAAGCTTGGCTTGTGCAAAACGCATTTTTAGAAAGCTGGGAGTGGGAGGGGATTGATGCGAGCCGAAATGATGTACTTATTGAGTCTCTCAGTTTTAGTTATCGTGATTTGGTGGCAGTGCCTATTCCTGGCTTGCCAGTGTAAGGAGCCTCAAAGATGGAAATTAAGTGCAATCAAGTGCGGGTTAAAGCACGGATCCGTGCTGATCGCCCCTCCCAACCAGCAGAGCCAAGTTCAGGCGGTATGTCCAATGATGCGCAACAGCAGGCGCCCCAAGCAGAGCACTTTAGTAATACAGTGAGTCGATTTGAACTACAAGACTTATTGTGTCAGTTAGAGTCGGACATAAAACGACATATTGAATTTAGATTTGCGCGGCAAGGAAAAGAAAAAAGGCCCTGATTATGAACAAAGCGGACGGTATTAACGCAAGTGGTTTACCACTTTGCAAAGTGACATTTTATAAAAAAATCGAACGAGGTAATGGCAATAAATTGGGAGAATTAACCTTACCTTATGATCCCAAGTCACTCAACGTGACTCATCAAAATTACCTGATAGAGTCAAAAGCGATTGGCTCTGAAAGTGGCTCAGCCCGCTACCAAAAATCTCCTACGTCAATTTTAACGATTAAGTTTTTGCTAGATGACACGATTATCGAAACGCCTGCGCAGCTTGCAATGGGTATCAGTGGAGAGACCACAACCGAGGACAGTATTCAGCAAATGCTACAGTATGGTCTTGCCGTTCAAGGAGAGACACACTTACCCGCGTTTGTCACTATTATGCCGTTGAACATGGTTCTTAATCATGGCGCAGATGGCGGTTTCCACGGCATGTTCAACGATATTAACGTGATCAGTGAACTAGTTAATGCCAAAGGTAACCGAGTTAAAGCCCAAGTGGAATGTAATATCTCAGAGTGTTTATCTAATAAAGAAATTAAGCTTAGAACAGGCAAAAGCTCACCAGATCTTACCCACGAGCTGCAGTTTAAAGATGGAGACAGCTTAGTATCAGAAGTGGCCTCCATTTATGGTAAAGCAAACTATGTACATCAAGTTGCTAGTGTAAATAGGCTACCTTCGATTCGTAGTGCATCGGTCGGAGAATACGTTATATATCCGCCTTTGGAGCGCTAAAATGGATATTCGATATACGATCTTAGTGGGTGGCAGCGAGAAGAAACTAGAGGTCGGTGTGCGAGAGATTAGCACCCACCGAGGGCTCAATCAGATCTCTGAGCTATCGATTGTGTTTGAAGACGGTGATATGGCCGAAGAGGCCTATACGCTGGATCTCAATAAAGATTTTCAGCCAGGCAAGTCTATTGAGGTGAAAGCAGGGTTTGGTGAAGACCCGCAAATTACTTTATTTGTAGGTGTGATAACCGGTGGAAAAATTGGCTATTGCTGCGATCCGTATGTTGAAGTATTTGCAAAAGGAGAAGCCAATAAACTAATTCAATCTAAAATCAGTAAGCTCTACAAACCGGATTCGACCGATACAGATATCATCACTGACTTGCTCAAACCCTGTGCAGGAAAAAAAACCGTAGCTGACAGTAAAATAAAACACTATCAATATCTTATGGTTGAGAAAAAACCATGGGAAGTGATCATGAACCGGATTTTGACCAACGGTTTTGCACTCTACGAAGAGGAAGGGATCCAAATCGTTGATCTCACAAAACATAAACCTGCTGCCACTGAGTTTAATGTCGCAATGGACGGGTGTACGGAGTTTGAATTATGCCTAGATAATAGTTCTTACGCGCAAAAGGTTGATCACAGTGCCTGGGATATAAAAACCCAAGCTTTGTTAGTAGAGAATTATGATTCGGGAGAGAAAAAAGAAGGGGCTGCGGCGGATGTTGTTATTAAATCTCAGATGCCTATTGATAAGTTAGAGCTTGCAGCAAAAGCCAAAGCTGAGCAAGTTTATCGTTTGTTAGATACCAGCCAAGGCCGTATTCAAGTAGATATGTCCGTTGCAACCGCTTTACACAGTTTGAAGTTGTTAGATGCAATCAAGGTATCTGGAGCTGGTGAAAACAACAAAGCCGACTACATGGTGACAGAAATTCATCATCATTTGAATAACCAAGGTTGGTTTTGTGAATTTACATTGGGCTTATCTTTGACCAAAAGCGGCTGGTCTAAATGGGCTGAGTTGGCACCTACCCCGATGTTAGTTGGCACAGTTGCACCTTTTAAAGCAGATAAAGAGAAACTGCATCGAATACCTATCACACTGAACACGTTAACGACGGAGCCGATTTGGGCAAGGTTATTGACCACCTATGTAGGCAAAGAAGAAGGTTTATTCTTGCCGCCAAACCCTGATACCGAAGTACTTGTCGATTTTATCGGTGGAGACGCTAGGCACCCAGTTATTGTCGGTGCATGTCACAATCCAGTCGCGCCACCTCCGCTAGGCGGGTACAAAAAAGAATACGATGTTCGGGGGTTGTTGTTTAAAGAGCAAGCAACCGCAATTAAGTTCACTTTCAAAGATCCGCATATCATTTTAGAGGGCAGCAAAGAGCACTCAATTTCACTGGGTGACAGCTCAGGTTATGCCTTATCGCAAAAAGATAAAGCAGGTATGACGGCAAAAACAGATGTGGTTATAAAAACCCCTGATGACAGCCAAATTAAAATGGATAAGAGCATTACCATAGAAAGTGCAAAAGTGGTGGTTGCGACGGATAAGATGGAAATAGGATAACGAGGAGTTTTGTATGGACAATTCATTTCTTGGTCGGGGATGGAGTTTTCCCCCGAAGTTCACAAGCCCTGATGCAGGGCCAGACATGGCTAAAGACGAAGAATTAGTAAAACAAGCGATCACTGTAGCATTAAACACGCTGAAGGGGGAGCGACCTTATTGGAGTGAGTTAGGTTCAGGCTTGTCTAACTTCGTTTTTGAAGATGCCAGTGAATCTGCGTTGGTGACGCTGAAGCAAGAGATATCTGCGGTGTTGTTAAACTATGAACCAAGAATTATCTTAGAAGATATTTCATTCGATATGTCAGACGTTTACGAAGGTGCTCTGTTAATAGAGCTGACTTATATGATCCGCAAAACCAATAGCCGAAGCAACATGGTGTTTCCTTTCTACCTTGCAGAGCAGTCAGTTTAAACCCGTTTTTAAACTTTTATTGAACACGTCCTTTTCTTCTTTACTAGCCAAGTATCAAGCAGAACCACGCCGCTTACTTTTAGCAACGGTCAATCAGGCCAAGTAGCGCATAGATGTGCTCATATATAACATTAATAAGGTACTCTCATGACTTTTAAGTCTCGTAGTCAATCACTTGATTCAAAAGAAATAAAGGGGTTAAGTCAAACCGCACGACAGATCCCAGAGCTTTCTAGTGAATTTTTTAACATAGAGCCGCGTACTATAGAACAGTGGCTAAGTTACTTGTCGACGGTTGCACAGCATACTCAATTTATTGGTCAAGCAACTTGGCAGCCTGTTCAGACTTGGTACAAAGTGATCCCAGAGCCTGATAAATTTGCGGCATTAGCAAAGCTAATCGTGTCAGGCAGTGGTGATGCACTAATTAAGGGTTTAGCAAGCAGACCTGATTTGGCTTTATTGCTCACGTTTGTGGATTTATTGCAGCATACTCAGCAGCAATTTAATGGTTTTGTGCAGCGCCACTTAGATCACTACTATCGTGATGTTTTAGGTTTCGACCTGTTAGATGCGACACCTGACTCGGCGCACGTATTAATCGAACTCAACGAAGTTGACTCCTTGACCCTGCAACCAGGTACACAATTTGATGGTGGAAAGGACGAGCACGGACAAGACTTAGTTTACCAACTCTCTGAACCAAGCGCGATTAACCGTGCCGTGGTTGACAATGTCATCACGGTAAACAAAGCAAACGATGACTCAGGTATAAAAATCGGCCGAAATGTTTTGTTGGATACGGTACAAGGGGTAGAACTTGAAAGTAGCGCAATGACTTTTGGTGATATAGAGCAAGCACACCTGCAGCCCCCTGTGGAGATCGGCTTTAAGATTGCCTCTCAAGATCTATTTTTGAGTAGTGGCAAGCGGGTAATAGCACTGCGCTTTTCCACTGATGAGTTTGGCGAAACACCAATAGACTTAAGCTTGTGGCTTGAAAGTTTTGATATTCTGGTGAGCACCGAAGACGGACCTATTCAGCTAGACACGCAGCAAGTGTCTTTGAGTAACAATAATGAGCTGGTTATTCTTGTTGATGAACTGTTTGCGCCAATTGCGCCTGTAAAAGATGTGTTTATTGGTCGCGACAAAGTATTGCCTTACATTGCATTTGTGTTGAAGCAATCCAAATATGATGCTCTGTACGCGCTTGATTTGCAAAAAAGAGACGAAACACTTGCCCAGTTAACACGCAGCGAGATACAGGAAATTCAGCTGGCTGCTACGGTATTAGGTGCAGATGGTCTAATTGCCAATAATGGAATTGGTTTTTTGGATACTTCAAAGCCCTTTGAGCCGTTTGGTTTTACTCCTCAACTGGCTGAAAAGTTTGAGTTTACACACCCTGAGCTACTGTGCAAACGGGTTACGAGAGCGAGTGTTGAGTTTAATTGGGTAGGCAGACCAGAAGATTTTGATACTCACTACCAGACCTACCTGCTTTACAAAAAAGTTGTCACAAAATCGCCAGTTAATGTCGCAGATAGCAGCGATACTCTTCCTTGGCCGAAAAACCAAGTGCTGATCTCGCAGTCTGATGTAGCTTATAGCAGTGAGCAAACGAAAAAGGTATCAGATCTTTTTTACAATGATCCTGCATGGCAATTATCAGATGAAGATGCGGGGTTAGAATTGTTGCCACTTGTTGCCGTGCAGCAGAGCGAAGAACTACCAGAGCTGGTTAATAACGTTGCCACCAACCGCCTAGTTTTTACCTATGATGATGATAACGGTGGAGCTGATTATCTATCTTTACCTTTTAACTTAACTCAAGCAAAGCAGTGGCCTAAGTGGTACACATTAGAGCTATCTAATCAGGATTTTGGTCACCCACAATACACAAAAGTGTCTGAGTATTATGCATTTCAAAATAGCATGAAGTTAGCTAATTGGGATCCCAATGATGGCGACTTTATTCCGACGCAGGTTCTTGAGCCATACACGCCATTATTAGACTCTGTGAAACTGCATTACCGGACACAAAGTATTTCTCGGGCTCAAAGAGATGCGATAGGCAATGCTATTTGGATAGAGCATATTTCGCCAATTGGTCGTCAGTTGCAGATTTTAGAAACCCAAAATAGCCTTCATTTACTGCCAGAAATTGACGAACTTGGGTATCTATACATTGCGCTTGGCGAACTGCCAACGCCAGGGCAGTGCAGTGTTTTGTTCCAATTGGAAGCGGTGGATGGTTACAATTTTAGCGAACCACCGCAATTTAAATGGGAATACTACAATCAGGGGAGATGGCATCATTTTAGCCGTGATGACTCACAAGGCAGTGATCAAGAAGGCAGGATCTTACAAGACAATACTTATGATTTACTTGATTCAGGGATCATCATTTTTTCACTTCCTGAGTTTGATTTGACGGACCAGTTTAACCAAGATGGGAAAGTGTGGATAAGGGCTGTAATCGATTCAGAAACGCTGGCGGGAGATTACAAGCAACCTATCTACTCAAAACTAAAAGGGGTGTACTCGCAGGCTGTACAAATCACACTTAACTCCACGGAGCATGCGCAATCTCATTATTTAAAACCTCTCGAAGCGGGCAGTATTGGTAAGTTGTTGGTGACGGATCCGTCAATTACGTCGGTTGTTCAGCCATTTGATAGCTTCGGTGCCAAAGTTAAAGAGGACGATACCCGTTTGTATCGTAGAGTCAGCGAACGATTGAGGCACAGAGACAGGCTACTTACTGCGTGGGATTATGAACACTTCATTCTTCAGGCATTTCCAGAGTTACACTCAGTAACGGCATATCAAACAAAAGATGGTGTCAATATCACGGTGATCCCGCTGAACCACGACACGGATATTTTACAACCTAAAGTGCCGCGTTATTTGATGCGTAAAATACAGGAAGAAGTTGAAGCCCGCTCTGTTCCCGGCCTTAACGTCCGTATAGAAGACCCCAAATATGTGGAAGTGCAGCTGGAAATCATTATTCAGATTGATCCTAGATTCGATATTCAGACCACTGTCGTTGAACTCAATGAGCTGATTGTCGAAACGTTAACTCCCTGGAACAAACCAGACTCAGAGCTCTCAAAAACAATCTTCTTAACTGATGTGGCACAAGCTTTGGAAGCTCACCAAGCGGTCAATATGGTGCAAGTTATCCGTGGTAAACGCCTAGGTGAACAAACCAAAGAATACGCACAGATCTCGCCAAAAACTTGTTGCCCAGAAGGTTGTTGCTCTGAGGATTGCTGCCCGGATGGTAATTGTTCTGATGATTGTTGCCCAGAAGGTTGTTGCTCGAAGGATTGCTGCCCAGAAGATTGTTGTTCAGAGGATGGCTGCCCAGAAGGTTGTTGTTCAAAGAATTGCAACCCATCCGATGGCTGTCGCGAAATACTGGTCCCTACTCGCAACCACAAAATCTCTTTGACCAACGTTGATGGGGATGTGTTTGAAGGGATCGGTAAATGGAAAATTCAACATAACTTTGTTGTGCAGTGACCCAATTTACTTTCACTTGACGCTGAATTAAGAAAACCGTTCACAGTTTAAATATTTTGGCGTCTTCTCCCATATCGAATTACTTTCCAAAGGAAAATCATGGAAATCAACGCACTGAAAATTGCTTCAGATGCCACGCTACATTCTGGGCAGGACCTAGAAGAGCTGCGCGCGCAAGGCATTGCGCAGTTGCAAAAGTTAGCGCCGGATACCTGGAGCGACCACAACGTATTTGACCCAGGCATAACCTTGCTGGAAGTTTTAGCATATGTGCTATCGGACCTCAGCTATAAACTCAATTATCCAGTGGAAGATTTGCTCAATGCTGAGTACGACGAGCAGTCGACCTTGACACAATTTCTAACCTCAGAGCAGGTGATGTTTAGTCATTGTGTTACCTTGGCTGATTATCGACGCCTGCTATTAGACATACCGGAGATTAAAAACCTAACAATCGATGTGCGCAACGATGGGGAAAATGGAGCAACCGTACTCGATTTAGTTGTGCAGCCACATCAACATGCGCAGGCTTCACATCAGAGCTTACAACAAGAGATCCATAAAACTTTTGCCAAATCGCGTACAGTAACGCACCAACTCGGCAACATTGAATTTTATCAGGCCGCGCCTGTGCATGTAGGGATGCACTTAGTACTCAAAGATGCACAGGATCTGGTGCAAGTGTTGGCGGATATTCTTACAAAAATTGCATTGGAAATATCGCCAAATCTTCCGCGCTACAATGCACAGCAGTTGCTGGCACAGGGAATGAACATCGACGATATCTACGTCGGACCAGCACTAAAAAATGGTTTTATTCTAGATGCCGATTTAGACGACACACCAGTTAAAAAGCATCTGTATAGCTCTGATATTTTAGATGCACTGCGTGTACATCCAAACATAGAGCAAATAGAAGAGTTTCGCTTCATCGTTGAGCATGGTGCACAACCTGGATATGAATATTGGCAGATTGAAGTTCAAGATATAGACCCAAATTCAACAAACCTTGCACCGGAGCTGGGCTTTTTGTCAGAGCTGTTTTTTGACGGTATTACTTTGATGATTGAAGGTCAAAGCTACACATTAAGCAGTGATGAAATAGCGTCGATTAAAACAACCATTAGCGACAATATCATCAGTCAAAGTTTGGATTCTATCTCTCAAGAATCAAGTAGCTCACAGGCATTTTTACCTTTAAGTCATTATCATTCGTTGCAGCATGAACTGCCAAAGACTTACGCAGTGACAGAGCTATCCTTAAGCCGTGAAATAGACTCAGCACAAAAAGCGCAACTTCTGCAGTTCAAAGGCTATTTGCACCTATTTGACCAGCTACTAGCAGATCAGCATAAACAGATAGATGTTCTACCTCATATATTAGCTTTACCACAGTATATGCATTTTGAGCGACTTGGTCAGATCATGGACCTAATGCTCGCAAGTGAAGCGTTGTCGTCACCTTTGCTGGATGAATTTTGGCAGCGTGTTGCTTTGCTACCACATACCCAACTTAGCCAAGCTGTAAGTGGCATAAGTGGTATCAATCATTTGGTTAAGATGGTTATGGCAGAGTATCAAGAAAGTGGGTTGCAGCAGCAACTCGAGGCGGATTTTTCAATTTCGCAACTGACTCGTTTGAATGACAGTCTAGCGCATTTGCTTGCGCGTTTTGCAGTGAAATTACCCAATGCCAACTTACTAAAATACCGTGAAGTATTTGCTTTTTACGTCAATATACTAGGGGACTGTCATCAAGACCCAAGCCATCAAGAGGACTTGTTATCTCGGCTCGTTTTATTGCGCCAATACATAGACAAATGCCGTTTACTCAATGAGATGGGGATACTTGGCGAAAACCGGTGTCGCGGTTTTAACTATTTGTCTAAAACACCTAAAACAGCGCATCTGGCCAGCCTTGGTCGTTTAATAATGCGCAACCTTGGCTTTTCACATCACGGTCAAATGCCGATGGCAACACATAACCGTGAAAGCTTTTACTTGTTAGAAAGTGACTTACTTGGAAATACACGTCAAGGCATTTTGTATTGCATTTTGCCCAACTGGACAACGCGTATGCAAAGCGTTGAGTTTAGAGCCCTAGTAGAGAGCCAGATTACTAAGTTCAAACCCTTACATGTGAAAGTCCAGTGTATATGGCTAGATTCGGAGCAAATGAGCTTATTTGAGCGGTTGTATTTCGGATGGCTTAATTTCTATGGTCAGGCGCAGCGCGAAAGGTTTACAGGTGAATATGAGCATATTTCAAATGTTGCTCAAGATATCGGTGGCTTACTTGAGGAAATAGTGTCTACCGAGCCACAGAAGATCATCGAGAACATCATTGAATATGTGCTTGGCAAACCGCAAGGAATGGAAGTGCTCAACACGTACTGTGTGCAAATATTAACCGAGTACGCCTGCGAACCCAAACCAACGGATATTGAAATTAAAGGGCAAACTTATTTGCAGGTACTGAAAGCTGTAGAAACAGTAATTGATGATCACAGTGAATTATACCCTGATGGGTTCAATGAACATCACGTAATTTACTTAGCAGCGCAGCTTTGTATTGATCACATTTGCACGCCTAATGCATTTGCGCAGCCAAATGATACTAGGTTTACGGTCGGGTATTCACCCCTGCCATTTCTTAAACCAATTTTACCTGTGTCTTTTTCACAAATTAACTCAGATACCGCGGTGGTTTCGAAATTTATCGTGGCAACCAGCGAGCCGAATAGCATAAATCCTGAAGGAAACGAAGAATGAACAAATCCAGTGACCAAGAAGTGTTAGTCGAATGTGACCAACCATCTCTAGCCGAAAAGCGCAATCGCGCTGAATTATTTAAAGAGTTTGACGATCTCGCAACGCCGTCAGGGGATGATTTTAAATCGTTAATTCTCTCTGGCTTTAACCAATTAGATGATCCAATCGCTGTGGTTGAAAAAGATACGCTTAACGAAATTGAAGTAACTTCACCGCTAACGGTTAGCCCTGATGGTGAGAACGAACGGTTACGCGTAGACATGGAAGCGGTCAAAATTAATCATGATGTCGTGGTGTCGAATGAAGATAGCGAAGTTGATGTGCTATCCGCTGATGCACAAAGCGTTAATGTATACGACAAAGTTGTGGTTAACCCCAGCGCAGACGATGTTTTGCGTGTAACAGGAAATGTGAGAGCAACGCAAGCGCTTAAGTCTCAAACGGCGAATATTAGTCAGCATTTACAAGCCGGTGAATTATCTGTTGGCAAAGGAGCTGTGAACACCTTAGATGCAGGTTTGGATGATGAAGGCAACCCAACTATTACGGCACACGGCCAGGTAAAAGCGAAACAAGACGTTGCAGTTGGCGGACATATTCAAACCCAATCAATCACCGCATCGGGTACTGCAGAATTTCAAGGCAGCACGTCTGCGCACATGCTCACTGTTGAAGAGCGTACTGAACTCAATGGCGTGCTAGAAGCGCAAGAGGCGATTTTTGATGGGCATGTTGAAGTGCCAATGATGGGAGTTGGCCTTGAGCAGAACAGTACTTCGGCAAAGCTTCATATTGGCAAGCGCTCATCAGATACGACAGATTTGTTTCGAGTTGATGATTATAACAAGGATACGACACCATTTATCATTAACCCTGAAGGCAAGGTTGGTGTTGGAACTGATATGCCTCAGGCAAGTATGCACATTGCCCAAGATTTATTGGTCGGCCAAGGTGAAGCGCAAGCACATATTGCATTAAATAGTAATGGCGATGCTGAGTTTTCCGGTACAGTCACCACAGAAAACGCAATTGACGTAGGCACTGATATTTCTGTCAGCAATAACGCGTACATAAGCCAAATGCTTGCAGTTGGTAGTGAGTCACCAAGTGCGAAAGTAGATATTCAAGCCAACACAGGAGATTTGCTCCATGTAGGTGACAACAACTCGGCTTTTTTGAAGGTGACGAATACGCCGGGAGCAAAAGAGAAAAATGTCAACATCTTAACCGATGGATATGTGTCTGAAAATCTTACTGTCGATAAGCAGATAAATGCACAGACTGCGCAGATAGAAGAAGCTCTGAGCGCTGGTACAACAAGGGTAAGTGACATCAATGTACAAGCTGATGCACAGATCAGCGGACAAACTCATACTCAAAAATTACGAGTAGGTAATCCGCTAGGCACACCTACGAATGTTGGTGCGCTGATCAATACAACGCTTGACGTTCAAGATCATGCTGAATTCACGACAATTCATGCAAATAGCGACGTGACCATTGATACTAAGCTGACAGCTGCGGACGCGCTGGTGAAGCACAATCTAACTGTCGGGGAAGCGGCGACTAATGAAGCAGCTACGCTTACAGTGAAAAGCACAGCGTCTGAGCGCACGTCACTGCTGGTCGCGGATCAAGAAGGTAATTCGCTGTTAAATATCAATGATACTAAAACAGTGATGGGTAGTGCGCAGCAGCCATACACTTTACATGTTAAAGGCGACATTGTTACACCACTGCTTAAAGTCACTGATCGCGCGGATTTTAGTGAACAAGTGAAAATTGCCTCAGAGAGTGTGCAAAGCGATTGGACAACAAGTGCTAAATTGGGCGTGTTGGCACATAACGGCCAACCTCAAAGTGTTGATATAAGCTATTTCAATGGTCTAAATACCACCACTCTTATCAGCACACAGGCTGAACGTATAGGCCTATTCAAGCGCAGCCCTGAAGAAAGTCTGCATGTTGGTGAGTCGGCATTATTTGACAAGAATGTAACATCTCTCTCGGGTGTGCACGTTGTCAGTGATAACAGTGAAAGCGGCGGGTTTAGTGCGACGCTGACGCACACTCAGATTGGCACGAGTGACAAGTCTGCACACTTTAATGTTTACGGCGATTCATATCTATTCGGTGAATTCACGATCACAGAGAATGAACTTACGGCAGTTAATTTTGCCAATAGCCAGTTTGTATTAACTCAACTCTCAGAAAGCCCGGTTTTCAGAATAACCAACACCGCAGAAGATGCGGAAATATTGGCTGCTGCTGGCCAGTTGGCGATAAACCAAACCCTGCCAACTAATGGCGCAAACCTTGCGGTGACAGGTCAGGCAGATATCTCGGGTCAACTTAATATTTCAGACGCAGATTTGGCATTACACGTTGATGGCAAAACCAAATTACTGGGACATGCTGAGCTTAAAAATGGTGCGCATGTAAGTGTTACAAATAACTCTGGGGATATACCAAGAGCAGCCCTGCATGTGGCAGGAAAGACGCTGCTGGATGGCCAATTACACTTAACCCAAGAAGCACAGTTCGACTCCCAATTGACCGTAAATGGTGATGCTGAAATCAAGTCAAACCTGCAAGTTGGACGCAATACACAAATTAACGAAACTTTGAGTGTCTCTGGCGAACATTATGCTGGTGGCAGTGTTGAGATCGAAGGTACAGAAGGGCGAGATGCACTCACGGTCAACAATGACGCTACGTTTAGAGCTGACGCTAATGTGGGGGGCAACTTATCATTAGCCCCTTATCAGGCAACGGCAAGATTGCATATTTGTGAAACAGATCAACAGGCTATTCGAGTTGATGACCCCAGTGGCAAAGCACAGCTGGTCTTTAGTCATGGTAATTTAGGGCTAGGCGTTGAACGGCCTGATTATGTTCTTGATGTCGGTGAAGATGCTTGCTTTAGAAGAGACTTATCCGTGCAGGGTCGTGTAGAAGTTGATGACAGTTTGCATGTTAACGAATACGCAAGTTTCAGAAGTAATATCAATATTTACGGAACCTCAGAGCTTCAAGGTGAAACACGTATCGGATTGGCGATGCACACATCTGAAGAGGAAAAATTATCTACTCGACGTAGTGCCCAGGTAAGCATTGAGCAAAACCACTTTGAGCATGCATTTGCGGTATATCACAAAGGGGTTAACCCAATAGTATTCCAAAATGGCAAAGTGGGGATCCGCAATGACCAACCAGACGCGGAGCTAGATATTGTCGGCGATGTGAAAGTTGAAGGTGACATTGAATTAAATGGCGTGTTACGCGGTACAGGGCAGTTAGAGTGCTTAGATGGCGCGAAAATTTTAGGCGATGTTGAGCTTCGTTCTGACTTAACGGTTTATGACGATGCGTTGTTTAAAGATACGGTGACCATTGAAGGTTTAACCACAATTGAACGTAAGTTGAACTTATTAGCTGATGCCAATTTTGCTAAGAGCCTAATGCTTGGAGAAGAGTTAACTGTAAATGGAAATGCTTTCTTTAAAGAAGCCGTACACTTTGACAAAGATACCACTATTCGCGGTAGCTTGGTTGTTGAGGGGCTAGACGCCGCGAACCAAGTTGTATTCAAGCCTCATGTCGATATCCATAGTCATTTAGCGGTTAAAGGTGAGACAAACTTTAGCAGTGATACTCACGTCAAGGGCGACTCGTACGTCAGTGGTTCAATTCACGCAGCAAAACTGGCCACCCAGCATGGCATTCAAGTCGGTGAGTCACTCAATGAGAGTGCCATGGTGGCTGTCAATACCAGTGAGGGTGAAGCAGCTTTAAATGTCGCTGTGCGCGGAACTTCAGAATTCATCGTTGACGGAAGTGCTAATGTAGGTATTGGCTGTAAAATGCCGGAGCATAAACTTGATGTAAAAGGTGATGCACGCGTATCGGACAATTTAACCGTTGAAGGAGACTTAGTCCTCGCGAATACACTGAACTTAGAGCAAGGTGCAGAAATTATCGGTGATTGCTCAGTTCAAGGTCAGATTTCGCCGCAGCAATTTCAACTCCCAGAAGGCCCTCATATCGAGGCTGTTTCACCGGATTGCGAGCTTGGTGGGGACATGGCGTCTGACAATGTGCTTGCAACACAAGCCGCTGTAAAAGCCTACGTCGATGAACATGCATGGCGTTTTGGCCGCGGTAAAAAAGTCGTTGCGATACATAATCAGGAAGAATTTGATGATGTCTTCTCTCGAGATTGTTTGAGCAACATGACGATTTTATTGTTCCCTCACAATGGTCATCGCCAGGTTTCAAGAGCGTATAAACTCAAAAAAGCTGTGGAAGTTGGTTCAAACCTAACGATTGTTGGCTTCAACGAGCGGGAAACGCGCATTGTTAAAGCGCATTCAGGTTGTCGCTTCTTAATTCGCGGAGACCGCGATGCAACGGTTAAACATGTAAGTATGCATGGTTTCACGTTTGATGGTGCTATTCATGAAGTTTCTAAAGAGCTTAGCGCTTATGAAGGCAATGGCGGCGCATTCAATCTACGTTACGCCGATCAAATCGAATTAAACTGTGTAATTGAAAACCACGCAGTGAGTGGTGATGGTGGTGCTATTTATGGTGAAGACGTTACCAACATCGAAGCCAAAAACATCCGTAATTGTAGAGCTGGGCGACAAGGTGGTGCTGCATACGGCTTGAGGTATGCCATGATCCATGCACAGTACTGCTCAGCTGAACGGGGTGGGGCAGTTGCTCATTGTGATGATAGCGAAGTGACCGCTTTAAACAACACTGCACAGCTACATGGCGGCGGCGCTTACAAGTGTCAAAACCTGATTTGTAAAGGTTTTTGGCGTCGCAATAATGCGCAACAAGGTGATGGAAACCATATATTCAGCATGGGTTGCTATCACCTTGAGGAGCAAGAGGAGCATCACGGTGACTTCTTATGGCATGCTCTATTCTTAGATAAGCCATTGAACCACTCGCGTTTCTTCTGGCGTAATGACCACGTTTAATCATGAACTTGTCGATTGAACATATCGGGGCTGAGCTTGAGGCCCCATCTCACTTAGTGGACTCAGGGCAGCATAGCATTGCTGACCTTGAGTCGCTATTTAAGAACTGGTTGCATAAGGAGATCAACTGCTTACAAATTGAAATCCCAAACGTCAAGACATCTGTTGACTCACTGACTCTCAATGACATTGAGCTAGAGCTACCTGATATTGATTTACAAGCGTTAAAAGATAATCCAAGTGGATATTTCGCCCAGGTATTTAGCCCTGTTTTTTATGCAGCATTGGAACAGCAGTTATACAGAAAAATAAATGCGTTGGGAGTCGACGATTATGCGTTTGCGACGCCAGTTATCGATCATGTGTTGCAAAAGAAGCGAGGGCATTTGAGCTCACGCTCATGGCAGGAACTAAAAAGTGCGTGTTTATATAGTTTGCACAACCAACCAAAGATATTTTTAAAACTGCTCAATTCGCCAGAGTGGCCAAGTTTGCGAAGGCAACTGATATTACTTTTGTGTCAAAAGACATCGGATTTTAAAGCATTGCTCGCGGTCATATCAGCTGGGGTTATCAGTCAGAAAAGCGCTGATTTCATTAGTAAACTCTCGGTGCAGACGCGGATTGATTTATGGGCAGACATTGAATCGCTGTACACGGCTTATGTGTTCGATGCCGAAATACCTAAACAGCGAATGAGGTTGCTGGCAAAAGCATATCAGTTTTATTCTGAGCAGAGCGCTTTTGATAAACGCACTCGTACAGTTGTGCTCAAAGCATTATTGAAGCGCGGAGCAGCTTTGAATGCGCTTACAACATGGTTCGCCATCAAAGAAAAGTCTCAGTTAACGTCTGCCGACTGTAACACTCTGATATGTTTGGCACGTAAAGCCGGTGATAAATCTATGCCCGAACTTACCACTAGTGTCGTAGCGCAACCGAATCAGCAAAGTGTACTCGCAGAGCTGTTGAGTGTGAGTGATGATGTAGCAGATTTAGGTGGAGAGGCTCAGCATCAGCCATTAAGATCAACTGAGTATTTAGTCGCTCAAGTCAGATCTCAGATAGGCGGTGGGTGTAGAAAGACGATCCGCGCTCTTGATGCCTTATTAAAGCTGCTCCACAAGCAGCTTGCACACGCGGATTTACCTGCCATGAATCAGCTAAGTTGGCTCCAGTACTTAGCACAGCATGATATAGACCAATACTTACCTTCACCCATTCTAAAATCTTTGCAGCGCTTTTTGAACGAAGTATTACCTGAGCAGAAAGAGCAGTATTTACAATTACGAGTGATGGATCGCGCTTTGACACTGATCGGTCGTGAAAAACGTATACAAAACCAATTGGCTAAAACGCAGTATACGCTGCGTTATGCAAAACGAATTTTTGCCTTGTTGTGCCAAATTAAAAATATACCGCAACAATTTATTGAAAGCCTGAACACCATTTTAGTGAATCAACTAGATTCCAAGCAAGGGGTTGATTTGCAAAGAGGTATACCAGTATACCTCGAATCTTTATTGGCAATTGAAGCCTGGTTGGTTCGGGCTCGAACAGTCGCTGAACCGCTGCAAAATAGAGAGCTAGTCATTGAGCAGCCCATAGTGGGACGGCAGATGCACGAAGGTGCCTTGACGGTATCAAATAAAACAGCAGCAGACAGTGGCACGGCGCAAGAAAAGTCTCAGCTTGCAAGGGCTGCGAATTTAGCACTGAGTAATGTGAGTACAGCTGAGCCGTCAGCTCGAATTGTATTTCACTGTGGGCAGTCTTTGTATGTGGAAAGTATTCAACAGGCACAACAGAGACTCACACTGAGCGTACTTACATCGCAATTGAATATTCAGGCCAAGAACGAACTGATACAAAAAATTGCTGGTTTAGGCAGTACCGAGCTTGACCAATTTATACAAGAACATACAGAACGCTTTTTGGCAGAACAGGCACTGCCCATTAGCTATCAAAGCGATATGCATGGTGATGAGGCCGCTTCAAAAAAACAAAGTCATCCCCTCATTTTGAACCTCGTTCAAATTTGCGCGTCGCTAGTTAAAGAGCTCGATGGGATTTTAATATTGATCAATTCGGCGCAATCGCAGTGGACTCGGTCGACTCGTCAGGCTGATGATGGGTTTATAGCTAACCACTCTGAATGTGTGTTAAAAAATGAAAGCCAAATTAATGCCGGTGTGGACCCCACGTCAGAAAATGTTACGCAGCGTGTAGCAGTTGACGAATCACCTTCGCCTCATGCACAGCTTGATTTTGCGCGCGAGTTGCTATTGGTCTCACAGTTAAAGCGTTATTGCATGGCGTTTCATCAAGCCATCAATGTAAATAGAACTTTGTTTCAATTGCATAGTACGCATGATGTAACAGTGCAAATGATGGGGTATATCCAAAGCTGGCAAAACATGTTTACTACATTAGAACAATCGCAACGTGTCACCGCTTTACACCGTGCGCTCTCATTGAGCTTAACGGCGTTAAATACACTTAGGCAAAGAGTTTATGCGTTGAACCCGTATATACGAAGTCAAGCTCAAAAGCACCAAATGTGGTGGTTAACGCTGTTAGATATTGCGCACACGCCAGAAGAATTCTCCGCAGAATTAGCAAAAGAAAATCAACAGGTTGCTGAGCCTGAGACAAACGAAATAGCCTTAACTTCGCATGACAAAGCGCAACTCCTTGATACTGATAGTAGTTCCTCTATTGAGGTACCGTTATTTGATATTGGCGAATTGCAATCGGCTAAATCCTTGACAGAGGCAACAAAGCTGCTCAACACATACAAAACACACAACGGAACTGTCGCAACCAAAGTCAACTCGCTCCGCCCCAGTATAGCGACGAAGACACATGATATAGCAAAAGAACAAGGCTTTGTCTCGGGTGTTGCTGATGTGGCGCTGGGCCAAAATGAGTCACTAAACTCGTCGCTTGATGACCGTTTTGTAAAAACTGAAGGTGCAAGAGGGTCAATGCAACAGGACGCGTTAGGTGCCCTTAAAGCGGGCGCAGTAGATAAGCATGTGAACCGTGTCATTGCGCAAGTGTCGGAGCAGGCCAATAAACATCAAAATATCATGTTGCGTTTGGGTATTGAATCACTCAAGACCCATAGCGAACAGGTGGCTTCAGAATTAAAACATCAATACCAACAACCTTCAGAGCAATTGATCAGTGATGACGCTGGAGTGGTATTACTGTGGCCATTTTTTGAAATATTGTTCACAAAGATGTCGCTCTTGGATAAGTCTCAATCAGAGCAAGTCACTTTTAAAGATACGGCAGCCCAGCACAAAGCATATTCACTGCTTTGTTCATTGGCATCGCTAGAGCCAAATAGCACCGAAACTTATGTGATCAATGCTTTACTTGGCCTGCCTATTGAGTACGAATTTGAAGAAGTCGACTCGCTCAATGAAGAAGAGCTAGATGAGTTACACACTTTGGTGTCTGCAGCCGTTGCTCGCTGGGATGCGTTGAAAGGCATGCCTGTTGAATCGTTCAAGGCTATGTTTTTGCAACGTAGCGGAGAAGTGAAGCTCACAGCTAATGGCGTCAGTGTTGTGGTTGAAAGTAAACCGCAAGACGTTCTGCTAATGAAGTTACCGTGGGGGTTAGGCATTGTGCAACTACCTTGGTTAGGCAACGACTTGGTCAATATTGAGTGGCAATATGGATTCTAAAGTATTTAGCAAAACCTACCTTATTTAAACCGAATAAAACTTAAAACAAGGGCGTAATAGTAGACCTATTTATGCGCCTTAAAACCCAAGACCAATTATCAAATGGGATAGCCAATAATAAAGCTAACCGAAATTTAAAATGGAGAAGTGTATGCCTGTAAATAATCGTTCAAATCTACGCGCTTTAATTGAAGAACATCAAGTGCGTCAACAGCAGTATCAAGTTGCAGAAAACAAAGTGCAGTCCTACTTGGAGTACAACCGTCATTGTTTGCTCCAACATTTGAATAACTTATTTACAAAGAGGGTATTGCCACATTTAGAGCTAGCTAAGGCATTGCTAATGGAGCAAGGCTATCAAGCAGAAATTGAAGTTGAGAAGCAAACACTGCATGAAGAAAACTCTGCAATAGAGGTGATCACACAGGTATCGTTGCTTTTTTCCGGCAATCCGGACGACCAGGATGTCAGCCTTACACAAAATAGGTTATTGATTTTTACTAGGCCAAATCACGCATTTATTTATGCAAAATACATTACGGATCTGGTAACAAGCCAAACACAGCCACTGTTTTTCGCAGATGAATTTTACTATCAAAATATGCCGAATGTAGATGTTCAATTTCCGCATTTTCCGTTTCCACCAAATTTTGATGATCACAGTGAATTTAAGTCTATGCTCTCGGATTTCTTAAGTATGGTGTTTTTACAAATTAGAGGAAAATTGAGTTAACGAAAAATTGAGTGCAAACCTTGGTTTTTTGTCACAAAGGGATTTCCTCTGCGTCAGTGATTAAAGCAACTAAGGAGAGACATTGTGGCAAATTATCAAGAAGCGTTTGCATATGCTTTTTCGCACCCTAGTAAATACTTGCAGGGTGATTACTCAATATGGCGTTGTTTGACGTTGAAGCCGCTTTTGTTAGCTGAAGGGTTTTCAGACGATGAACAATACACCTTATTTGAAAAGATATATGCACCTGAGCTTTGGCGTGAGTGCAAAGGCGATCAAATTACAGATCAAAAAGTGGCAGGTTTATTATTATTGATCAATGCCAAAGGTTATTTAGCAACCATGCTAAAAGAGATGCAAAGCTATTTCAACATCACACCTAGTAGTCAAATGTGTGAGCGAACCCTATATCATATAAATTTATTGCCCAAAAGTGCATTGCTAGATTGGCTTGACACAGGTTTGCAGTATTTTTCTCTTGTTCAAAAAAAGAGACATGAATCGTACTTTCTCTGTGAGAGTGGTTGAAAACTAAATTTATTACCCGATATAGGAAAATAAGATAATATATGATTTCAAAAACGTAGCTACTTGATGGTGGGTACTAAAACGAACATTAGGGAAAGCACAATGACAATACAACTCCCCAATTTTGGTCAGTTCACTTTTGAACAAGAAGGGCAAGAAGGTGGCCCTTATCATAGCCGTACACTGCATGTTCCTTCTCAAAGTTCAGGCCTCACAATAGGGCGCGGTTTTGATTTAAAACACCGTAGTGCCGAACAGATAGTCGAACAGTTATTGCAAGCAGGTGTTGCGTATGACGATGCGAATAAGCTTGCTAAAGCATCAGGCTTACATGGCTCTGAAGCAAAACAATTCATAACAGAGCACGGCCTTCAAGGATTTGAGGTGAGCCCAAAAGAGCAAGTTAATTTGTTCGAACAAACGTATGAAGTGATGGCCAAAGATGTCAAACGCATTTGTGACAAAGCGGACTGTGTAGAAGTCTATGGCCCGGTCGACTGGGAAAATTTACATCACAAAATTAAAGATATCTTAATTGATTTAAGGTATCGAGGTGACTACACACCAGCAACACGCAAACGGATCCAACGTTATGTTGTTCTAAACGACCTGCAAGCTTTCAGCAAGGAGATGTCTGATAAAGAACTGTGGCACAAAGTACCAATAGAGCGCTTTAAACAGCGTTTGGCCTATTTAACGACTTAAAAAGCTGCTTATGCAGCTTTTTTTGTGAAGCTTTCATATTTTTGAAAAACAGAAAATAACCTAAACTGGTTTAACTCACGAATTAGAATATGGCTAAGGGGTTGATTTAGGCATGCAAAAAGTGACTATTTCTATTGTGATTTTCGCGTGTGGCCTAATGGCGATGTTCACCTTACAGCATTATGCTGAGCTTAATAAGCCCACACTTGAAGATTTTTCTGTTGTATCTCAAGCAGCCAGTGTGGATGTGAGTGAGAAGCTATGCAAAAGTGGTAAGTGTTCAGACTATCTTAATTTTACCGTAAAAAGTGTCTCATTTACTGTGAGTGAGTATTTTCCATATTACAATCAGATTAAAAGTAACTTACCCAATGGGCGAGTTCGAATATGGTATGACTCTAAGAATCGCAATAAGATTCTAAAAATCACTCAAGGCAACAAGGTCATTGCACCATTTGAAAAGCTAGTACACATTAAAGGGGATGCTAATAATGTTTCTGCACTGATACCGTTTGGTTTAGTTATTGTTTTTTTAATCGCATGGTGGAGAGATGAGCGGAAATAGCAATTAGGTTGACATGTTATCAATAAGCATACTTAGAATTTTGTAAATACGACGAATTTAGAAATGCAGCTATGCTTACTAAATAGCATATTAATCATGAATAGTGCCGAAGCATTTTATTTTTTCAGTTTATTGCTAGAAGGGTGTGAATACCCGTCAATTTCAGGAGTGGAGAGTAAGTAAGAATGAAATGTAATAATACCGGTACTTCTGCGGATCCGCTCTGCCCAAAAAAAGCCGAGGATTGAACCTAGCAGTGCACATCCAGTAGTTATGTGTATAGCTGTGCTTTGGTCAAAAAACTGTATTGATATCAACCCCAAAATCCCCATGAAAAATACGGGCGATAAGACGATTTGCAGATATAACAGGGAAACAACAACAGAGCCCAAAAAGATGAGGTGCCACTCAAGTACTTTAGTGATCATATTTATAAATATATTCCGAGATTTTATGTATTTAGTGCAAGCAGTAACAAGAGAGAGTATTTTAAATCATTTCTAAGAGGTTTTATACTGGTTAATAATTTGCACTGCAATAAGTATTTTTCTATTGGCGTTAACCCCAAAAGAATGACCCAAATAGGTGTTTAGTGTGTCATTGATTTTTTATAAGAGTTTTGGGAGTGCAGCTTGGCTTGCTGTTTGACACATCTGATTTGTTTGAACAGTGAAAAAACAAGTGAAGCAGGTACTAGTTAAGGGGTATGTACCCCAGGGCAATAAACTCAGTGCCACAATACAATTTGTAGCACTGCGGTCGTGCACGCATAGGGTGCCTTTCATCAATTAGCGAAATGTATAATATTGATAAATATACACGCCGCCTGGAGCCCAACCACCAGGGCCTGCGATAGTCCAGCTTGGAGGACAGTTTTGCCAAGGTCTTACTGTTTTTGTTTCCCAAAGAGGCGCTGTTGAATCGTTGTGAGCAGCAGTCAGCTTATAGTGGCATACCTTATAGGTTGCACTTGAATTGATGTTTTCTGACGCGTTGGCTGATTGGCCAAAAGTAACAGCCCCTACCATTAGAGCTGATAGCATTAAGGTTTTCTTATTCATCACATTTCCTTGATTACGTTCATTTAGTCGATGAAGATACTTAAATTCAATATGTCTTTAGCTTTGAATTAGACCCCATTACTTAAACATAATCTGAATGAAAAGTGAACGAGTGGAACTTGTTATATTTTCATGCTGTGTATTAACGAAACAAGTATAACTGAACGTGATATTGAGCCTGCGGATCACTTACAGTCTGCGGGCGTCAGATTTGTTTGGGTCTGAGCTTCTGTTGAGATAAAAGGATGTTGTATCGGGTTTGTTACACAATCGAGCATGTTGCTTCAATATTGACGAGGTTGTATGGACTGCGTGTTTGCAAAGTAATCTACTTTAACTTGACTTGTGCATGTATACGTCGCCATGGCAGTGTCTTGAAAATGATATTCGGCGGACACATAACAGTAATTTAAACAGTCAAAATGGCGTAAATTAGACTGTAATTTGCACAGCGCTTAAAAAACACAAAATAAATCTACTTTATGAGTAGATAAGCGCTGTAAGTTCCCAAATTATTTTGTAATAATGCGTCAGTTAACAAGCTACAAATTCAGAGGAAAGACCTCCTATGGCGGATACAGAGAATCGCCCAACTAACTTCATCAGAAATATCATTGACGGAGATCTGGCAAGTGGCAAACACGCATCTACACATACGCGTTTCCCGCCAGAGCCAAATGGTTTTTTACACATAGGTCATGCAAAGTCTATCTGCCTAAACTTTGGCATTGCACAAGACTACAAAGGCCTTTGTAATTTACGTTTCGACGATACTAATCCAGAAAAAGAAGACATCGATTACGTAAACTCAATTCAGAACGACGTTAAGTGGTTAGGTTTTGACTGGGATGGTGAGATTTGCTACTCATCAAACTACTTTGACAAGTTATATGGCTACGCAGTAGAGCTGATCGAAAAAGGCTTAGCGTATGTGTGTTTCTTGTCAGCAGAGCAAGCGCGTGAATATCGTGGCACACTTACTGAACCTGGTAAAAATAGCCCGCACAGAGATACTTCTGTTGAAGAGAACTTAGCCCTTTTTGAAAAAATGAAAAATGGCGAGTTCAAAGAAGGCGAGTGTGTGCTGCGTGCAAAGATCGATATGGCAAGCTCATTCATGGTGCTTCGAGATCCGATTATTTACCGCATACGTTTTGTTCACCACCATCAAACGGGTGACAAATGGTGCATTTACCCAATGTATGACTTCACGCACTGCATTTCGGATGCGCTAGAAGGTATCACGCATTCACTATGTACCCTTGAATTCCAAGACAACCGTCGCCTTTACGACTGGGTATTGGAAAACATTAGTATTGAATGTCAGCCACAACAGATTGAGTTTTCACGTTTAAATCTTGAATACACGGTTATGTCAAAGCGTAAGCTCAATGATCTTGTGGAAAACGGCCAAGTCGAAGGGTGGGATGACCCTCGCATGCCAACTATTGCTGGTCTGCGTCGCCGTGGTTATACACCTGCTTCTATTCGTGAGTTCTGTAAACGTATTGGTATTACAAAACAAGATAATATGGTTGAAATGGGTATGCTTGAAGCGTGTATCCGTGATGACTTAAATGAGAATGCGCCACGTGCGATGGCAGTTTTAGATCCTGTGAAGATTGTGATCGAAAACTATGATGCGGATAAAGTAGAAATGTTATCTGCGCCAAACCACCCAACTTTAGAGATGGGTGAGCGTGAGTTACCATTTACGCGTGAAATTTTCATTGAGCGTGAAGACTTCCGTATTGAAGCGAATAAAAAGTTCAAACGTTTAGTGTTAGGCAAAGAAGTACGTTTACGTAATGCCTATGTGATTAAAGCTGAGCGCATTGAAGAAGATGATTCAGGCAATATCACAACGATCTACTGTACCTATGATTCTGAGACACTAGGTAAAAACCCAGCAGATGGCCGCAAGGTTAAGGGTGTAATTCACTGGGTGTCGGCTTCTCATTGTATTGAAGCAGAAGTGCGTCAATATGATCGTTTATTTAGCGTGCCAAACCCAGCGGCTGCAGATGATTTCACTGCAACATTAAACCCAGATTCACTGGTTATCATTGCAAACGCGAAGCTTGAGCCTTCACTTGCCAATGCAAATCCAGAGCAGGGTTTCCAGTTTGAGCGTTTAGGTTATTATAGCCGTGATAACAAGTCTGAAAGCTTAACATTCAATCAAACAGTGGGTCTTCGTGATTCATGGGCTAAGATTGAAAAAGCATAAAGCTTGGTCAAACTAATCATTATTTTTTGTAAAAAAGGTCGACATTTGTCGGCCTTTTTTTCAATATATTCATCAAATTAGTTTTAATAAGTTGCGCCGTGAGCAAACAGTCAATTCACAACTTCTACATCAATGAACAGCAATCGATTTATTTGCTATCGCACCACGATGCGAAAAAACATCGTCAATGGCTAAACATTTGTAAAAAACAATTGTCGCTACTCGGATATCAAGATGTCGAGTTGATAGGCTCTGGCGCGTTTGGCTTTGTATTTGCTGGTGTTGAGGAAAGCGGTGCACAGTGGGTGTTTAAATTTTCGAGGATCACATTAGCGCAGAGTGTACGAGATCGACTCGAAGACGAAGCTTACATGTTATCTCAAATAAATAATCCTATGGTGCCTGAGTTTTTTGCTTTTGAGCGAGTCAAAAAGCAAGGGATATTAATGATGGCCCGCGCAAAAGGTGAGGATCTTGAGCAAATATCCTTAAAACAAGGGCGCTTAAAGCCTCGAGATCTCGTTAACTTAGCGCTAAAGCTTCGCAACGTCTTGCTTGATCTGCGTGAGCGAAAAAATGGTATGTCATTACAACCAGTTGTGCACGGTGATATCAAGCCATCAAATATTGTCTGGGACCAACAATCAGATGCGTTTTCTTTGGTCGACTGGGGAAGCTCTGTTTATGCGCAAATAGATGTTCATGGGGAGCCTGTCGCCAGTAATATTATGGATTTAATGTCTTCGGACATTGCCAGCACGAATGCTCGCATGGGAGATGTATACTTTATTGGCGACGAGCAAATGTCCGGGGCGCGCTCTTCACCTCGCTTTGATGAGCAGGGAGTTGCTTCGACAATTTATGCGCTGGCGAGTGCCCAATCTTGCCGTTTTGGCGCACAAGTAATTCCTGCTGCGAGCTTGGGTTTGCCAATAGAGTTCGCTCGTGTCATTGATGGTATGCTAAGCAAGGATAAAGTCACCAGAGACGCAGCAGGAGATTACTTTATTCGTAATATGCCTGCTATGGCAAAGGTATATCTCCCTGATATTTCTTTACCTCAAGCAAAGCCCTATATTCCATTTTGGACTGTACAACAAACTGATTTGCCAGACACTGTTGTATATAGCTCTCGGAAACAGTTTTTACGCCGAGCTGATCATAATCAGCAGTTACTTGATGTAAATGATGCTCAGCTCGACAGATACTATAAAGAGTTCTTGTTTGATACTGGCGATACCGAAAAGGCGTTTTTGGCGTCTATAAGCCGATTGGCAAAATATCCGGTAGTAGGCGGGCTGAGTTTTCACTGGCAACAAGAATCTCTATTTGTTGAGTCTAGCCTTATGTTGCATGACGAGGGTTTGCAGGATGCATTTACCGACGCCGTCAATGCTACAGTGATGTTAGCGCAAGGAATAAAACAAAAGGGGCTGTTTAAATGCTGCTTGTTTGATGCGCGACAAACCATTCAGTTAGAACGGGATGAAACGGGAGCATATATCTTTGAGCAGTTGCCTGAACTAAATTATAGCGTAAGCCACGTTGCTGCCTCAGAGGTAACGAGGCCTCATTCCTATTTTGAGGATGGAAAAGACCCTGATGAGCAACTTCAGTTACCTAAAAAAATAATTCAGTGTGTTTTTGAGCTGAACAAAATTCACCATACCGGATGTATTATTTTTGAATCACTCAGTGATCGTTTAAAAATACACTACTATTATCGGTTGCTGGACGCGGAGCAAGAAATCGCGTTTTCTGCACTGTTGAGAGAAATCATCCAATATACGGTCAGCATTCAAGACTATGGTGTAGCGGGGTTTATGAAGCTTCCTTATAAAAACACCCGTGAATTTGAACTGTGTACAACCCAACAAGTGCAATATTATCCAAAAAACCCCAAATGTTAAGAACGTAATGAACAACTGAAAGTTTGTACATGTTGTCTAGTAACAAATGGACTAGTATATGACGAATTGTCAATTGAAATTCCGTGATGCATATAGCACTCTGTTTCTTAGGAGGGCGCTATGGATAAACAAAAGAGACAGGAGATCTTAACCTTAAGTTGGGGGATCCATGATGACGTAGAGCAAGCTATTGCTCGACATTCAGCGGTAGAAGGGGATGACAATTGGGCTGATAAACAACGCTTGCTTATCGCCGATATGTCTTTGCATCTATTGCAGACAGCACTTAAGCCGGAGCCAATCAGTCATGAAAAGCTTAAAAATAACTTGAACGCTATTTTAACCTTGTCTGATGACTTTGTCAGTGAAGTAGATCTAAAGCGAGTGGCAGATGCGTTATATGGACTAGAAAAAATTTAAGCTAAGCGAATTCAATAAACGTTGAGCAGTAAACATGTGACCTTTTAGTGAATGGCATAAAGCCTAAAGTAAGTATTCTTAAAGCAAAAAAAAGCCAGCAATGTGCTGGCTTAATCAAAATTATACAGTGTATATTGTCATCAAGAGTCGTCAGATTCTGAAAACTTTTTACAAGCTTCTGCATCTTCACACTCACCGTAAAGGTATAGTGAGTGGTTAGTTAGCTTGATACCATTGCTTTTTGCAATTTCAAGCTGACGAGTTTCGATCACATCATCTTCAAATTCGATAACCTTTCCACACTTCAAACAAACTAAGTGGTCATGGTGTGTGCTACCTGATAATTCAAAAACTGACTTGCCGCCTTCAAAGTGGTGGCGTGTCACAATACCAGCATCATCAAATTGGTTTAATACACGGTATACTGTTGCTAAACCAATTTCTTCGCCTTTATCTAGCAAAATTTTATAAACATCTTCTGCACTGATATGTTGGTTTTCAGGAGATTGCAAGATCTCGAGAATTTTTATACGTGGTAAGGTGACTTTTAAGCCCGCCTTTTTAAGCTCTAAGTTGTGATCAGTCATTTAATCTGTCTCAATCTATTATCTTTTACTTCAATTCTTAAGAATAAGCACGACCATTTTCTTAAGAATAACGTGCACGGGCAACAAGTCAAAGCTTGTTTGACTAATTTGAAGAATTAATCTTCTAACTCGCTTAAACACATTTCATCATGCACTTGCGCGCACCAATCTTTAATACGCTTTTCAGTGAGCTCTGGTTGACGGTCTTCATCAATACCTAAACCAACAAAGTGGTTGTCATCAACAAGGGCCTTAGAAGCTTCGAATTCGTAGCCTTCAGTTGACCAGTGGCCAACCACGATAGCACCACGTTCTGTCACGATGTCATTAACCATACCCATCGCATCTAAGAAGTACTCAGCGTAATCTTCTTGGTCACCACAACCGAAAATTGCAACTAGCTTACCTTCGAAATCAATTTCTTCTAACTCAGGGAAGAAATCATCCCAATCACACTGTGCTTCACCGTAGTACCAAGTAGGGATACCAAATAAAATTAGGTCAAACTCTTCGATGTCTGCTTTGCTGCTTTTAGCAATATCTTTTACATCAATTAATTTTTTACCAAGTTCTTTTTGGATCAGTTTAGCAACGTGTTCGGTGTTACCCGTATCACTGCCGAAAAAAATACCTACGCTTGCCATTAATTACTTACCTTTATCTATTAATCGCTAATTTCTCTTGCAAGATGGTTTCTATGAGTGCGCTACGACTGATATTTTGTTCTTCAGCCATATCACTCAGCGCTTGGTAAAGTTCTGAAGAAACTTTGAACTCTACGCGCTTTAACCCTCTTGCTCTATCTCTTTTAATTTGATTACGCTTATTGATCTTGAGCTGCATTTCCCTGGGTAAGGGATTTGTTTTTGGCCGACCTGGGCGTTTTTCATTCTCAAATAAGTCGATAGTTGTTCTATCTAATTCAGACTTGGCCATTAACCAACACCCGCACCTTGCCAAAACACTTGGATAACTCCTTTGGCTATGAAACCTGAACAACCTAAAAACAACACCAGCCAAACGATGTATCGACCAAATTTAGGCACGTCACCTTTCTTTAAAACGTCCTGAATGGCCATTCCAATAAGAAAGAATATACATGCGAGAGCAAAGTAAAAACCAAGAGTTTCAAACTCATTTATGTATTGACTGATCATCTTTGCACTACTAAAACCTTAAACGGCGGCTACTATAGCATATCTAACGACAATAAATTAAGTTTCGCCGTATAAAAAAATCCGACAATTATTGAATAAAATCAATAATAGAACGATTGACAGCCTCGGGCTTTTCAGCATGCAGCCAATGACCAGCTCCTTGGATGATTTTTGCTCGTGCTTTTGCAAAAGCACTGACAATTGCATCTTTATGTTCTGGCAAAATATAGTCGGAGTTGTTTCCTTTGATAAACAGCGTATCACACAAACAGGTACGAGGTGTATCTATGTTCTCGATAATATGGGAATAATTTTCTTCTATTATCGGTAAGTTAAATCGCCATTCAAGCGTACCTTGCTCGTTTTTGGTTAAGCTTTTCAACAAAAATTGTCTTACACCAAGCTCTTCAATATACTCAGACATCACTTTGTCTGCTGCGCTTCGACTCGTCGGCGTTTGCTGACTGACTTGGTTAAGAGCATGAATGATAGTGTCATGTCTTGAGTGGTATTTTACCGGCGCAATATCCAAAACGACCAGCTTTTCTACTTTTTGCTCGTCAAGCATAGCCACTTGCATCGCTACTTTGCCACCCATTGAGTGACCTACAAGAGTCACCTTATCCAACCCAAAGTGGTGTATCAGAGAGAGTATGTCCTCAGCCATAACTTGATAATTCATGTCATCACTTTTGAACGACCGACCGTGATTACGCAGATCTACGTTAATGACATTGAAACTTGACTCCAATGCTCTAGCAATCACGTTTAGGTTTTCAAGAGAGCCAAATAAGCCATGGATCAAGATCACAGTTTTGGCGTTATTTTGGTCTAATCCACTTTGTTTAAAATTAAGTAACATACTACCTCCAAGTTTGCGCGGCTATTTTGCCAGTCTTAATTCAAAAATCAAAGCCGTAGAGGAAGAAGAAAAATTTAGATATAATCCCCCCAGATGCGGTAGATGTATAAAATGACAGGACAAGCATGAAAACAATAGAAATAGATGACGAGCTATATCAATACATTGCAAGCAATACGCAGAGTATTGGTGAGAGCGCCTCACAGATCCTGCGTCGTTTATTAGAATTAGAGCCAACTCAAGGCAATTCGGGAACCATTCAAACCGAAGTAAAAGAAGCAGAACCTGTTCAAATTGAGAACAAGGTAGAAGAGAAAATAGAACCAGTACGAGAGTCTGCAAACGTATTTAACATTCTAAATAAAGAAGAACTCGCTATGCAAAAAGGTGTAGTAGGGCGCTTTTTATTTATTTTGGCTGCATTTCATCGTACTCATAAGGCCCAGTTTAATAAGGTTCTTGAAATCAAAGGGCGAGACAGAATTTACTTCGCAACAAGTAAAGAAGCGTTGCTTGAAAGCGGGAGCAGTATGAATCCAAAAAATATCACTGAAAGTGAATATTGGGTCATGACCAATTCAAACACCACGCGTAAGAAAATGATGCTGCACGAGGTTGCGCTAATTTTAGGCTACACTCAGCAGCAAGCAGAAACCGTTCGAGACTACCTATAAGGAAATGTGATGGCAAACCATCCAAACGCAGGCAAAAAAGCTCCTAAGTCACAGCTCGCTAACATACCAAAGCTGGTTTCAGCTTATTATTTAAATGAGCCAGATCTTGAATCTAACCCGGAACAATGTGTTGCATTTGGCACGTCAGGTCACCGCGGGTGTTCGTACAACGTGAAATTTAATGAGTCACATATTTTAGCGATTACTCAAGCTATTTGTGATTATAGAAAGGCCAATAACATATTCGGTCCGCTTTATCTAGGTAAAGATACACATGCACTTTCTGAGGCAGCTTTCAACTCAGCGATTGAAGTATTAGTTGCAAATGAAGTACAGGTTATTACCCAAGAAAATGACGATTTCACGCCAACGCCCGTAGTGAGCCACGCTATAGTTTGCCACAATCGCACCCATCCCCATGAATTGGCGGATGGCATCGTAGTAACACCTTCGCATAATCCACCCGAGGACGGCGGCTTTAAGTATAACCCGCCAAATGGCGGACCAGCAGATACCGATGTCACGAACTGGATTGAGCAACGTGCAAACCAATTGCTGCGTGAAGATTTAGTCGAGGTGCAGTTATTTCCTTATGCAAAAGCAAAGCGTTCTGGTTTTATCAAATATGAAGATTTGATCACGCCTTACGTTGAAGACTTAGCGAATGTCATAGATTTTGAGGCCATTTCAAAAGCAAACGTCAATATTGGCATTGACCCACTCGGTGGTTCTGGGATTAATTTTTGGCCGGTTATCGCTAAGCGATATGGCTTAAATATGACGATTGTGAATGATGAGGTTGACCCTAGGTTTGCGTTTATGCCGTTAGACAAAGATGGCAAAATAAGAATGGATTGCTCTTCTCCTTTCGCAATGGCCAACCTAATTGCACTTAAAGATGACTATGATATTGGCATTGGTAATGACCCAGACTATGACCGCCACGGTATTGTCACTAAAGATGGTTTGATGAACCCCAATCATTTTTTAGCTGTTGCAATTGATTATTTGCTGCAAAACCGTGATTGGGCAGACAATATTAAAGTGGGCAAAACTTTGGTATCCAGCGGCATGATTGACAAAGTTGTGCAAAGCCACGGCAATGAAGTTTACGAAGTACCAGTTGGTTTTAAGTGGTTTGTTGAAGGGCTCAGTGAAAAGTGGCTAGCGTTTGGCGGTGAAGAAAGTGCTGGAGCTTCATTTTTACGAAAGAATGGTGATGTTTGGAATACCGACAAAGACGGCTTTATTTTGGGGCTTTTAGCTGCTGAAATTTTAGCGGTTACAGGCAAAACTCCTTCTGAACGATATAAAGAATTAGAGCAAGCATTTGGTGCACCAAGCTACAAACGAATCGATGCGCCAGCAAACGACGGGCAAAAAGCCAGATTAAAAGCGCTCAGTGTAGATGATGTCAAAGCTGATACACTAGCTGGTGACAAAATCACAGACATTCTTACCCATGCGCCAGGTAACGGCGCAGCGATAGGTGGGTTAAAAGTAGTTACAGAGTCAGGTTGGTTTGCAGCCAGACCGTCTGGTACTGAAGACATTTATAAAATTTACCTTGAGTCATTCAAAGGTGAAACGCATTTAGCTGAACTTGAAAGTGCTGCGAAAGCGCTAGTAGATAGCGTGATTAGCTAATAATCCAATTATTAAAGGCCATTTTAGATGGCCTTTTTCTTTTTTCACTTCTCTCATAAGGTGACAGTATGTACCTTGATACATTAAAAGCAACAGGGGACTTTTTAACCATAACTCGTGAAAATGAGTTTGAATTAGCGCCGAGCCAATTTACATTGGAAAACGGTACTGAGGTTAAAGTATTAGACACCGGTGTTATCCAATTTACGCCTCAATGTGAAACACAAAAAGACTTTGTGTTTTCAAGTGCGGTCCATGGAAATGAAACAGCACCAATCGAAATTTGCGACGAGTTGATCAAGCAAATTATCCTCGGTGAACTTGAATTAAAGCAGCGAGTTCTATTTATTTATGGCAACCCAAAGTCAATTAATATTGGCAAGCGTTTTGTCGATGAAAATTTAAACCGCTTGTTTAATGGTGCGCATGAAAACAAGAGTGATAACCCCGAGCAACTCCGCGCCGCGAATCTAGAAAAATATGTGCGCGAATTTTTCACCAGTGTTGAAACTGGCCGATATCGTGCCCATTACGATTTGCATACGGCGATCCGAGGCTCAAAAAACGAAAAGTTTGCGGTCTATCCTTTCTTGCATGGCAAGCCTTGGAAAAAGTCACAGTTGCAGTTCTTGTTGTCTTGCGGAGTCAATACTGTGCTAATGATGAGTTCGGCTGCCACAACATTCAGCTACTTTTCGTCAAAGCAATTCGAAGCTGACGCATTCACTGTTGAACTTGGGCAAGTGAAACCGTTTGGCCAAAATAATATGGCGAGTTTTGAAGCAACAAAGCAAACTCTTAGTGCATTAATTAGCCAAAAAGAAGTTAAATATAAAGATTTTGATGCAAAAGATTTTGAGCTGTTTACTGTTCATCGAACTATTAATCGGACATGTGAAGATTTTTCATTTCCTTTCCCTGATTCTGCGGTCAACTTCACTGGATTTGCAAAGGGTGAACTACTTGCAACTGATGGAAATACAGAGATATTTGCAGAAGTAGAAGGCGAAGCAATTATCTTCCCGAATGCTAAAGTAGCACTAGGTCAACGTGCATTATTAACCGTAATCCCTATGGAAGTGAACGAAAACTTTGTTTAACCCTCTGAAATAAAAGTTTTTTTGTAACCGTATCGAAATCTTTCCAGAATAAAAATGCAAATTATCGGTTATTCATCTAGGATTAGTTGAATAACCGTTTACGTTAACGTAAAGTGGCAAAAGCTTTAATTTAAGTAATTTGCATTTACCGCACTAATTATTCAAAAATCAATCCGCGGGCTTTATGTCAATGCTATTGGCTGCAAGTATTGCAAATTGGCGATGACAACAAGAGAAGGTAGGTTATGACTAACCCCAATAACATATCGTTAAATATAAGCCATGCACTCGAGTTTATCGATGGTCATGCGCTTAACATCCCAACATTGAAAATTTTAAGTGAGCAGGGAGATATCTTAGATGGCGCAACTAAGCCTGAATTAGATAAAGAGACTGCACTTAAAATATATAGCACGATGAGATTTATCCGTTTGTTGGATGAACGTATGCAGGCTGCTCAGCGCCAAGGTCGGATAAGCTTTTACATGCAGTGTTTAGGCGAAGAGGCGGCAATTACAGCCAGTGCTGCTGCGTTAAAACAAGATGATATGATCATGGCTCAGTACCGTGAGCAAGCAGCCCTCCACTACAGAGGTTTTACACTAGAACAGTTTATGAACCAGCTTTTCTCAAACGAAAAGGATTTGGGTAAGGGCCGTCAAATGCCTGTGCATTATGGCTCGAATGAACTGAATTACCTGACTATCTCATCACCTCTAGGTACGCAGATCCCTCAGGCAACTGGATATGCTTATGGTCAAAAGCTAAAGCATATTGATAAGGAATCAGGTGAGCTTAGCTCAGAAATCGACAACGTAACGATTTGTTATTTTGGCGAAGGTGCTGCTTCTGAAGGTGATTTTCACGCGGGTTTGAATATGGCTGCGGTTCACAAAGCGCCGGTGATATTCTTTGCGCGCAACAATGGCTACGCAATCTCGACTCCTGCGGACGAGCAGTTTAAGGGGGATGGTATTGCCGCTCGTGGTGTAGGTTACGGGATCAAAACAATTCGTGTAGATGGTGCCGATACACTGGCTGTTTACGAAGCAACTAAAAAAGCCCGTGAAATTGCAGTTTCTACAGGTGAACCTGTATTAATTGAGTCAATTGCTTACCGTTTAGGCGCACACTCAACATCTGATGATCCTTCAGGTTACCGCACAAAAGATGAAGAAGCTGAATTCAAGAACAGCTGCCCTGTGGCCAGATTTAAATCTTGGTTGTTGAAACAAGGCTGGTTAGATGAGAATGAAGACGAAGCGATTAAAGATAAAATTCGTGAAGAGATCCTAGCCGCACTGAAAGTAGCAGAAAAAGTACAAAAGCCAGCACTTGAAGAGCTTGTTTCGGATGTTTACGACACGCCAATTCCAGCACTACAAAAACAATACGAAGAACTCAAAGAGCATATCAAGCAATATCCAGATGCCTATCCAGTGACAGCAGGGAGAATTAAATAATGGCTAAAATGAATATGTTACACGCCATTAACTCGGCGCTAGATATTAGTATGGCAGAACACCCTCAAGCGTGTATTTTTGGGGAAGATGTTGGTTATTTTGGTGGTGTTTTCCGTGCAACGTCTGGATTGCAAGAAAAATATGGCAAGCACCGTGTGTTTAACACGCCATTGACTGAACAAGGTATTTTAGGGTTTGCCAATGGTCTTGCTGCTTTCGGCGCTCCAGCATTAGCTGAAATTCAATTTGCAGACTATATTTTTCCGGCATTTGACCAGATCGTCAATGAATCGGCAAAATTCCGCTACCGTTCAGGTAATGAGTTCGACGTAGGCAATTTAACAATTCGCACCCCTTATGGTGGTGGCATTGCCGGTGGTTTGTATCATTCACAATCACCTGAAGCATATTTTGCGCACACACCAGGCTTGAAATTAGTTGTACCGCGTAACCCGTATCAAGCTAAAGGTTTATTGAGAGCTTGTATCAAAGATGACAACCCGGTGATCTTTTTTGAACCGAAGCGTTTGTACCGCGCATCTGTTGGTGAAGTACCAGAAGAAGATTACAGCATTGAAATCGGCAAGGCTGAAGTGGTTAAAGAGGGCTCTGACATTACAGTGCTCGCTTGGGGTGCACAAATGGAAATCATTGAGCAGGCAGCTATTAAAGCAGAGGAAGCCGGGATCAGCTGTGAAATTATCGATCTTCGCTCAATTTTACCTTGGGATGCTGAGACGTTAATTGAATCGGTGACGAAGACCGGTCGATTGGTTATCAGTCATGAAGCACCAATCACGAACGGCTTCGGTGCAGAAATCGCGGCGACTATTCAAAAAGAGTGTTTCTTACACTTAGAATCACCCATTGAGCGTGTTTGTGGTTTAGATACGCCATATCCTTTAGCACTTGAAAAAGAGTATGTGCCAGATGCACTAAAAGTGTTTGAAGCAATTAAAAAGTCAGTGGAATTTTAAGGATAAGTCATGTCTAAAGAGTTTATTTTACCAGATATCGGCGAAGGCATTGTTGAATGTGAAGTTGTCGAATGGTTAGTGGCAGTCGGCGAAACAGTTAAAGAAGATCAGCCAATCTGTGATGTTATGACTGACAAAGCCTTAGTACAAATTCCTGCGGTCCATGACGGTGTGATCACACAACTGCATTATGAAAAAGGCGACATCGCAAAAGTACATGAGCCGCTATTTGCAATGAACGTAGCAGGTGAGGCACCACAAGAGGCTGCGAACAATGCTGTTGAAGAGAGTGAACAGGCAGTAAGCACACAGGGTGAACACCTTGAAGACTTTATCTTGCCAGATATTGGTGAAGGGATAGTTGAGTGTGAAATCGTTGAGTGGTTAGTAAGCGAAGGTGAGTCAATCAAAGAAGATCAAGCAGTTTGCGATGTGATGACTGACAAAGCGCTTGTCCAAATACCTGCTAAGTATGATGGCATTGTTGAAAAGCTTTACTACCAAAAGGGCGATATTGCTCAAGTACACAGCCCATTATTCCAAGTTCGTTTGGCGGACTCTGTTGGTGCTACATCAACACCTGCGAAATCAGTTGAAGCTGAGCTTGCTATACATAAACCACAAGCTGTCGAAACACCAGCAGCCCAGGCACCTGTCGTCAATGGTAAAGCGGTCGCTTCTCCAGCAGTTAGACGCCGTGCTCGCGAAATGGATATTGATATTCGATTGGTCCCAGGCAGTGGCAAAAATGGTCGTGTCTATAAAGAAGACCTAGAAAAATTCCTCAAACAAGGTGCTGCGCCAGCTGTAGCGACAACTGAGCCTCAAAGTCCAGTTGCGCCAGTAGCGACGCCAAGTGTTGGTGGCACACGCGTTGAGCCTATTCGCGGCATGAAAGCTGCGATGGCCAAGCAAATGGTAGCATCTGTTTCTACAATTCCGCATTTTACCTACAGTGATGAAATTGATTTAACAGATCTAATCGCACTGAGATTGTCTTTGAAAGAGCAGTATGCGAAGCAAGGCATTAAGTTGACAATGATGCCATTCTTTATCAAAGCGCTATCATTGGCAATTAAAGAGTTCCCAATCTTGAACTCTCAAGTGAATGATGACTGCACGGAAATCACCTATTTTGATGACCATAATATTGGTATGGCAGTCGACAGTAAGTTAGGTTTGTTGGTACCAAATATCAAAGGGTGCCAAAACAAGTCGATTGTCGATGTTGCTGAGGCGGTGACAAAGCTTACTGATGCGGCCAGAGAAGGGCGTGTATCACCAGATGACTTAAAAGGTGGCACGATATCGATATCTAACATTGGTGCAATTGGTGGCACGACTGCTACACCGATCATTAACAAACCTGAAGTGGCAATTGTAGCGCTCGGTAAGCTGCAACATTTGCCAAGGTTTGATGCAAACGGTAACGTAGTATCACGCTCTATTATGCAAGTTAGTTGGTCTGGCGACCATCGAGTTATTGATGGTGGAACCATTGCTCGTTTCAATAATTTGTGGAAGTCATACTTGGAAGAGCCAGCAAAAATGATGATGGCTATGCGCTAGATTCATTATTGTAAAGGTCCTTTACAAGCCTCAAAAACGCTGATTTTTGAGGCTTTTTTATGCCAGAAGAGCACTTTTTCGAAATGTAATTTGTTTATCTAAATTGATATGTTCCAACCTCATGTAAAAGCCCGTATAATTCACACCTTAAAATTTTTACCCGTAGCAATTAAAAGCCATCCGTTTTGGGCTTGAGAAGTCGTAATGAATCAAACAGACGATAGAAAAGAAATCCTAGAGTTTAATAAGTTGCAGAAGAAACTGCGCAGAAATGTAGGTAACGCAATTAAAGATTACAACATGATCGAAGAGGGTGATGTTGTAATGGCTTGTATTAGTGGCGGTAAAGACTCTTTTGCCATGCTAGATATCTTACTGAATTTGCAAAAAGCTGCGCCCATTAAATTTGAAGTCATCGCCGTAAATTTGGATCAAAAACAACCGGGCTTTCCCGAGCATATTTTGCCTGAGTACTTCGAAACCTTGGGTATTCCTTATTATATCGTTGATAAAGATACCTACTCAGTCGTGCGCGAGAAGGTGCCTGAAGGAAAGACAACTTGCGGTCTGTGTTCTCGCTTACGCCGTGGCACCTTATATTCATTTGCTGAAAAGATCGGCGCGACTAAATTGGCGCTGGGTCACCACATGGATGATATTGTTGAAACGATGTTTTTAAACATGTTTCATGGCTCTCGATTAAAAGCAATGCCGCCAAAATTAAGATCGGACGATGGTAGAAACGTCGTTATCAGGCCTTTAACCTATTGCCGAGAAAAAGATCTGATCAAGTATGCGGAACATAAAAACTTCCCTATTATTCCATGTAATCTATGTGGCTCTCAGGAAAACTTACAGAGGCAGAATATCAAGGCGATGCTTATCGAGTGGGACAAAAAGACACCTGGACGCGTTGACAGTATTTTCAAGTCTCTTCAAAACGTAAGTCCAAGCCAACTCGCAGATACCAACTTGTTTGACTTCGAAAACTTACCCATTGATAGAGAAGCTGATCGCGACGAATATCAATTCAGTGAGGCGACGGTGTCATCTACTAACATTGATGAGTCGCTGTTTATCGATGTGACAAATATTTAATCGATGCGTCCCAGATACTGAGAGATTTAGTATCTGGGTTATTCTGCTTTAGAGGTTTTCATCAGCGTGCTGAGCTTGATATTGAGGTAACTTGGCAGCCACTTTAGCATGATCTCTTTAAATGCCTGACTTTTAGCTACGTCGTTTAAAACCTGATCAATTTCATTAATTATTTGCTTACCATCCTCATTGTTAGTGCACCCAACATACCCATATGCAATGGGTTGCACATCTTCAATTAATAGCTGAACCATTTCTTTTTGACCAGTTAATTGGTGTAAGTAAAAGTGTTCACTTGGATAGCCAATGACGGCATCTACGCGACCTTTGCTTAACATGTGTGTCAAACTTTCCAGTGCATCCTGACCAGGCCGAACAACAACTTGCCCTTTAGGCATTGAGCCAATGATAGTATCTAATTGTTTACCGTATGAGCGTTGCATCATCACGCCAAGCACTAGCTTGTGTTGTTCTATAAAATTTTTGAGTTTGATTTGCTCAAGATCCTGATAGCCCAATGCCTCTAGTGTTTTTTTGGCCATGACAATAGTGGGGGAGAGCCCTACCGTGGTGTAATGATTACTAAATTGAATGAACTTTTGACGTTGCGGCGTTTTATGTAAAGAGAGCATACAAAATGTGTGTCGCTTGTCACTGAGTGCTCTTATCGCACGACTTGCCGGAAAATACACTTTGTTGTCACTGTATGCTGGTAAATATTGATGAAGTAAGTCAATGATCAACTCGTCTCGGCCCGTACCTTCATTGGCATCACTGATCATATAATAGGGCGGGAAGTCTGTGATTATCCAGTCAATGCTTTTACTTTCAGCTGCACATGTCAACATTATTAATAGTAGCAAAGCTTTGCGCACATCAAGCCCTCATGTTGTTGTTACTAATAAAGCTTAGCAACAAACCCCCTTGAATTGCCAATTCAGAACAAATTAAATAATTTTTCGTTATGTATATTAATTGTAATTTGTTTTACAAATTATATGTATTTGCTACATTTAAATTCGTACACCAGCCTTAAAGCAAGTTAAAGCGGTGGCCAATGAGTTAATTCAAGGATTGGTCTTGTTGTTGAGTATTAAAGAGTGTTCTACAAATCATACTTAAGGTAAAATACAAGGTTGGCGAGTTAAGTTAATTTCAATAATAAGAGAAAACTATGAATACGCTTATCGTCAGTGACATATTTGGACAAACGAAATGTTTAGAGAACTTCGTCAATGAGCTAGATGGAAATACCTCAATATGTTCTCCATACCCTTTTAGACAAGGGCATTTGAATAGAGACGAAGAAAGTGCCTATAAGCAATTTATTGGCTCTGTAGGTCATGATAAATATTTTCAAAAAGTGGTTGAGGCTATCTCAGACAAGCAACCTGATCTGATTATTGGCTTTTCAGCAGGTGCTGTAGCTAGCTGGCGTGCTCTTTCGGCAATGCCAATTAAAAGTACCACAAAACTTATCGCATTTTATCCAGGTCAAATTAGAAACTATTTGCAGCTTCACCCTAGATGTGATGTTGATATCTATTTCCCTTACCAAGAAAAGCATTTTGATATTAAACCTGTGATCCACCACCTCTCAACTATGCCCGGTATACAATGCTATCGAACACGGTATGAACATGGCTTTATGAATTCATTGTCTGCTCAATTTAATGCGTCTGCTTTACAGCATTTTACGGCATTGTGTCAGTACAGTATTGAAGAAGCAATTAAGTTGAAATTAGCCAACCGAAGGATAAAAAGTGGACTAGAATTGACTATGTAAAACTTAATGAAAAGGAGTTATGTATGTCAGATCAGCCCCGTATTCCTTATAGACACTTCCCCGGTAACCCAATTGCTAAACCGCCATGCAGAATGCTAAATGCAATGATGTATGGCTTTTTTGTTAAAGGGGAGCTGGAAACTATTCAAAGTTACGTTGACTCCACGCTCAATAGTGTTCCAAGTGAAACCATCGCGTTTAGGGCATTGTCGTCGTACTGCCTCTTAACATTTACAGATATTGAAAATATTGCCTCAAAAGTACCGCCGTTTAGTGATTATGGCTATATGCAAGAGACAGATATTATCGTTTGGTTGCCTATTGCTCAGATCAATAAACAACAAAATAAAATGACCCATCTGTATTGGTATCCCGCATTTATTACAGTGAATAATATCAATGCATTGGTCAATGGCCGCGAAACTTGGGGGTACAACAAGTATTTATGTAAGTACCAAATGCCAAGTAGCCAAGATAGGGCCGATCATTTTTCATTGAGCTTAGAGACATTTCAGCCTTTTGAGCCAAACAAAAAAATGGCTTGGTATGAACTGTTGTCGATCAATCGTGTTGCTGATGATGATACATGGTTTGAAGAAGCCATAGAGATTGGCAAAGAAGTGGCTGATTTGATCCACAGTAGTGTGCATGACTTGGGCGTTAGCATCGACTTTTTCAAACAACTGTTCACAGGTTTTACCAATCCACAACTCGCACAAATATTATTTAAACAGTTTCCAGATGGTTATGCTGAAAACAGTGTTTATAGTGCGGTTGTTCACTCTCCATCCACAGTGAAAAAAGTCCACAAGTTGGGCTTTTTGAAAGATGAATATAAGGTTACTTTTAACCAAGTGGATGCTTTTCCCTTACAAGAAATGTTCGGCATAAAAGTGGGTGAGCAATTTGCAAAGCTTCCTTACTTTTTATGCATGGACTTTGATCAAGACGGTGCAAAAGAGATCGTCACCGCAGATCTATAATACAAAGTAAGGGAACAACATGACTAAAGAACATATTGCTATTTTGGGCGGCGGTGTGTCTGCAATGACGGCCGCTGTCTATCTAACTGAAAAAGAAAATTGGCAAGACCTTTACGACATCACTGTTTATCAATTGGGGTGGCGTTTAGGCGGTAAAGGCGCAAGTGGCAGAAACGCACAGTTAGGTGAGCGAATCGAGGAGCATGGTTTGCATGTTTGGTTTGGGGCTTATGTAAACTCGTTTCGTGCGATAGAGACGGTTTATAATGAACTGAACCGACCATCGACCGTGCCTATCCATACATGGCAGCAAGCACTTAAGCCCCATAGCTTTGTTGTATTACAAGAGTATATTGATAATCAATGGGAAACGTGGCCAGTTGACTTTCCACTCATTGACGGCAATCCTGCCGATGGCACACTCGATCTACATTTTTGGCAACTGATCGAGCTGGTTGTTGCCTGGTTGCATAAATGGATTGATGAACTGGAAGAGGCCATTGAGGCGTCTAATCGGCAAACTCAACTGCAAACGCGAAAAAAGCGTGACCGAAGTCTATTACAGCATTTGGCAGGTGAAATTTCCGATGCTTTTGACAGTGTGGAAGACAAGGTAAAATCATTTTTTGACAGTGCCGTTGACGAGGCTCAGGACATTTTGTCTACACCAAAACTGCTTATATCTCAGTTGCATGATTTAATGAGCCTCAGAGCAAAAGACAAAAAATTATCAAATTCCAAAGATCGATTAGTCACTTGGTATATTGTCAGAAAGTTAAAACGCTGGCTGAGATCAGAGGCGCTCGAGTTAATTGATGATAACCCCAATGTTCGACGCGCGTATATATGTGCCGATTTGGCAATCGCTATGACTGTAGGGATGATCAGAGATAGAGTTCATGCCAATGGCTTCGGTGTGCTCAATCAATACGATTTTAAGTATTGGTTGGCGCGAAATGGCGCTGACAAAGAGTACGCGGTTGAATCTGCTCCAGTTAGAGGTTTTTATGACCTTGTATTTGGCTATGTGGATGGTGACTTTGAGCGAGGTGATGTTGAGGCTGGTGTCGCATCTTTGGCAATGCTGCGAATTATGCTTTGCTATAAAGGCGGTGTAATGTGGAAAATGCAAGCTGGCATGGGAGACATCATTTTCTCGCCAATTTATGAGTTGCTGAGCGAGCGGGGGGTAAAATTCGAGTTCTTTAATCAGGTCGAACATCTCAAGCCTGGACAGGATGAGAACGGGAACTATGTTGTCGATGAAATTTCGATCATTGAGCAAGTAGAGCTTAAAAATGGCGCGTATCAACCCTTTGTAGATGTTAAAGGCCTACCATGCTGGCCGGCAAAACCTAACCTTGATCAAATTGTCGATGAACAAGCAGATCTCATTCGCGCAAATAACATCAACTTGGAGTCATTTTGGAGTGACTGGCCAAGTGTATATGAGCGGCACTATCAAAGACCCTTGCCAAGAAAAACGCTAAAACGTATGCGTGACTTCGACAAAGTTGTATTTGGTATTTCTGTTGGTTCATTAGAACACCTGTGCCCTGAGTTATTGTCGCTTGATTATGGGTTTGAACAACAAAGCACAAAGGTCAAAACAGTTGCAACGCAAGCGTTTCAAGTGTGGTTAAATAAAACTGACGAGCAACTTGGGTTTAACTATACTCCGCCAAGTGAAGAGCGACCAATACTCAGTGCTTTTTCACAACCATTTGATACGTGGGCTGCTATGTCAAACTTATTGCCCGTTGAAGATTGGCCTGCGGATGGCCCGTGCAACATAGCATATTTTTGTAGTGCATTTACATGTGATTATTACCCTCCTGAAAGTGAGCACACATTCCCAATAGAGCAAACCGCTAAGGTGAAAGCGAATGCTATTGAAAAGCTTAATAAAGAAATGAAACCTTTGTGGCCCTCAGCTTATACAGCTGCTGATCAATTCATCTGGGATGTTGTTTATGACCCTGAAAGTGCGCCAACGGAGCAAAGGTTTGATTCACAATATTGGCGTGTCAATGTCGATCCAAGTGAACGCTACGTATTGTCTGTTACTGGCAGCAGTGACTTTCGCTTAGCTACCGACGGCACAATATTTAAAAACCTTTTCATAACAGGGGATTGGATCAAAACGGGTGTCAACGCAGGGTGTGTTGAAGCTGCGGTGATGGCCGGTATGCAAACCTCTAGAGCAATTTGTGGGCTTCCAAACGAAATCAGTGGAGAAAATGGCTTTGAGCCAGATGGTACTTAAGAGATAATATGAGGTAAGTAACAGAAAAGACCTGCAATTTTATTGGAGGTCTTTTCATTTGGGCTATACTGAGTAGTGCAAGGTGAATACTGCAAAAACTAACGAGAACGGACATGTTTAAACTCTCTGTCATATCTATATCTTTAATGCCGGTACTTTTAAGTTCATATACAACACATGCAACCGATGACTCGATGGAAGTCATTGAGGTATATGCCCAAAAACGTAAACAAAATATCGAGGATGTGAGCGTCTCGATCTCCACTATCAGCGCTGAGCGCATCACACAGCAAGGGATCAAAGATGCCACAGAGCTTGGTCATTATGTGGCAAACTTGAAGATCAGCCAAAATGCAGCTGAAGGTACGCCGCCAGCAATAAATATTCGTGGCATTGGCCTGCTGGACTACAACACGGCAAATACCTCGCCAGTCGCTATGTATGTCGACGGCTTATCTGTGGGTTCTGCCAACAATCAAATTGCAAACTTGTTTGATATTGAACAAGTAGAGGTGCTTAAGGGGCCACAAGGCACTTTATTTGGCAGGAATAGTACAGGAGGGGCGCTATTAGTGAGGTCGAAACGCCCCGACGATGGTAATTATGGCTATGTGAAAGTTGGAGTTGGAACAGATGATTGGCGCAGGGCCCAAGGTGCCTATAATGCGACTATTAATGACGAAAGTGCTGTCCGATTTGCTTTTAATCACACAGATTACGAGTACACAAGTTACAACCTTTTGGAGTCTTCCCCAGAAGCGGGTTTAACGCAAAGCGATCTCAGAGTCAGTTACCTTGGTGAATGGGACAACTGGAGCGCATACATTAAAGGCTATTTCGGACATTGGGACGGTATAGTGCAGCCCGTTGGCAATATCGGTATATACAAAGATCCTAACCCTGCAAATCCGATAAAATGTTCACCAAGAGAAGCGGGGAGTGCAGGATGTGTTGACAGTTTTGGTTTTAATGATGGTAGCGAAGATTTTTGGGCTGTCAGTGTAAACAATAATTCTCCGCACTTAAGTATATATAAAGGGTGGGGGCTTGAGCTTCAATGGGAGGTTCAACAAGATGCCTACTTGACCTATTTAAATGGCTTTAATCGACTAGATAGAGATCACGCTTTTAATTGCGATGGTAGCCCAGCTCGCTTATGTGAAGGGGAGCTCGGGCTGAAAAGTGAACTTGTTACGAATGAACTAAGGTATCAAAGTCAACTAGGTCAAAACCACTGGACGTTGGGGGTATTCCAACTTGAAGAGCGGATCTATCAAAATAATCACAATGATATTTTACGAGACTTGAGGGGGGTTTTAGCACCGGCCTTAACGACGACATTTTTCTATGACAATGAAATAATATCTAAGTCGCTTGCGCTATTTTCTCAGTACGAATGGCGACTCGATAAGAAACACATGTTCACTATAGGTGCTCGATATTCTGATGAATCTGTGGAGTATGATTCTGTTTCTCGATTAAACTTTATTACCACCCCAGGTGAATTGGATGGCACGATTATTCCTTTTTATACAGTCAAAGGTGAAGTTAAAGACGATGGGATTTCAGGAAAGCTTGCATGGAATTACACACCCAAAGACAACTTGCTAATATATTACTCTCTTGCCAATGGCACTAAAAGCGGGGGGTATAATGGAGGTTTGCTCTCGTCTGCAGAACAAGCAAGGCTGGCTGATTATGGCCCTGAAGAGACTCTTGCGCATGAAGTTGGCTTCAAATTAAATGGAGACGGGCTATTCTTCCTCTCTGGTGCGATGTTTTATTATGACTACAAAGACCAGCAAGTATTTATGAACCAAGCGTCTTCTACGCCAAATGCACCGCCTCTACAGTTGCTAGAAAATGTGGGTGAGTCAACGATTTATGGCGCTGAGTTAGAACTTGAATATGTCTTTGTAGACAATTTAACAACACGTTTGGCAATTGGCTATATTCCCGAAGCAAACTTTGAAGAATTCATAGATCCGTTAGGTAATAAGTTGACGGATAACCGTCTACCCTTTACCTCTGAGTGGAATATTGGTGCTGAACTGGCGTATTCATATCCTATAAATAGCGGAGAGTTAAATACAGTGATTGGTGTAGACTATCAATCTGAGTATTACTTTGACCAAAACCAAAATCCTTATGCAATGCAGCCAAGTTACGCGTTGTGGCGAGCGAATATTACATATCAATATGAAAGCTGGCAGGTTGGCCTTTGGGGCAAGAACTTGTTTGATAAAGAATATAGTCACTTAAAGTTTGATTTGAGTTCATTTTTGGGAATGTTGGAAGACTTTAAAGGAGAGGGGCAAAGAGTTGGTATCGATGTTACATATAACTTTTAGAGTATTATTAGCTCATCTTAATGGGTTGTCAGGCCGATAATGTATCGAATTAGATTAATACTTAGTTTTATAGTTTTGTTGATATCGTGCTCTTTGAGTGCTCAGCAGTATGTTTACGATGGCATAGAGACGGGGGTTAATTTGCATGACAGGGGCTTGGTCCTTGCCGCAAAAGATGACACTCGTTTCCCCGAGTCATTTGAAAGCGTAACAAGCTGGGCAAGTGGGCTTGAAGCGCAACAAGATCGCGCGCTATTTTCAGGTCGCTATTGGCTTGTCACCAAAATAAAGAATATTTCCAATTACGAGCAGCTCGTACTATATCCGTATAACACTGTATTATCTAATATAGAAACTAGGATCTATTCTAAAAACGATGTGAAACGTTATTACTCCGGTGGCATGGTACAAAATGAATTTGCGTTTCATTATGGAAATACTATTGAGCTGCTGCCAAATCAAGACTATTACATCGTCACCTTGTTCGAAAGCGACTATTTCTATACTCCGATTAAGCTAGAGTTGGTGCCTGTAAAAGACTTTAAAGAGCAAGTTGTGATTGATAATTTAATCATGATGATATGCTTTAGCGTTGGTATCGTGCTGGGTTTATACAATTTACTCATCTACATTGGCTCAAAAGATTTAACTCACCTATATTATGCGATTTTTGCGGCGACCATGGTGTTTGCATGGAGTCATTTCTTTCATATTTCGGACCAACTATTTGGTTTTTATTCGGCTCACTTACATTGGCTTGGCTTTACATTATCACCAATTAGCAATGCGCTGTTTTATAATTGCCTATTGAAACTGAAGGAGAAACACCCAAACCTTTCTTCTGCGTCAATTTGGGTTGGCGTTATCGCTGCTATAGGGACACCATTTAGTATTCTGTTTCCTGGTTTTGGCTTTTTATGGGCAACTATGTCCACCGGTGTTGCATTGTGCCTTGGCGTTTATATCGGGATTTTACGTATATCAGAAGGGTTTAAACCTGCCAGATATTTCATACTAGCCTACGTATGTATGGCGGTGCCAAATATGATTGGCAACTTTACCAACCTAGGTTTGTTACCGCCAATTGCTGTTAATTTGTATTTGCTCGGACTAATTGGTGTCGCGTTGGATGCGATGTTTTTAGCATTTGCCGTAGCGGATAAAGTTCGTTTGACCAGTGAAGAGAATATTGAGCTGAATAAAAACCTAGAAGCGAAAGTACTTAAACGGACTTATGAATTGGAACAGCTTGCTTCGGAACTGCGCGATGCAAGCGAAGCTAAAAGTCGATTCTTGGCAAATATGAGCCATGAAATTAGAACACCAATGACCTCTATTATAGGTTATGCCGATGGCATCATATTGGGCGATATTAAACCGCACGAGAGAAATCATGCCATCACAGTTATATTGCAAAACTCACGACATGTATTAGGGTTGATAAACGACATTTTAGATATGTCTAAGATTGAGGCTAATCGCCTTGAAGTAGAGCTTATTGAAGCGAACTTGTTCCAATCGATTGCTCATGTTGAGTCTTTGCTCGGTAAACAAATACGTGATAAAGGACTCGAGTTTGAGCTCAATTATCAATTTCCTTTGCCCGATTTTGTTGTGATTGATCCGACCAGGTTAAGGCAAATATTACTAAATTTAACCTCAAATGCATTGAAGTTTACGTCGGTAGGAAAAATTTCAATTGAAGTTAGCTGTAAAGATGAAAGGCTTTTCATCAGTGTGAAAGACACAGGGATTGGTATGACGTCAGAAGAGCAAAAAGAATTGTTTAGCGCGTTTTATCAAGCTGATTCCTCCACTACTCGAAAATATGGAGGGACTGGACTTGGACTAAATATCTCTAAGAGTTTGGCACAAAAGCTTGACGGTGATATTGAAGTTGAAAGTGAGGTTGGCTCAGGCACGTCATTTACTTTGTCGCTGAGCTTGTTTACTACGGAACGCACTAAATGGGTAACTTCATTTGAAGATATTCACCATCAAGGTGATGTTTATGTGCAGTCCAATCATGAATTAGATTCCGAAGATTTAAAAGGAGAGGTGTTGCTGGCAGAAGATCACAGCGATAACTGCCGCCTTATTACTCGTATATTAGAAAGAATGGGCCTGAATGTTACTGCAGTAGAAAATGGCCAGTTAGCGGTCCAAGCTGTTTTGGACAATGAATTTGATTTAATCCTGATGGATATTCAAATGCCAGTTATGGATGGCGAACAAGCATTCAACTTTATACAAGCAACAGGCTGTACTGCTCCTGTCATTGCACTTACTGCAAACACAATGAGCCATGAAGTCGAGCGGTATATAAAATTAGGTTTCACAGATCACTTAGCAAAGCCCATAGACAGGGCGCAATTTGCGAAGAAGATTTCTCACTATCTCAACATTATTGTTGATGATGAGCTTAGTCTACCTGATGAAGAATTTAAGCAGCTTAAAATGCAGTATATTGACGGGTTGCACGAGCAACTCGTGCAATTACAGAATCAACTAAAATATAAGGACTATGAAGGCCTTGCACGCTCCATTCATGCTTTGAAAGGCACGTCAGCGATGTTTGATTGTCACGAAATATATCAAACTGTGTCACAAATTGATTTATTACTGAAACAAGAGAACTGGCAAGATGTTGAAAAAGTGCTTGCACGTTTATTTGACCTAATAAATAAAGTTATTGATGAATCTGATTGTGGGCAGGCTGTATGATCGAAGCGACGGCAACTTGAAAAATAAGCATTTGTTCATCGCAGTACCCTAATTTTATAATTGCCTTAAAAATAGTTACAAAGAATTAAGGTGATAATTATGAAGTATTTAGTGTTGATGTGTTTGCTTGTAAGTCCTATTACAATTGCAAACCCATTAGTTGGAACTTGGGAGTTCGTCAGTGGCGAATATGCCACTGAATCGGGCAGGGTTAAGGCTTCCGCACCTCAAGTAACCTCTACTAAGATAATCAATGAGTCTCACTTCAGTTATATAACAAGCAGCGGCAATAAGTTTCACTATGCAAGTGGAGGCACTTATCAAGTGAAAGGAAATAAGTTCATTGAAACAGTAACATTAGGAAATGTTGATAGCTTGATTGGCCGCACAATGTCGTTTACGTACGAAGTTAAAGACAATTTATGGCACCACAAATTGGTTGAAGATGGTAAGTTTATTGAATACGAGATCTGGAAACGGGTTGAGTAAGTAAGCGAGTTACTGCATCAGGTTTCGAATCCCCAACACCTCTCAAAGCTCACAGGTTAAGCCTCTCGGACCCGTCCAATTAGGCTTAACAACCCGTTTTACCGCTTTTGATGCACCTAATCGCTGAGAAAGTTCACTATTTGATGTAAGAAATTGTATAAAGCCTGTTGTTTTAGGCTAACATTTCTACATTAGAGAAAGTGTTTATAATTCTTTAAGTTATCTAATGGTTGAAATTAATACTCAATTTTAATGAATAATTATTCTCATTGAGGTGGCCGAAAACTCATCATAAGGTGGGTGTTTTATGAACAATTGATGACAGGTGTTAATGCTGTCAGTTTTGTTTCGCTGCACTTTTTAGCATAAGTTATTTGTACAGGGTTAGACAAAGAAGGTATGCAAATATGAAAGCTTATATTCCCGTAATTATGGCATCTTTGGTTGTTGGTTGCTCTTCGTCAGAGAGCGATAGTCCAATTCAAGTAAATAGCGAATCACAGCAGGACTCTGCGAGTGAACAAACTTCGAGTGATCAGAGTAGCAACTCGGGTCAAAGTAGTGGCAATCAAAATAGTGACGTGAATAATGATTCATCGACACAGGATGGCACAACAAATGACAGTAGCACTAATGAAGTGGGTGAAAGAGGGCTTTATTTTCCCAAGTCACTGGCGGTGGCCTCTCCTTTTTCAGATAGCAGTGATGAGCAAGATCGGCAGTACGTTTATCGAGCACATGAAGCAAGAGGGCCGGCATCGCCAACTTATTTCTGGGCAACTAGAAGAATTGACGCGTTATTAAGTGGAGAAACGCCACTGAGAGATGTATTTAGAATTGGCTCTTTTTATAGAAACAGTGTAAATGCTGACTGCTTTGGCCCTCAAGTTGCTTATCAGGGCCACCCTGATGCTGCTGATCCAAGCACTAGCTCAGGAACTTTGCCAACAGGTGATCTTGGCCTTTGGCTCGCAAGTGCAAAAAATGGTAATGCTTGTGCTGTCGCGCAAACAAATTCGCAACTTCGCGCGGTTAGAGAGCGCTCTCGTATGGCGCTAATGACATTGGCGAGTATGGTGTCCGCTGCGATAGATGATGGGGCAGGGTTACCGTCCGAAGGAAGCTCAGTTGACTTAACCACACAAATGAACTCGAAAGGGCTGGCTGATATCACCTTCAGTTCTGCGAATATAGAGCTTGCGTCAGGGGTTTGGCAATATAGTATTGGTTTGACTTATACAGTCTCAGGCTCGGACTATGAGATAATGATGTCGATGATGCATACACCAGGGAGCAGCGCGACAAACTATACAGGGTTATTAAACTTTTCAGTTGAAGGCGAAGTTGGCGTAGCTGGAATTGAATTCCCGGGTGGCAATTGCAGTCAAAATGAGCGTACATTGGTGGGATCGCTTGCCTATGAGCGTAATAACGAACAAATGTCATTGCAATCAAGGTCAGCTGTTAACTGTGGGCACTCTGTTGCAGATGCATTCAATAGTGACCAACAAGTGGATGTAAAAAATAAATATCATAGTACTGACAATAGCGACGGTTGGAGTGAAAACTTCGCAATCTTTGGTGCAAATTTCAACTTAACTAGTTTAGCTGGTGATTATGCTTACGTGTGGCAGGCTGGTGTCAATGATTCTCATAGTCGTATATTAAACATTGGATTTAATGATGAGACATTGGAAAATGGCGAGGCGCACTTTGGCTATGGAACTGATATTGACGAAACCAGTGGTTTGGTACAGGGATTTATTTGTAATTGGGCCGGTCCAGGTAATAGCCACAGTTTGCAGGAATTTACGCAAAGGCAATTCTTCGAGTTTGACTCTTCAACGAATGTATATTTAGGTACAGACCATAGAGCAAATATTGAATATGCGCCAACCAACTCATGTGGTTATGATGGCTCAGGATCTTTCGTATTTGATATAGATGCAAGCGGGGTATTAGGTGATATTGCCTCAGAAGATGCATCATCGGCGTTTAATTCAGATTTATGGGCTCCAACAGATCCAACGCTTAGTGTTGCAGAATCAGTATTGGCAAGAGGCCTTTCTATTCCTGACGTGCCGTTTACTTGGCCCGTTGATGAATGATATCAAGTTGTTAGAACAATAAGTTGAAGAGAAGGTAACACCTTCTCTTTTTCATATGCACTTTGCTGGTTTTGGCAGACCGGCAATTTTAGTTGCTTGTTTTGCTGGGCCTTTAGGGAAAAGTTTATATAAATAAATGCTTTTACCTTTGTCTTCACCAAGCTTTTTCGCAATTGCTTTTACTAGCATACGGATTGCGGGACTCGTACCGTACTCTTCATAAAAGTTGCGCACAAACTTGATGACTTCCCAATGTGCGTCTGTCAAAGTAATATTTTCTTGAGACGCTATGATTGGTGCGAGGCTCTCATCCCAGTCTGAATGATCTAAAAGATAGCCCTCTTTGTCGGTTTCAATTATTTTGTTATCTACTTCTAGCATAATTTACCACGTTATTGATTTGTCACATTTGGCAATAAGATCAACCCAGCTCAGGTCATCGACTTGCTGTATCGAGTCTATTGGCGTCACTGCGCGAGCTATCGCACATGTTTCCAGCATATAGATTTGAACAGGGCAGTTTAAAGCAAACTGAGATTGGTCATAACACGCGTCTTGTTGCAGTAAAACTTTGTCATGTTCGCTAACAAGGTTTATATCAAAAGCAGTGTAATAGCTTTTGGGCTTTGAAAAAATGTGTAATGTAGAACTCATAACTTAATCACATGCTCTTGTGTGCTAATCAACACTTTTTGCTGATCAATGTTTAAGGCCTCAATATCTATGCTCATTTGGTCGGGAGTCAATGCAAATTGTGCCAGGGCAGACTCGCAAACAAAAATTCGGTCAACATCGTAAATTTCTAATGTTTTTAGCTGTTTCAAAAAGTCTTTTATGCCTAGTTTACTTGGCTGCTGGCCTTTTTTAAGCGCCAGAACGGAGGGGCCCTTGAACAGCCAGCTTACTTCCTGATCGACAGCTGCAAAAATTAAGGCCATATCTAGACTGTCTCGTATTCTTTGGCTATCAAAAGGGGAAGCGTCACAAATCACTAATACTTTTTTGGTCATTTGAATTGTACCCATTTATCACTTTGACACGTTTCCATTGCGAACTCAGCGAGACCGGCAACTGTAAATATCCCAGTATCAGCGGTGTTGATACCGCGTTTTTCAGCTGCGGTGACACATAACTTAAGTGGAATACCTAGATTGTGAATGTTTTGCCAAACATTGCTGACTTGCAGCTCATCGCTGGATAAATGAAAGTGCTGGCTGGCGTGTAGTACAGCCTCTTGGTATAAAAAAACGCACTTGATTGTGTGCTTTTGTTGGAGTGCGGCGCTGACGAAGCGCTCTATACATTGTAAAGAGTCATGATCTTCAGGACCACAATGTACTGAAATAATAAATTGGCTCAAAGAAAACCCATAAAAAAAGCCCCAAGTGGGGCTTATTTTATCAGAATGACGAGATTAGTCATCATTTGACATGCCAAGAAGCATAAGCAATGACGTGAACAAGTTATATATAGCAACATATAATCCAACCGTTGCAATTACATAGTTTGTTTCGCCACCAGTAACGATTTTACTTGTTTCGAACAAGATCATTGCAGACATAAGCAGTACAAATACCGCATTAATTGCAATGAACAACATTGGGCTACCGATAAAGATATTTACGATAGAAACACCTACCGTAACTAAAATACCGATAGTCAAGAAACCACCCATGAAAGAAAAGTCTTTCTTAGTAGTCAATGCGTATGCTGAAAGACCGAAGAAGATCAAAGCCGTAGAACCTAGAGCTTGTGCGATCAACAGTCCACCATTTGGTAAACTTAAATAAGCGTTAAGCATCGGACCTAAGCCAAAACCAAGGATACCGGTGAAAAGAAATACTAAACCAATTGCAGATGGAGAGTGTGCTTTTTTGTGAATTACAAAAATCAGACCCATAGCCACGAGTGAACAGATCATGCCTGTGAAACGTGGCAGTGCCATTGTCATTGATATTGCAGCAGTAATGGCACTAAAGGCCAAAGTCATTGCTAACAGAAAATAAGTGTTTTTAAGCACTTTATTAGTTTCAGTCGTTGACAATACTGCTTTTTCAGTAGTGTACGAATGATTGAACGCCATATTATAGCTCCTTAAAAGAAACACGATGTTCCGATAATTAAACTTATCAAAGATTACCAAGAGTTACATGCTTGAGCAAACCTTTCTCGAATAGTAGACCATATTTTGAGACAAATAGTTCAGGGATAACAAGAGATTGATAAAAAAGTCACCAGAACAGATGGATTTGTCTACAAACGAGCCGAAAATTAGCCAAACAATCAAAAAAGCAAAAAAAAAGCTTCACATTCTAAAAGTGTTTCCCTATTATTCGCCCCGCTGCGGAGAGATGGCTGAGTGGTTGAAAGCACCGGTCTTGAAAACCGGCATACGTTAATAGCGTATCTAGGGTTCAAATCCCTATCTCTCCGCCACTAAATTTATAAATTGTGTCTCAGACATAATTTTACAAGTTTCGGAGAGATGGCTGAGTGGTTGAAAGCACCGGTCTTGAAAACCGGCATACGTTAATAGCGTATCTAGGGTTCAAATCCCTATCTCTCCGCCACTACAAT